>NZ_JBWKZL010000009.1:306-223814 GCF_059424475.1 Lysinibacillus sp. GW247-5R2A | reverse complement strand
GAGCCAGGATCAAACTCTCCATAAAAGAAATTTGATTAGCTCAAATTGTTTTGCTGGCATCAATTTTGATGTCCAAATTTAGTTTCATTCACTAGCTAGGCTAGTTACTTAAAACTTTATTGATTACGTTTTGCTTGTTCAGTTTTCAAGGTTCATTATTATCTCAGTCGTTTTCAGCGACTTCATTATGATAACTCGTTTATAACAAGAAGTCAACAACTTTTTTATTTTTTATTTTCAAAGTGTTTCGTCTTGTTAAGGACAAGTAATAACATATAATATAGCATTTTAAAAATCAAGCATTTTTTAAAAAAAAGTTAAAAATCTTTTTTTATATTAATAACAAACAATAGAGCGCTCCCTTCTAAAACAACAAATAGCAGTACTAATATGGTTCAGCCATTGTCAAAAAAACAAGTAAACAAAGTATGGCCAAATAAATTAGATACTAACACTATTAAGAAAAACCAACCCCATCCCTTATAAGGTCCACTTGATCTTCTTTACATTATAGATCAAATAAATGATGGTACTATCAACATCATCAGTCATTATCCAACGCTCATCGCATACGTATACTCCGTCCTATTATATAATAAGATGGAGCAAGTGAGTGCATCCCATTTTTCTCAACACTCATTCTGACGAAACTTCAAATGAACATGTTGATTGAACGAATCTTCTATCGTTATCTTCAATCTGGATTTTGGAATATCTATATATAGAAAGCATACGTCCAATGTTATCCTAAGTGCTTCTCGCATGCCCTGTATCCTATATAAATTTAGAGTTGTACTCTTTCCAATTAATTTGAGTAATTTAACAATGCATGTTATAATTTTTCATGAAGATGGATATAAAAAAAGGACCACTTGGTGTGTCACCACCAAATGGTCATGTAACAGACGAATCGCTTCAAAGGCGATTTGCATAATGAAGGAGTAAACCACTCACATGCTTGGAGGGCAGGGGCGGTTTACTTTTTTTTCTGAGAAAAAGTAAATGACAGAACAATTACCGAAACAATCAATCCACTAAAACTGATCATTAAGGACATTGCCTCGTAAGTTGTCATTAGCAACACCTCCTTCCCCTCCAGAAACCTGAAGAACGGGTGAAGAATGTATGCTTACCGCCCATGAAACCTCTATCTAGTTACCCCTTTATTATACCATTTTATGTGAATGAAATATAGTTTTTGGAAATTTAATTAGGATATAAATCTGGTCATAACCTCTCGTCAATTCTTGTTACAAGCTCGCCGTTTGCTTCATCTCCCCTTTACATTTTTAGCATGATCTAGGCCTGGAGCCTCAATTAGGGTTCCGAATCCGCTCAGCATTCTTTATTGAAAATGCGAATAAAAACTTTCCTTATCATTAATCTTTTATTTCTCCCTATTAGTAGAGAAGAGCTCTAGTCTCATTCCCTACTATCAATAACACTTTGTCCATTCCACTAAAAACAGCGTCGCCATCATCAAATTAGAAAAGAGCATACGGGTAAATACTATGCTATTCGCTTACATAGATGCTTGTTTTACATAAATAACCGACCTAGAGCCAAAGTGATATTAATTATGAAAGGGATGTATAGATGAATTTTAGATCCCTATAAAATAAAACACATATATTTCCTTACTTCCATGTTGTACAATACAAAAAAGTAATACACATATAATAATGACTGGTTGCATATCTCTTAGCAATGCGAAATATCTATGGAGGGTCGTGTATGGGAACATTATTGGAAAATATGATTACATATGAAGTTGGCATAAAATTAGTTTTAGCAGCCACATTAAGTTTAGTCATCGGAATTGAAAGGGAATTAAAGAAGAAACCAGTTGGATTAAAGACAAGTTTGGTCATAGCAACATTCAGCTGTTTGCTAACCATTATTTCCATTGAAACAGCTTACTCCACCCCTTCTAGAGAAGATATAAATATTACAATGGATCCCCTTCGCTTAGCAGCCCAAATTGTCAGTGGGATTGGATTTTTAGGAGCAGGTGTCATTTTAAGACGTGGCAATGATAGCATCTCTGGTTTAACGACTGCAGCCATGATATGGGGAGCTGCCGGCATCGGAATCGCTGTAGGCGCTGGTTTTTATATGGATGCAACGTTAGCTGTCATTATCATCGTTTTCGGAATTGAAATTCTCTCACCTTTCCTAATGAAAATTGGACCAAAACGTATTCGCATGAGAGAGATTTTACTAAAGGTTCAAATTGATGATGACAAGCATACGGAATCCTTTCTATTATTCCTTAAGAACAACAATATCATCATCGAAAACATCCGTATTAAAGATGTACCTTTAAAAAATGATAATGTTTTACATGAGTTGGATTTACGTTTGTCCTTAATTGTTTCTGATAATTTACTGTCGTTTTACCGTTCATTAAGAACATTATCATATATTGAAAAAATCGAAATGGAAATTTTAAACTAGTTGGAGGATTTTTATGGCAGAATTATTTAAACTACTAAAGGATGGTAATAAACCTTCCCTGATGGCAGCTTGTGTCAATACCTTTTTAGGTATTATTAAAGGCATTGCCTTTTTCTTAACAGGTAATGTGGCTATGTTCGCAGAAATGATGCATTCACTTGGAGATGCAGCTAACCAATTGTTCGTGTATATAGGCTCCGCTCTATCGAAAAAAGCACCTACAAAGAAATTCCCTAGTGGCTTCGGTCGTATTGTCAATTTGGTATGCTTATTTGCAGTTATTATTGTAGCAATTCTTTCCTATGAAACAATCAAAGAAGGATGGCATCATTTTATCCACCCTACTGGTGAATCAAGTGGGGTACTCATCGCACTTGGAGTTTTATTTATAGGTATTGTTTTAGAGGGTACAGTACTTGCTAAAGCAGCAGTAGAAGTATTACATGAAGCTGGGCAGGAAAAAGCAGGTATGACATCCATCCCAAAAGCCTTCAATTATTTAAACCGTGCCAAGCCTGCGACTAAATTAGTATTTATGGAAGATTTAGTCGCTACAAGCGGAAATATTTTAGCCTTTATTGCTATTGTTATCGCTCATTTTACAGGTTGGACTAGAATAGAAGGTCTTGTTTCCATGATTATTGGGGCCATGATGTTTTATGTTGTTGGTAAAGTATTCTTAGACAATGCTCGGGGTGTAATCGGTGAGACGGATGAAGAAATGTTAAATCATATCGCCCATCTTGTGATGGATGATCCAAATATTAAAGATATTGTACGTCTTGAAGTCATTAAAGAAGGGGAATTTTTACATGTTGAGTTAGTGGCAGAAGCTGACCCTAAACTATCCTTAGCTTTTTTAGATGATGTTCGGGATCATTTGACAGAAGTTATTTTAAGTCAGAAAGGTGTATCGAAGGTCGCCATTTTATTTGATGAAGATGACGGAAAAGCTACCTGGATACATCTTGGCGACAAACCTAATCACGAATTATAGAAGCTAATAAGCCAACTGCCTTGTTTTGAACTGCCCAGTAAAAGTTAGATTGTTGTCTAACTTTTTGGGTCAGTTCAGTTTCAGGCAGTTGGCTTTTGTTAAACTGATATTAATTGTTCTCGATCAAAATTTGTTTCCCTTAGATTATCAGGGATGGACTCGTAGCTTACAAAGACTTGATTGGTTATCATAAATGTTAGGAATTGATTACTAACAACTGTCTTTTTAGTACCATTTTGTTGAATGACTATTTCTGAAAACGTTAAAGTAGCTTGTCGATTGGCTAAAGCATACTCTTGGGCATTTAGAATATCTCTACCATCCACATGACAGCCTAAAACAAAATGACCAGCAAAAGAATCTTTTAATACGTTAGGATGCATGGATCGGTAATGTACTTCAGAAATTGAATCTTCACGATTCATGAATTGATGGGCTACCAAATAATGCTTTAAAGCACCTTTTAAATCAATTGCGATAACTGTATCTGCTAATATTGTTAGAAAATAAACCGGAACAATTTCAGCATCTCCTAAATATGGTTTTACCTCTATCACAATTTCCCCAGAAGGACGGACAAATAAATGTCCACTTGCCTTATTTACACCATTCGAAAAAGTAATGTTCGTTTGCCCAAAACGTAAACTCTTAAAGAAAATACTTTGATCAACCATGTAACCCGTAACAATGTTATCATTTTCAATTTGTATCGATTTTGTTTCAAGCCCCAAAACTTCTACACAATTTTGTATTTTATAAACATGCTGCTGAAATGGTATCTCTTTACAACTTAATGTAACCACACGATCCTTAAGCAATTGCTTCAACATTCGATCCCTCTCCTCTTTGTTTAAGTCATTATTTTAATAAAGGTGGCTAAACAGTTTCTGAACAACTCTACATGAATGGAGCTATTGCGATAAATACCATCATTGTCTAACAATCACAAAGTCTAATATCTATTAAAATATCCAATTTAAGTTAAATATTTCGATTAAAACCATGACTTTTTTCACTTCTTTTAATAAAATTAACCATTACACCCCTTTGATTATCTAACTATTTCATTATATTGTAGGTCTTAAGAAACTTCTACGACAAAATTCAACAAGATTCGTTAATTTTTCTTAACCTTCAATAAAAAAGTGTGAGGCTAACTACATAGCCTCACACGCAATCATTATTTTAAAGGGAATTTTGTAAGATAGTACGTACATCTTTTTCTTGTAACTGATGGAAGTTTCCAAATGGACCATTTTGCATTGCATGCTCTACAATCTGCTGGAATTTCGAATCATCAATATTATAATCGGCTAAACGATTTGGTGCCCCTAATGATGACCAAAATGCTGATAAGCGATCGATCCCTTCATAAGCAACCTCTTCTACCGTTTTGTCTGTTACATCCACCCCGAATACTCGTGTTGCTATACCCGCAAAGCGCTCAGGATTCACTGATACACTTAAACGCATCCAATGAGGCTGAAGAATAGCTAAACCACCTGCATGTGGAATATCATATACTGCCGATACAGCATGCTCAATATTATGAGATGCCCAATCCCCACGAGATCCGATTGATAAGAATCCATTTAATCCAATTGTCCCTGCTAATAGAATTGTTTCACGTAACTTTGTATTCTCTAGATCCTCTAATAATTGAGGTGCTGTCGTAATAACCGTACGTAATACACCTTCACACATTTCATCAGTGATTGGTGTATTCGTTGTATTATGGAAATACTGTTCGAATACATGTGACATCATATCAACGATTCCATAAACCGTATGATTTTTAGGTACAGACACCGTATACGCAGGATTTAAGATTGAGAATTTCGGGAATGCAGCAGGGCTACCCCAGCCTAATTTTTCTTCTGTAGCAGCATTAGTAATAACTGACCCAGAGTTCATTTCAGAGCCTGTAGCGGCCAAGGTTAAGACAGTTCCTAATGGTAAAGCTTGTTCTACAAATACCTTGCGTTTAACGATCTCCCAAGCATCCCCATCATATTTTGCACCAGCAACAATTAGTTTGGAGCAATCAATAACAGAACCGCCACCAACTGCAAGAACTAAGTCAATTCCCTCTGTTTTACAAATTTCAATACCACGTCTAGCTGTTTCCACACGCGGATTAGGTTCTACACCGCTTAATTCAAAAATTGTTTTATCTGCTTGCTGTAATTTGTCAATAACAGCGTCGTAGACACCATTCGTCTTAATGCTACCGCCACCATATACAACCAATACTTTTTTTCCATACTGCTCTAATTCCTTCGGTAACTTTTCCAGTGCATCTTCACCAAAATGAAGTTTCACTGGGTTAAAAAATGTAAATGAATCCATTTAATTCGCCCCTTTCTAGTTGGATTTTCTCATATTTCTGTTCAAGAAAGCAAAGATAAACGTTCGGCATAACTGTTTAATTAGATTCCGTTTGGACGATTAATTAAGGGGTTTTATAAGGGGAATGCATTCAAACATTTCTTCAAATTTGTAAAGAGACGAAAAAAAACGAGTCCTCCCATTAAAATAGGAGAAACTCGTTGTAAATTGAACTTATTCTTAAACCCATCCGCGGAAGCGTGAAGCTTCTGCAGTGCGGCGAACACCAACCATATAAGCTGCTAAGCGCATGTTAATGTTACGTGTTGTAGCTGTTGTATAAACATTATCAAATGCTTCAACCATTTTTTTGTATAGACGTTCTTCAACTTCTTCTTCTGTCCAATAATAACCTTGGTTATTTTGTACCCATTCAAAGTAAGAAACTGTAACTCCACCAGCAGATGCTAATACGTCTGGTACAAGTAAAATGCCACGTTCTGTCAAAATTTTAGTTGCTTCAGCAGTTGTTGGACCATTTGCTGCTTCTACTACGATATTAGCTTTAATATTGTGTGCATTGTCAGCAGTAATTTGGTTCTCAATCGCAGCGGGTACTAAAATATCACAATCAAGTTCTAATAATTCTTTATTTGAAATCGTGTTTTCAAATAATGTTGTTACAGTACCAAAGCTATCACGACGATCTAATAAGTAGTCGATATCTAAACCTTCTGGATCATGAAGTGCACCATAAGCATCCGAAATACCGATTACCTTTGCACCTAAATCATGCATAAATTTCGCAAGGAAGCTACCTGCGTTACCAAATCCTTGAATAACAATGCGCGCGCCTTTAATATCAATACCGCGTTTTTTCGCTGCTTCTTCGATTACAATTGTAACACCTTGTGCAGTCGCACGGTCGCGACCTTGTGAACCACCAAGAACTAGTGGCTTACCTGTGATAAAGCCTGGAGAGTTGAATTCATCCATACGGCTATATTCATCCATCATCCATGCCATAATTTGTGCATTTGTAAATACGTCTGGCGCAGGAATATCTTTTGTTGGCCCTACGATTTGACTTACAGCACGTACATAACCACGGCTTAAGCGCTCGATTTCGCCCATAGACATTTGACGAGGATCACAGA
Source organism: Lysinibacillus sp. GW247-5R2A (assembly GCF_059424475.1). NCBI lineage: Bacteria > Bacillati > Bacillota > Bacilli > Caryophanales > Bacillaceae > Lysinibacillus > Lysinibacillus sp. GW247-5R2A. The sequence continues at coordinate 216,875 of NZ_JBWKZL010000009.1, read as the reverse complement.
TGACACCGCCTTTACCACCACCATATGGTAGATCGACAATACCACATTTCAATGTCATCCACATTGAAAGCGCTTTAACTTCCTCCTCAGACACTTGTGGGTGGAAACGAACCCCACCTTTAGTTGGTCCTACAGCATCGTTATGTTGTGCACGGTAACCAGTAAATACTTTTGTTGTACCATCATCCATTTTCACTGGGATACGTACTTGTAGCATGCGAAGCGGTTCCTTTAGTAATTCATACATTGCTTCATCATAGCCAAGTTTGTTTAGAGCATCTTGAATGACATCTTGTGTTGATGTGAAAAGATTTAAGTTTTCAGACATTATTAAATCGCCTCTTTGTTTTATTTAATGATAGTATATCGGCATCATTGTAACATACTTCCGAATTAAAATGTGAACATTTTGTTAAAGATTAAATACTTTTTCAATTTGTTCGATTGACCAATCTAAATCCTCTTGTGAAATAACAAGTGGTGGAGCAAAACGAATAACTGTATCATGTGTTTCTTTACATAATAAACCTAATTCTTTTAGTTTTTCACAGTATGGACGAGCTGCTTCTGTTAATTCCATACCAATAAATAAACCACGACCACGTACCTCTTTAATAACTGGGTTATTAATTTCTCTTAACTTACCTTTGAAGTATTCACCAAGTTCATGTGAACGTTCAGCTAATTTTTCATCTAATAATACTTTAATAGATGCAATTGAAACTGCACAAGCTAAAGGATTTCCTCCGAAAGTTGATCCGTGTGAGCCTGGGTTGAATACACCTAGAATATTACGGTTTGCAGCTACACAAGAAATTGGGAATACACCGCCACCTAATGCTTTACCTAAGATGTACATATCTGGTTCTACTTCTTCCCAATCACAAGCAAACATTTTACCAGTACGTGCTAAACCTGCTTGGATTTCGTCAGCAATGAATAATACGTTGTTTTCACGGCAAAGTTCGCGAGCTGCTTTTAAGAAGCCCTCTGTTGGGATAACAATACCAGCTTCACCTTGAATTGGTTCAATTAAGAATGCTGCTGTGTTTGGTGTAATAGCTGCTTTTAATGCTTCAAGATTACCGTAGTCTACTAATTTAACGTTTGGTAACATTGGACCGAATCCACGACGGTATTCCTCATCAGAAGAAAGAGATACAGCAAGCATTGTACGACCATGGAAGTTACCATTACATGCAATCACTTCTGCCTTGCCTTGTTCTACGCCTTTTACATCATATGCCCAACGACGAGCTGCTTTAAATGCAGTCTCTACTGCTTCAGCACCAGTATTCATTGGTAATACCATTTCTTTATTTGTTAACTTTCCTACTAGCTCATACCATTCACCAAGGTTTTCACTGTAAAATGCACGTGAAGTCAATGTTACTTTATCAGCTTGCTCTTTTAAAGCAGCGATAATTTTTGGGTGACGGTGTCCTTGGTTTACAGCTGAATAAGCTGATAACATATCTAAATATTTGTTACCCTCTGGATCTTTAACCCAAGCACCCTCAGCCTCTGAAATTACGATTGGCAGTGGATGATAGTTTGCTGCACCATAATTTTGTGTTTGTTCAATAACTTGTTGAGTTTTTGTCATATTCTATTCTCTCCTTACTAAATGATGATAAAAAATCGATGCAAGAAAGGACTATGTATTTCTGTAAGTAGAATAATTAAGAATTTAGCAACAACAATCGATCAATTTGCAAACTCTCCCCAAGTAAACTACATAATTGGCTACGGTATTAGTCAACGGTCGTATTACTTGGAGAAGTTCCACAAATTCTGTCACAATGCTTCAATTACTACTTATTAAAATAGCCCTAACGTCAATGTAAAATTAAAGCATTTCTGAAGTTGTTTTTGCTTGCATGTGAAGTTGTAGGTAGTCTGGGCCACCAGCTTTTGAGTCTGTACCTGACATGTTGAAACCACCGAATGGTTGGTAGCCAACAATCGCACCTGTACAGCCACGGTTGAAGTAAAGGTTTCCAACATGGAATTCTTCACGTGCTTTTTCTAGGTTCACGCGGTTTGTCGTAATGACAGCACCTGTTAAACCGTATTCTGTATCGTTAGCAATTTCAATCGCTTGATCGAAATCTTTTGCTTTTGCGATCGCTACTACTGGTCCGAAGATTTCTTCTTTCATAATACGTGCAGAAGGCTCTACGTCAGCGAATACGGTTGGTTGTACGAAGTAACCTACTGAATCGTCCGCTGTACCACCAGCTACTAAACGACCTTCGCCTTTACCGATTTCGATGTATTCCGTAATTTTATTGAATGCTGCTTGGTCAATAACCGTTGCCATGAAGTTGCTGAAATCTGTTGGATCTCCAACTGTTAAAGCGTTTGTTAACTCTTCTACACGGTTCACCACTTGGTCATACACATCTTCTACGATGACAGCACGAGAACATGCTGAACATTTTTGACCAGAGAAACCAAATGCTGATTTCACAATCGATTGTGCAGCTAATTCAAGATCTGCTTCTTTATCGACAACGATTGTATCTTTACCGCCCATTTCAGCGATTACGCGTTTGATCCAAATTTGACCATCATTTAGGACAGAGGCACGTTGGTTAATACGTAAGCCAACATCACGTGAACCTGTGAAGCTGATGAAACGAGTTTTTGGGTGATCAACTAAATAGTCGCCCACTTCAGCACCAGAACCTGGTACAAAGTTAACAGCTCCTGCTGGAAGACCTGCTTCTTCTAATACTTCGATAAATTTATACGCCACTACTGGTGTTGTAGAAGCTGGTTTTAGTAATACTGTATTACCTGTTACTAAAGCAGCTACTGTTGTACCAGCCATGATCGCAAATGGGAAGTTCCAAGGTGAGATGACGATACCAATTCCTAGTGGAATATAGTCATAACGGTTGTATTCACCTGGACGGCTTTCTACTGGTTGGCCGTTTTTAATACGTAGCATTTGGCGACCATAGTATTCTAAGAAGTCGATTGCTTCTGCTGTATCTGCATCAGCCTCTGCCCATGGCTTCCCTGCTTCTTTTGTTAATAATGCTGAGAATTCGTGTTTACGACGACGAATAATAGCGGCTGCTTTGAAAAGAACATCAGCACGAATAGCTGGATCAACTTTTTTCCAAGTTTTGAATGTTTCATCTGCTGCTTGCATAGCTTTTTCAGCTAAATCTTTGCTCGCTTTTGAAACACGGCCAATAACTTCTGTTTTCTTTGCAGGATTGTACGAAACGATTTTATCTTCAGTTGTAATACGCTCACCACCGATAATAAGTGGGTAGTCTTGCCCTAAGTAACCTTCAACTTTATTTAAAGCCTCTACATAAGCATTGTAGTTTGCCTCTTGTGAAAAATCTGTGAATGGTTCGTGTTTGTATGGAATCATACTTAATCCTCCCTTGTGATATATATATGGGTATGCAAAAAACATTGACGCAAAATATCTTTGCGTATAAAATATTCTTACACTTATTATAATGCAAAATTTCGTTGCATATTTCAAGTAAAAAATTTTTGAGGTGCACATTTTTATGAAAAATTCTGAACCTTTACTACCTTTTTATGAGTTTATTGCAACAAATGTATCCGTTGGTATTCATGCAGTAGACCTATCTGGCAAGACGATTATTTATAATACAAAAATGAAAGAAATTGAAGGATTCCATTTTGATGAGCTAGCGGATCGTTCGATTATTGAAATGTTTTCCTTCCGTCAGCACGAAAGTACCTTAATGCGTGTATTACAAACTGGAAAGAAAGAAATTAATGTCAAACAATCCTATTGGAATAAAAATGGCCATGAAATTACAACCATTAATGATACTTTTCCACTTATTGTAGATGGAAAACTGATTGGGGCAATAGAATTTGCGCGTGATATTACATCATTAGAAAAGCTTGTTTATCAACCCCTTCGTCGTTATGATGAGCCTTTGACGTTCGACATGATAAAAGCTGAATCTGAAGCAATGAAGCAAGTCATCGAAAATGCTAAAAAAGCAGCGGCTGTAAAATTACCAGTATTATTAATTGGGGAATCTGGGACAGGCAAGGATTTAGTGGCTGAAGGTATTCACCACGCTGCTTCACCAGATCCTGAAGCCTTTATGACACTCGTTAGTCGTCGTTCCGCTCAATCAGTGCTTGATAAATTAAATCAGCTTTTAGAAGAAGATAAAGACTATACCTTTTTCTTTGAGCGCATTGATTTTTTGAGCTTAGACATTCAAGAGCAATTATTAGATATACTCCAGTCCCTACCGCAGTCCAAGTACATGTTAATTGGCAGTGTAGGTAGCGACCCGATTACATTAATTGCTGAAAAAAAGCTGTCCAAATCACTTTATTATTTCTTTGCAACGATGGCTATTACTATTCCCCATTTAACTGATCGAAAAGAAGATATTCTCCCATTTGTGGATGATTATTTTAGCCGACACCGAGAACGATTTGCTTCACAGGTTACAGAGCTAGCACCAGATGTACAGGAATTATTCTTACAATATGATTGGCCTGGCAATTTAAAGGAACTCGAGTTACTATTGGATGAAATTGTTTCATTTATGACGATAGAGTCTACGGTAACCTCAGATTTATTGCCGCTGCATTTCCGCTTCAAGGTACAGCAGCAAGATACCAACAATCGTGAACCTGAATTCTTTATGTTCCATCAAAATCATGATGTCATGCCATTAGATGCTTATTTGCGCGAAGCCGAATCATATTATGTGCAAAATGTCTTAAATTTATATGAGGGCAATATTACAAAAGCCGCGAATGCACTTGGAATGAGTAGACAAAACCTTCAATACCGAATCCGAAAAATAAAAAAGCAATAACATAAAAACAAGGATACCTTCACGTTGAAAGTATCCTCGTTTTTTATTGTCCAGATTGTTCAATCCAGTCCTGTAATTTATCTTTTAAGGAATTAAAACCATTCGCATCCGATTCATCTACACGGTCCTGCAATGATTTGCGTGGTGGTGCTTCTTTTTTTCTAACTGTTGCCGGGCGTTCCTGTAGCGCTCTCATCGATAAACTAATTTTTTCGGCCTCTTCATCGATTTCAAGTATCTTGACCTCTACTTCTTGCCCAACAGCTAAAAATTCACTAACATCCTTCACAAAGCCGTATGTGATTTCCGAAATATGCACAAGGCCTTGCGTATTGTCATCTAATGCAACAAATGCACCGTATGGTTGAATACCTGTAACTTTTCCGGTCAACACGTCTCCTAATTCATATTTTTTTACCATAACCTTTGCCCACTTTCTTTTGGTTTGCTACGTATATATCGGTTAAATTATAACATACGTGTAAAATCGGGGCAAAAAATCTCCTTACTCAGAAATGGCTGTAATGATGCAACGTTTTTCACCTTTTCCTATTGTCGCTGTACCTAATTGGAAGGTTAAACGTTGGCCAACCATATGAATTGATTCTGATTTCACGTCTACTTTTATCGTTGTTTGGGATGTATCAGTTGCATAAAGAACTGTAAAATGTTCCATACCATCATATTGAACCACTTTATTCACATCTACATCTTGAGAAACTAACTGTTTAATGGTTTCTTGATCGCCTTTTCCTTGTGCATATAAGAATAAGCTAACGACATTCATTGGATTTAATGAATCTAGGATGGTATCATCTTTGCTTGATATATAAGCATTGTATAAACCTTCAGTTTGGATAATCCAACGGTAATCAATTTGTAAGCTCGTCGAACCATCTGTTGATTCGATATAGACTTCATTACTCAAATATGAAAGCTCCATTCCAATATCATGTTTTGTAAGATTATCAATTGTTTTGGATGTTCCTTTTTCTTTAAATTCTTCATGGATAAATTGTGCAGTTACGCGCATCGATTCTCCATACTTTCCATTTGCAGCGGCATTTAAAAACTCCATATGTTCGGGCGAATATCTACTCATGCCATCCATACCTTTTAGAAGTAAAAGCCACGTATTTTCGAACTCTTTCTTTAAATCCCGTAATAGGAAATCAAGTCCTCCTATTGATAGATCCGATATTAATGTTCTTTCATATAATTTTAAAATTCGAGCAGTTTCTTCTGTAGAAAACCGTAAATTTTCACCTTCCAATAATGAGCCAGTAGCCCAATATTTAAACAGACCTAATATGTCAGAGTGAAGACGATCCGCATATGCTGGTGCATTTTTCTGAAAAATGGGATCTGCTCTAAAGCTAAAGGTATTCCCATCATGAGACAACTCAAAATACTGTTTTTTAGCTGTAGCGATTAATTGTTTTAGTTCTTTGGGATAATTTCTCTCTTTTTGTGATAGTGCGCTACTATAAGGAGAAAGTTGATTAGTATAATATTGCAAAACATCTTTCGTTGAATAAAAATAATTGCTAAAAAAATATCGAGATTCTTCATATGACATAGAGCTTTCAAATGTGTTGATTTGCTCTATTAACTCCCGAGGTGTTTGCAAATTATCTAGTATTTCTTGCTCCAACTCCGCTAAATATTTTGGATTATCCATCATTCTATTAACAACTATTTTTTTATTTCTAGCCTTATCATTGTATTTATTATCAGCGATTGCAATAAACGATAGTTTCCTAAAGTCTTGTTCGGGTATATCGAGCTCCTGGCGTGTTTTTTCACGTTTTTCCTGATACCTTTTTTGTAAGCTTGAGAACCATTCTTCATAGCTACTCTCTATCTTTTCTTCATTTGAATGCACGGATGTGGATGGATGGAACATATATGACGACATTAAAATTCCAACTAATAACACACTGGCGATGCTCGCAATCCAAACAGCAGGCTTTTGCCATTTTGTTGAAGGCTTTGGAACTGTTTTGTTAATTTCTTGAAATTCCCTTTTGGCATCCTCATTTGCAATTTGCTGAAGAACATGCTGTGGCTCTAGCTTTGATTCCATTCGCTCATAGGATTTTTTCAGTAGTGCCATACGTTGATTAAATTGTTGATCATCCATTTTCAACACTCCCCTCTTGCATTAATGCTGCCTTCAACTTTTCTTTCGCACGTAATAACCGTACCTTAACCGTTGATAAAGAAATATTTAAAACCTCTGCGATTTCTTCATATTTTAGCTCGTGGAAATAATACAGTACGATAGGGTACCGATATTTTTCATCTAAGGCTTGAATAGCATTGTGTAAGAGTTTATCTTCTTCAAATAATAGAACATCGTCTTCAGCAGAGAGGAAAATGGTTTGCCTTTGTGCATTAAGCTTGTCCTCTTTTGCCAGCTCTCTCTGTTCCTTACGATAATAATCACGTGTAGCATTCAATGTAATTTTATAAAGCCACGTCGTAAATCGATCCTGTTTAAATTGATGTAAAAAGCGATACAGTTTAACAAATACCTCCTGTGAAACATCTGCTAAATCATTGCTATGTACGCCGCACTGAAAGGCAAACTTTTCAACTGTTTGTTGATGAATGCGTATAAGATCGATATAGGCTTCTTTGTCTCCTTGCTGTGCCCTCGCTATTAATTCAGCCTCCTCCAAGACAATCCCCTCCTTTTGTTTATGGAACGACAGTACCTCCCTAATTGTTACATATTAAGGATGTTATTTACTCTAAAAGAAGGAGCCTTACTAAAACGCCATCACACGCTCTATAAATCGGCTCTTAATGGAGATATCCCTCCAATCAATATTCAGATATTTGCTTGTGTTATGAGAATATTGCGGTAAAATAAAACTTTAGTACAAGGAGGCTTTATTTTTGTGTCATCGAGAGATCAATTTACAACTAAAATTGGGTTTATTTTAGCTGCTGCCGGAAGTGCTATAGGGCTAGGAGCCATTTGGAAATTCCCTTATATTGCTGGTACTAATGGTGGTAGTGTCTTTATTTTATTATTCATTTTATGTACATTCTTTATCGGCTTACCAGTACTCATTGCAGAGTTTATGATTGGCCGTCGTGGACAAAAGGATGCTGTCACATCCTTTAAAGAACAAGCGCCAGGAAAGCCATGGTATTTAATTGGTTGGGGTGGTATGGTCGTTGCGGGCCTTATCTTATCTTTCTATAGTGTTGTAGGTGGGTGGATTTTAAGCTATTTGGGCCGTGCCTTTACGTTTAAGCTAACAAATGCAGGTTCTAACATTAACTACGCAGATTTATTTGGCCATATAATATCGAGCCCATTTGAAGCAGTGCTTGTGCAAGGGCTATTTATGTTATTGACAGTAGTCATTGTATCAGCCGGCATTAAAGGTGGCATTGAGAAAGCCAGCACATGGATGATGCCGCTCTTATTTATTTTCTTCATTATATTAGTCATACGCTCTTTAACATTAGATGGTGCATTGGAAGGCATTAAATTTATGTTTGTGCCTGATTGGTCGTACTTGAATGCCGAAACATTTTTAATGGCATTAGGACAAGCATTTTTCTCATTAAGTGTCGGTATTGCTGTGATGATTACCTATGCTTCATATCTATCAAAAACCGAGAAAATTGGTAACTCAGCAATCAATGTTGCGTCCATGAACATCATCATCTCTTTACTTGCTGGTCTTGTTATTTTCCCAGCAGTATTCGCACTTGGCTATACACCTGATCAAGGACCTGGCCTCGTATTTATTATTTTGCCAGCTGTCTTCGAGCAGCTACCTCTCGGTGGTCTATTCTTAACCCTCTTCTTTATATTATTACTATTTGCCACAGTTACATCTTCCATTTCCATGTTAGAAATTGTCGTGGCAATTGCAATTGGAGATAAACCAGAAAAAAGAAAAAAAATTGCCTGGATTGGTGGCATCATTATCTTTATTGTTGGTATTCCTAGTGCGCTGTCATTTGGTATACTATCAGATGTGAAGATGTTAGACCGTTCTATTTTTGAGTTTGTTGATTTTATGACCAACAATATCGGAATGCCTATTGGCGCTCTGCTCATATCAATTTTTGCAGGTTATTATTATACAAAAGATATTTCTCGTAAAGAGCTAGCCGCATCTAATTGGATGTTTACAATTTGGTACATGTTAATTCGCTATGTGTCCCCAATTGCTATATTAATTATTTTCATTCAAGGTATTTTACCAATATTTAAATAAGGATATAGAGCCTCTATCATGTCAATGCAAAAAGAGGTTGTCGTAGGACAACCCCTTTTTTTATAGGAAATATGCAAAATATTTTAAATAATACATTTTGCTTCAAATTTAATAGCAATCAGTTTGTAAGAGATGGCTACACAATCCTCAAAAGGAATCCATTGCTCAAACGAATGCTCATATGTTTCTTGAATTACTTTTGCAAGCGTAGATGGATCATCGATTCCTTGCAATGCCGCTACAACATCTGCTGTTTCCGTATCATAATGGTCTGGACCTAAGTGGAATGGATCCCACTCCTCTAGCAGATGGACAGCTGCTTGATTCATTTTTACATTTTCCAAAATACTCACCTATTATCCTTTGATCATAATCGTATGATACCATAGTAAATAAAAAAGAAAAGAGTGATTTGCTTGTCTATTTTTGATCAAACTATCAAACGTCGTTGTACAAACTCCGTAAAATGGGACGCAATGAAAATGGTTTATGGACTAAACGATGCGTCCGATATCTTGCCAATGTGGGTAGCTGATATGGATTTTGCTGCACCAACAGCCGTTTCAAAAGCATTGCAGGAACATGCTGAACGCACTATTTTTGGTTATAGTTTTATTAGTGAGGAAGCGATACAGTCAATCGTGGACTGGCAAAATACTCGTCATGATTGGCAAATTGATAAGGATTCCATCGTATTCTGTAATGGTGTTGTAGCTGCCTTAGCAAATAGCATTGTTGCCTTTACTAATCCGGGAGATAAAGTCCTTATTTCCACACCTGTTTATCCACCATTTTTTAACATCCCAAAAAGCAATGGGCGCGAAGTGGTAAGCTGCCAACTAGTTGAAAAAAATGATGGCAAATTTATCGTTGATTTTGAAGCTTTTGAACAGGCACTAGCTCAAAATGTGAAAGCCTACATATTATGCAATCCTCACAATCCTGGCGGTTATGTATGGGATGAAGCTACTTTAAAGGAAATTGTACGACTCTGTGCTCAATACGACGTCCTTATTATTTCAGATGAAATTCATGCTGATTTAATGATAAATGGAGAAAAACATATTCCTATTGCCAAAGTAGCAGGCGATGAAATCAATCGTATTGTAACGTGTATGGCTCCTACTAAAACATTTAATTTAGCAGGTATTCAGGTTTCCTATATGATTGTGCCAGATAAGAACAAACGTCTACAGCTTGAAGCTGTGAATATGGCAAGTGGACAAGGCTCATTAAATACTTTCGCCTCTGTAGCATTACAGGCTGCGTATACGGAAGGCTCCTCTTGGCTAGATGAATTGCTGCCGTATGTTTCAGCAAATATGGATTATGTCAAAGAAGAGTTAGAGCAGATTCCAGGCATTCGCATCATTAAACCACAATCCACTTATTTAATATGGATTGATTATAGAGAGCTTAACCTTGAAGAAAAAGATATTATGAACCGACTATTAGACATTGGTAAACTGGCGTTAGAGCCAGGGACAAAATACGGTGAAGAGGGTCAAGGCTTCTTACGTATGAATGTAGCTTGTTCATTTGAAACAGTACGAGACGGCGTAGAGCGCTTTAAAAAAGCGTTTGAACAATAAAAGTAAGAGAAGGAATCCCGATTATTTAGGATTCCTTCTTTTTAGATGTTTAAATTCCTTAATATGTGGAAAAGTTTCTTAACAATCGGATGGAAAAAGGGGTGTTTTCAATGGACTTAGTTCCTTTAATAATTCAGCGTGCCTATATGACATTCTTGTTTCCCTTCGCCTACCAAACAAAAGATCGGCAAAAGATTGGTAATATCCTTTTAGAAGAAGGGTTTTCTTTTTTTGAATTGAACAATATTACTCTTGAAAATGCCTTTTATGGAGACATAACAATCATACATGAAGAGCTTGCCCAGTTTTTTTATCCCTTTCTTGAAGACAAATTATTCCCAAACAAAATGGATAGCCCAGACTTTCTTCGTTTCTCAAAAGCATTTTATACACAAGGGGCCTTACACCATCAAGAAAATTGTATAAACTATGAGCTTATGAGCATCGATGTAACGCTATGCCCTTTCGGCAATGGCATCGTCACTGTACGAACAAGCATAGACAATCCTTATGACATTAGTGATATTTTAAATTTCATTCATTACTTTAGAGTGCTGGAGGCAAAATTGCGAGAGGAAAAGGGCGCAAGTCACCATTTCTCGTTCGGTCATTGTGATTCTACGAGTGAGCTATTATTTAACTATTTTATCCCCTTCCTAAAGCCTTTTTTACAGCACCGTCAAGATCATAGCTATGAAGGATTGCCCTTTTTTGAAGATGAACGAATGTTTTCCTCAGCCTATTTAATATGTGATGAACAAGCAGAACTTTTACCTGAGCATCTTTTTCGATTAGGGCAAGTAGATGGAAGAACACCTGATGGCAAACCCTTTATTTCAAGCACAAATTCTCCATATATTTCAAACTATGTAGAGGAACACGCCCATACACGCTGGGCACCCAATAGTTATATTATCTCTTCAGCGCAGGCACAAATGACACTTACAAATAAGCCATTTAAACATTGTTCACATAGCATTCAGGAGTTTATGGGTACTCACTATTATAATTTGTTCATTCATTATTTTTATAAAATGATGCTCTTAAAGCTATCCTACGAATACAGTGAAATAAAGTGGGGAAAAGATCAACAAATTGTCAATGAATTAATCGAACTAATCACAAAGTTCTCTGCACGTTATTATTTCGAAGAAGTCGTTGTTCGGACTGAAGGTCGGGAAATTTCTCAAATACTACGAAAGCATTTCCGTATTAATGAACATTATGTAGAAACAAAAGCGACATTGAACAGTTTATATCGAACACTAGAAGATCAGTCTGATAATCGAAGTAATAATTTACTATTTATTTTAACTGTATTTACGGTTATATCTGGTATATACGGCATGAATTTAGTCATTGAAGAATGGAAGGACAGTAGTGATTTAGATAGTGTTTGGAGCTATACGCTGTTCGAATGGGTTGCCTTTATTACCGCCATGAGCGGGATTGGCCTATCCATTGTACTCGTTTGCTTCAATGCCTTCAAAACACTACAAAACATCGTTCGTCGTTCTAAAAGAAAAATGTAAATAAAAGAATCTGTCTCCATTGGAGGCAGATTCTTTTTAATTAGACATTTTGTTGGTTGTTTGTACTTTTCTTTTCTGCTAGTATACGTGCTTCAATTTCTTTTGATTTAATTTCCTGTTTCTTAGAAATTTTACGGAAAAGCGTAAACACGACTACACACAAAATAAGCATGATTAAAAATTCAAATGCTGCTGGAATATATCCTGATTTATCTTCAGGGAAATATAAAAATTGATACATTAAGTTTTCCATGCTCTACACGTCCTTATAATTATTATTCAAAGACTGTAATTGACTCAATTTTCACATCTTCTAATGGCTTATCACGGGGATCTTTTTCTACATCCGCAATTTTATCCACAATATCCATTCCTTCTATAACATGACCGAATACAGTATGTTTATGGTCTAACCAAGGTGTACCGCCATTTTTTGCATAAGCTTCAATAATTTCCTCTGGGAAGCCTGCTCCTTGCAATTGACGAAGCATATCGCTTGGAAGATGTTTCATTTGAACGATAAAGAATTGAGAACCATTTGTGTTTGGACCAGCATTAGCCATTGATAGCGCACCGCGTAGGTTAAACAATTTATCTGAGAATTCATCTTCAAAAGAATCTCCCCAAATCGATTCACCGCCCATACCTGTTCCAGTTGGGTCCCCACCTTGAACCATAAAGTCTTGAATAACTCGGTGGAAAATGATGCCGTTATAATAACCTGATTTAGCATGACCCAAAAAGTTTTCAACAGTTTTTGGTGCAAACTCTGGGAACAATTTAATTTTAACTGCCCCTAATGTTGTGTTCATTTCTACAAGCACTTCGCCTGCTTGTACGTCTGTTGTTAATTGTGGAAACATGGAAGTCTCTCCTTTAATGATAATTTTCAGTTTCAATGAAAAAGATGACAATTCATCCTTCTTGACCTCATTTTAGTCTAACATACTTCCGATTGGTTTTCTTCATCAAAGTATTGACGATTTATGCACTTTTAACTTCCTCTCTCCAAACAAAGGAAATAGGTCTGACCGAGTATTTGGAATCAATCCAAAATATGTTATTCTGTTGAAGGATTCATAGAAAGAGTGGAGGCACACATGAAAAAGGCTTTTGGTTTTTTTATTATACTTCTTTCCTTACCTGTTCTATGGTGGATTAGCACAAACATACGAACAGAAATCAATACCGCACAAGCACATGAGGAACAAATTACACAGGCTATTCATTTACCTGAAGTACAGCCTCAGCTCCCTGTAACACTTAAGGACCAAAATGGGCAAACATTTAGTGAGGAATATGTCGAATGGCGGCAGCCACTAACATTACAAGAAATTCCACAAATTGCCCAGGAAATATTCATTGCAAGTGAGGATGCCGACTTTTACGAACACATCGGCTTTGATTTAAGTGCTATTATGCGTGCAGTTGTCGCCAATTCAAATACGAGTACTAGCTCACAGGGTGGCAGTACGATTACACAGCAGCTTGTTCGAATGCGTTATTTATCTGATGAAAAAACATATGAACGAAAATTAACCGAACTTTTCTATGCTTATGAATTAGAAAAAGAGTTCGATAAAGAAACAATTTTAACGATGTATCTTAACGAGTCCTATTTTAGCAATCAAGTTTACGGAATTGGTGGAGCAGCCACTTATTATTTTCAAAAGCCACTCCAGCAATTATCAATAGCTGAAATTGCTTTTATTGCAGCAATTCCTAACAACCCGTCACTTTATAACCCTTTAAAAAACTTTGATCAAACTAAAGCACGTCAAGAACGCTTATTAGATACACTTGCCGTGAAAGGTAGCATTACTAAGGAAGATGCAACGACTTATAAGGCAGAGCCTATTACATTGCATATTAAGGATAAAATACAAAGCTATCCTATGTATGGCACTTACGTTCTTCAAGAATTAAAATGGTTAGTTGCAGAAAAAGAAGGCTATGCGGATCGACTTAACAATACAGACAATGAGGAAGAAAAGAAAAATATTAAGTCACAATTAGACAATCGACTTGATACATTATTTCAAAATGGACTCATAATTAACACTGCATTGGATCCACAAAAACAGCAGCATGATGAGCAACGAATGACCGCTACCTTGGGTGCCGGTTCATTGCAAGCAGCAGGTGCTGTTATTCACAACCAATCCAGAGAAATCGTTAGCTTATATGCAGGAAAAAACTATGAGAAGTTTGATTATCATCGCGCATTTCAAGGAACACGTCAGCCAGGCTCCGCCTTTAAGCCACTGGCCGTTTATGCTCCTTTCTTTGAAACAACCGCACATACACCTGATTCGATTGTAAATGGTGGTAGTTATTGTGTCGGTTCCTTCTGCCCTCAAAACTATGGGGGTTACAAGTATGGAGATGTGTCGCTACGCACTGCGTTTCGACATAGCTATAATACATCGGCACTGCGACTCTTCCAAACAGTTGGCGTTGATACAGCATTTCAATATTTAGATCGCTTCCATTTCCGTTCCATTGTAGAAAAGGACCATAATTATGCCGCTTCCTTGGGCGGGCTTACTTACGGTGTAACGGCATTAGAACTAGCAGATGCCTATACAAGCTTTATTGATGGATCTTATGTTCTAGCGCATAGTATTCGTAAAGTTACAGCTTTAGATGGAACAGAGCTCTATAGTTGGGATACACAGCGTGATCAAGTTTGGTCTCCTAAAACAGTAAAATACATGCGTGAGCTACTTGCCGATGTTGTGATGAACGGTACGGGACAGGGAGTCTACAGTAATAGCAGCTATGTTGGTGCCAAAACAGGGACAACGAATGACTATCGAGACTATTGGCTTGCCGGGCTTAATGATACCTATACAGCTGCCGTATGGATTGGATATGATAAGCCTCAATCCATGCAAAAATTAGAAGAATACAAAATTCATCATCAATTATTTAATGTATTACTTGAGTAAAATAAGTGGTTGGAATGTAATAATCACAAAAGGGAGCAGAAAGAGATTTTCTGCTCCCTTCAGACTGTAGACAAACTCAAGAATTGGAGAGTTTGCCTACAATCTTTTTTTCTTTTTTCTTTTACATTCGAATAAAAGAAAGCCTTTGATTTCCACTATGGTGGGGTCGGGCTGGCTGCTTCCTACGCTTTCGCACAGAAAACATCTGCACAGTCCAGAATCTCGACTTTCCCCATTCCCCGCAGAAGTCACGGCCCTTCATTCCAATCAACATACCCATTAATGTAAAGCATGGACGTGCCAGGCAAAATAAGAAGTTGCCTATGCTCGAACAACATGTGGTCATTCACAAATAGTCACTTGAACATAAGAAAAACCATCGAGATAGAGCCTCTCGATAGTTTTTGCTACAGTATGCATTTATTGGGCAAATGGTAGACTTGCTAAAATTCCATTATATAGTTTTAATACAACATACACGATGAATGTTAATAGAATCGTCCACATAAAAAGTTCAAAGATTAATAGACCGATTGTGCCGCCCATTGACATAAAATGACTCATTTTGTAAATAAGATAAATGAAATATGTAAAAACAGTGAGGACAAAAATGCCTATTAACACATAAATAAATTGGATCGCAAATGCTGAACACATAGCACCAATAAACAAAATGATATAGCCGCCTCGCGCTTGGCTAACAGTTGCACCATCGTTGTCCTTTGAAAAAAAGAGCATTCCTAACTCATGAATGGTTTCTCCTACTAGTTTGAGTGCTGAAAATAGCATAAAAAATACAACAGCAAACACTATGAGCAAGAATACACGTAATTCAACATCAGATAAAAACTCTCGCATTCCTGAATATACACCGATCGCTCGAAAAATCTGTAAAGATTCTCCAACTGCGTACATACCAAATGTCAAACTAAACAATAAAATTGTAATTAATGGTAAATAACCGTAGATATATGGATTCTTCATAAAAAATTTTTTCCTCTATTTTTCTTGATAACTTCCTATTTATAATATAACGAAAATTCTTCCACTACCGCAAGCTAAATCCCAATAGTACGTATGCATTCCCAATTAAAGTACGTTATAATTGATTTACTTACCTGCATAAAGGAGGGTTTTTTTGTTACAAGTACTTTATATTTTCATTCCAATGCTTGCTGCAATCTTCGTACCATTTTTATATAAAAGCATAAAAAATATTCATACTGGCTGGTTTGTTCTCGCTGTTCCAGCTACGCTCGTAGTTATTTATGCATCCTATATTGCACAAGTAGCTAAAGGTGGAGTATTTACCGCTAAACTTCCTTGGATTCCATCGCTTGATATTTCCTTCGTCTCCTATTTGGATGGCCTTAGCTTATTATTCTCGCTATTAATAACTGGAATCGGATCTTTAGTTGTGCTCTACTCCATTTTTTATTTAGATAAACATAAAGAAAAATTACATAATTTTTATGTTTACTTACTGTTATTTATGTCTGCCATGCTTGGAGTAGTACAGTCAGATCATTTAATTACACTGTATTTCTTTTGGGAATTAACGTCCATTTCCTCATTCCTGCTCATTGGTTATTGGTATAACCGTGATGCATCACGCCTTGGCGCACTGAAATCAATGATGATAACAGTCGGCGGCGGCTTAATGATGCTAGGTGGATTTGTGCTTCTCTACTTAATGGGTGGAACTTATTCCATTCGGGAGCTAATTATGATGGCACCGAATCTAGTTGATCAACCTTTATTTACATGGTCGCTTGTGTTATTACTTCTAGGAGCATTTACAAAATCTGCACAATTTCCATTCTACATTTGGCTACCAGATGCAATGGAAGCACCTACACCAGTCAGTGCATACCTACATTCTGCCACGATGGTCAAAGCAGGTATTTATTTAGTAGCACGCTTTACCCCAATATTTGCGGCCTCTGAGCTCTGGGTATGGCTTGTAACAGGTATAGGGATTTTAACTTTATTATGGGGTTCCTTCTTTGCAGTCAAGCAAACGGACTTAAAAGGAATTCTGGCCTTCTCGACAGTTAGTCAACTTGGACTTATTATGTCACTACTTGGGGCAAGCGCAGTGGCATTTCATGCGAATGAATCAGTAGATACTATTAAATTCGCGGCATTTGCTGCTATCTTCCATCTCATTAATCACGCAACATTTAAAGGTAGCCTATTCATGATTGCTGGGATTATCGATCATGAAGCAGGAACGCGTGATATTCGAAAACTTGGTGGGTTAATGAGTATTATGCCTATCAGTTTCACAGTTGCGGCGATAGGAAGCTTATCGATGGCTGGTCTTCCACCGTTTAATGGCTTCTTAAGTAAAGAAATGTTTTTAACAGCCATGCTCTCCCTTCAAAAGTTTGAGCTCTTTGGCTTTGATACATGGGGAGCGCTCTTCCCAATCATCGCTTGGATTGCTAGTATTTTCACATTTATTTATAGCTTTTATTTTGTTTTCCGAACATTTAATGGCAACTACAAACCAGAGCAATTACCTCATAAACCACATGAGGCACCTATTGGAATGCTAGTTTCTCCAATGCTTTTAGCGGGATTAGTTGTGTTCATTTTCTTTATCCCGAATTTTATTGGCGATACATTTGTCAAACCGGCTGTTCTAGCGATTCAGCCATTTTTATACGAAACACCACAGGATATTGACATACATGTAGCAGCTTGGCATGGGGTCAACCCAGAACTTCTGATGACGATAGGAATTATCATTATTGGAGTACTGCTATTTGTATCACTACCGAAATGGCAAGGAATGTATCAGCGATTCCCAAAGGCTTTCACTTTGAATAATGCTTATGACAAAATTATGCAGGGGTTAGATGTTGGCTTAAATCGCCTCTCTCGACTCTATATGACGGGTTCAATGCGTCATTATTTACTCTATATGTTTAGTGGTATTGCTGTTATCGTCATTGGTTCGCTTTTTGTGAAAAATGCCTTTAGTCTTTCATTCCAAGGGACCGCTCCGATAAGACCCTATGAAATTATTTTAGTCGTGGTTTTATTAATTGGAACAGCTATCACCATACTAGCTAAATCGCGGTTAACGGCCATTATAGGTCTTGGCTCTGTTGGATATACGGTTGCATTATTCTTTGTTATTTTTAATGCACCAGATTTAGCCTTAACACAGCTTGTTATTGAGACTATATCTGTTGCCCTCTTTTTATTGGCATTCTACCATTTGCCAAAGCTTGGTAAACGAGAAGAGCGTATGAGGTTTCAATTAAATCGAGCTGTTATATCCATTGCAGTAGGTGTCATGGTAACACTTGTCGCACTATCTGCTCATTCGCAAAAACTCATTCCTACTATTTCTAAGTACTATGAGGAAACCGTTTACTCTTTGGCGGGCGGAGGAAATATTGTCAACGTAATTTTAGTAGACTATCGTGGCTTTGATACATTGTTTGAAATTACAGTACTCGCGATTGCTGGAATGGCTATCTTTGCAATGATTAAATTGCGTATGAATAGAAAGGAGAAAACACATGAAAACAAATGATGTGATAATACAATTTACGGCAAAAATTGTATTCTTCATTATTTTCTTCTTCTCCATTCATATTTTTTTAGCAGGTCATTACACGCCGGGTGGTGGCTTTGTTGGAGGGCTTTTAACCTCCAGTGCCATCGTGCTATTAGTGTTAGCGTTTGACATCCGTACTGTACGCCATATTCTACCTATTAATTATACGTATTTAACGGCTATTGGTTTATTATTAGCCCTTGCTACTGCGGCATTCCCTATGTTTGTGGGTGAACCTTTTTTTACTCATTTCTTTGATTATTTCGATTTACCGCTTCTAGGCAAACAGTCTTTACACACGGCTATGCTTTTTGATAGCGGTGTCTATCTGGTTGTTGTCGGTGTTACGATGACCATTATTCAAACGATTGGAGAGGATGAATAATGGAAATAATTATGGCCTTTGTCATCGGCTTCCTTTTTATGGCAGCTGTCTATTTAATTTTATCAAAAAGTTTATTACGAATTATTATTGGTACAGGACTTTTAAGTCACGGTGCTCATCTACTTATACTAACGATGGGTGGTCTTGGTGGTGAGGCTCCACCCGTGTTAAACGAAGGGGCCAAAACTTTTGCAGATCCATTACCTCAGGCACTTATCTTAACTGCTATTGTCATTAGCTTTGGCGTCACAGCGTTTTTCCTAGTGCTGGCATATCGTTCCTATCAGGAGCTGCAAACTGATGATATTAGCTTAATGAGAGGAAGTGATGAGGATGAATAACTTCCTACTGCTGCCTATCATCATTCCGTTTTTCTTCGGTATAATTTTAATGTTTGGGCAAAAAAATTTAATGTATCAACGAACATTTTCATTACTTGGAATCGGGATTTCGTTGATCACTGCCATTTCACTTCTAATGAAAGTGAAACATGATGGTATCCAAAAGGTCACTTTTGGAGATTGGCCAGTTCCTTACGGCATTACAATGGTTTCTGATATGGTATCCGCATTGCTCGTGACAACGACATTGTTAATTGCCTTTTTTGTTGTTTGGTATGGCTTTGGTTCAATTACGAAGGAACGTGAACGATTCTTTTATTACCCTGGCATCATGTTTATTTTAACTGGGGTTAATGGGGCTTTTACTACAGGTGATATTTTCAACTTATTCGTTTTCTTCGAAGTATTATTAATGGCTTCTTATTTATTGATCGTCCTCGGTGGCGAGAAAGGGCAACTGAAAGGATCGATTAAATATATTTTAATTAATGTTATTTCGTCTGCCCTATTTGTCATTACAGTAGCCTTTTTATACTCGGTTGTAGGAACATTGAATATGGCTGATATTGCCGTTAAAATAGCTGAAATCAATCAACCAGGTATCATTACCGTTATAGCTGTACTCTTTTTAATGGTATTTGGATTAAAAGCAGCCATTTTCCCATTGTATTTTTGGCTTCCTACTTCGTATGCAGCGGCGCCTATACCTGTACTAACATTATTCGGTGCACTGCTCACAAAGGTAGGTGTCTATGCGATTACACGTACCTATACATTATTCTTTGTACACGATTTATCCTATACTCATGATCTATTGATGGTACTTGCCATTGCGACAATTGTGGCTGGATGCATCGGGGCACTCGCTTACTTTGATGTCAAGCTTATTATTATCTACAATATTGTCATTGCCGTAGGGGTTATTTTATTTGGTGTCTCACAAATGAATGAAGCTTCCTTAAAGGGAGCAATGTTTTATTTAGTACACGATATGCTCATAAAGGCAGCACTCTTTATGTTAATCGGTATAATCATCTATATTACAGGTACATCTGATTTGCGTAAGATGGGTGGTCTGATGAAAAAATACCCGGCACTTGGTTGGTGTTATTTAATTGCATCATTTGGCTTAGCCGGAATTCCACCACTTAGCGGATTTGTTGGCAAACTATTGATTGTACAAGGTGGCTTTGAAGCGGGTAATATGTGGAGTAGTATTTTCATATTAGCGTCCTCACTGCTCGTTTTACTATCCGTAATTCGTATCTTCATCTATGCCTTTTGGGGCGAGGAAAAAGAAACGAAGGGCATCGTTGACAAATCTATCTACAAAATGCTGTTTATGCCCTCAGCCCTTTTAGTACTTATTTCTGTCGCATATGGTGTTGGTTCCGAATGGATGACGCCATTTATGGACGATGCAGCAAAACTTTTAAATGATCCATCTATCTATATAGATGCTGTGATGAAGGGGGATTAACGCTGTGGCATTTCAAATGATTTTAAACTTTGTACTTGCCTTTGTATGGATGTTCCTATCCTCTAATTACACAGCAACCGGCTTTATTATTGGGTTCTTAATGGGCATCATTTTACTCGTAATAATGCGAAGATTTTTTAAATCTCGTCTTTATGTCTATCGCCTATGGGCCCTTTTAAAATTAACTTTGCTGTTCTTTAAAGAATTAGTATTAGCGAATGTGCAAGTCCTGAAGGTAGTATTAAAGCCTAAATTGGACATGCAGCCTGCCTTTTTTGCTTATCCTACTGTTTTAACGGAAGACTGGGAAATCACATTATTATCCAGTCTTATCACTTTAACGCCAGGAACTGTAGTCGTACATGTATCGGATGATGCTAAAACACTATATGTACATGCTATTGATATTAGTGATGTGGATGAGGCTGTTGCTTCCATTCGAGATTCATTTGAGAAAGCGATTTTGGAGGTGAGTAAATCATGACAACATTTATTATAACGGTCATTGTAGTGATTTGCTTATCGATGATTGCGGTCATTTATCGAATGATCAAAGGACCTTCTGCATCTGACCGTGTAGTCGCTTTAGACTCACTGGGTGTCACTCTTATTTCCTTAATTGGACTATTTTCGATTTTAGTGGAAACAAGCTTCTTCCTTGAGATTATTTTATTGCTAGCGATTTTATCATTTATCGGTACAGTTGCTTTCTCTAAATTCATAGAGAAAGGAGATATCATTAAACGTGACAATTCTCGCTAATAGTTTAGTTATCTTTTTCATTTCTGTTGGAGTACTTTTTATTGTCGTCACAGCTATTGGGCTTATCCGCCTACCTGATTTATATACACGAGCACATGCTGCCTCAAAAAGTGCTACACTTGGTGTCATGTGTGTACTAATTGGTGTATTCTTTCACTTTTGGCTAATCGAAGATCATTTTAATCCACGTATATTACTAGGAATATTATTCCTCTTCATTACTGGCCCTGTTGGAGGCCATATTATGACCCGCTCCTCTTATATTGCAGGTGTCAAGCCTTGGAAAGGGACAGTACGTGATGAATTAGGTCCTGAAATTGACAGAATGAAAAAAGAACAAGACACACAATAAGACATATAAAAAATCTGCTCAATCGTTCTGATCGAGCAGATTTTTTTATTGGTTTATTATATATACCCTTTGGAAGTTAAAATACTAGTCAACTGTTGCACACATTCTTCTATCGTATGATGTTCAGTATCTAAAATAATTTCAGGGTTTTCTGGTTCCTCATAAGGGGCGCTAACACCAGTGAAATTAGCAATTTCTGCTTTTCTCGCTTTTTTATACAGACCCTTGGGATCCCGTTTTTCACAGGTTTCTACTGAACACTTTACAAAGACCTCGATAAATTCACCATCTTCAACAAGCGCACGGACCACCTGGCGATCTTCTCGATAAGGAGAAATAAATGCCGTTAATACAATTTGACCACTTTCTATAAAAAGCTTCGCAACTTCCCCTATACGACGAATATTTTCTTTTCGTCCTGCCTCCTCAAAACCTAAATCCTTGTTTAGGCCATGACGGACATTATCGCCATCCAACACAAAGGCTTGGTTGCCCCTTTTATATAATTGGCGGGCAAATGCATTGGCTATAGATGATTTTCCTGAAGCAGACAAGCCCGTAAACCATAAAATAAAGCTTTGATGTTTATTTTGGGATCGACGCTCCTCTTTTGTAACGGAGGCTTCATGCCAAACAATATTCGAACTCATTTGACTACCTCCTTTTGCATGCCTTTTATTAATACATCTACTACTTCTTTACGGCTAAATGTACTTGGTGGTACTTCCCCATTACGTAGCATCTCTCGTACTTTTGTTCCTGATAAAATAATATGGGCAGAGCTATCGTGTGGACAAGTTTTTGTTGTAGCCATTCCTTCACATTGCTGACAATAAAAACTATGCTCGAACTTTAATGGAACAATCCCTAATTCATCTTCCGTAAACTGTTCAAAGATTTTTTGTGCATCGTACGTGCCATAGTAATCCCCTACACCTGCATGATCTCGACCGACGATAAAATGTGTACAGCCATAATTTTTCCTTACAAGTGCATGGAAAATGGCCTCTCTTGGTCCTGCGTAACGCATAGCAGCCGGAAACACTCCTAATTGCACACGATTTTCAGGATAGTAATTTTTTAATAGAATCTCATAGCTCTCCATGCGGATAGCCGCAGACACATCATCCGACTTTGTTTCACCAACAAGTGGGTTTAAAAATAAACCATCAATTGTTTCAAGTGCTGCCTTTTGGATATATTCATGCGCTCGATGCACCGGGTTACGCGTTTGAAAGCCAACAATGGTTTGCCAACCCTTTGAAGCAAATAGTTGACGGGTTTCCACCGGATCAAATGAATACGTAGAAAACTTTTGTGCCAGACGTTTGATTAGGGTAATTTTCCCTCCGACATATATGGCAGGACGTTCATGTAGCTTATGAACACCAGGATGTGCGAGATCCTCAGTACCATATACAAGTAATGCCTCTGTTCGCTTATTCGGCTCAAAAATATCAGCTACCTGAATAACGCCATAAGTTTCACCTTGGTAGACTAATTTTACCTCTTCGCCAGGTTGTAATGTTGCTGCCTTCTCTTTCGTCACAGGGAGGGTAATTGGAATACTCCATACTATACCTGTTGCTAATCGACTTTTTTCCACTACTGATTCATAATCTACTTGTGTTAAAAAGCCTTCGATAGGGCTGTAGCCACCTATAGCAATTAACTCTAAATCACTCAAAGAAACGGCATCCAGCTCAATCTCCTTATGAATAGATGTGATTTCCTTTTCGGGATGAAAAGCTTGCACAAGAAACCCTCCATGTGGTTGTAAACTCATATAATCTCCTCCTAATTCTAGTTAAATACTAAGTTTAATAGTTGAAATGTATGAAAGATCAGCATCAATGATGTTGTAACACTAGTGAAATTAAATACCCTCTCCTGCATCATATATGGATTGCTCTTCTTCTCGCATTGTACGCATTAAACTAATAACTCCAAGCGTTCCAACAATAATGCTGCCATTCAAAATAATCGCATAAAGATCTTTTTCTAAAAACAACTGCACTAAAAAATAAGAAATGGCTAATGAAAAAATTGGGGATACAACCCAAATACGAATAATCTTTTTCACAATATGCTTATGGAAAATTTGTTTTCCGTTCTTCGCCATGCCCATTCCAATAATAGAGGAAGATGTTACTTGCGTTAGGGGCACTGGAAGTCCAAAAATGGAGCTTATACCAACAAGGAGCGCACCCGTACTTGAAATTAAAATACCCTCTGCCTTTTGAAACCGCATAATTTTTTTTCCGTTTGTTTCAAGAACTCGTTTTCCAAGTAGGATGGCTCCTATAGCAACAAATGCACCCCCAAGCATAATGCCGATAGTAACATCCATCATGCCAGCACCTACTAGCGGTCCAACTGCATTCGCAACATTATTCATACCTGCCGAAAAGGCTTCAAAAAATCCTGCTAATACGAGTAGGACAGTTAAAATTGGATGATCTTTTAGTAGCCCTCTATGCTGTACTTTATATAACAGCTTTCCACATATAAGGGCTATAACGAAAGCTATAAGTGGGACAATAACCCAAAAGGACATGATGACAAGTAAAGATTGAACGAATAGCACTTTATAAGCCATTCCCACACCAACGACTGCACCGACGGTTACCTCACTCGTAGATAAGGGGATGCCTAGAAGGTTGGCAAAAAATAAACTGCTCGTTGCAGAAATTAAAATAATGATGACAATTTTCACCGTAATATATTCCTGAGGCATAATGCCTGAGCTAATCGTTTTGACTACTTCTCCTCCGCCTAAAACCGCTCCACTATAAACGCCTATGGCACATAATAATAATGCTTGCCAAGCCTTTTTAATAGCACCGGCCCCATAGGCAACTCCCATTGAAGCCGCTGCTCCACTTGCACCTATATTCATTGCAAAAAATAAACTAATAGCTATGGCGAAATATTCTAGCATGGCATTACTCCTTTATTCATGTAACCCACATTCCGTTTTTCCAGAGCCTTGCCATCTACCAGAACGTAAATCATCCATCGTAAACGCCGGCTTCGTACAATGCTCACAGCCGATACTTGGATAGCCTTGATCGTGCAAAGGATTGTATGGCAAATTATGTTTTGAGACATATCGCCAAACGTCCTTCCATGTCCAATGGATAAGTGGGCAAACTTTAATCGACTTAAATTTATCATCACGATTAAGAAAATTTGTTTGTTGACGTGATGGCGATTGTTCACGACGTAAGCCAGATATCCAAGCCTTTGTACCTGAAAGGGCTTCATGTAAAGGCTTAATCTTGCGTATAGCACAGCATTGATTTGGATCTGACTTCCATAGTTCATCACCATATTGGGCCGCTTGTTGTTCAAGTGTAAGTGCAGGCTTTTTCATCACAATGTTTAATGGTGGATATTTTTCCCTTACTCGCTGGATCGTTTCATAGGTCTCTTTAAAATGGACATCTGTATCTAAAAAGACAATCGTTGCATCTGGCTTTACCTTTGAAATGAGATCAATTAAAACTATGCCCTCTATCCCAAAGCTACAGGCATAGACAATTTCATTCCCATACTCTTGGTAGCTCCACTGTAAAACCTCTAATGCTCCCTTATACGTTTCATCAACCTGAAAATTAATGTTTGGTTCTTGCCAATTAGCATGTGTTAACATTGAATCCCCCTCATAGCGAAAAAAGGCGTTCTAACAACAGACACCCAAAAACATGTCTTTGTTAAAACGCCTCTAGTTTGACTAGCCAGCTCATTATTCAACGATTTTTCACTAGTAATTGCTACCTCGTTCTATAATCGTTTTTTCTTATTACCAAATATATACTAAAGTACACCAAGCAGTCAACTAGGTTTTTGAAATATCTTATGCAATAAACCCATTTTTGACACTCTTAGTTGCATAAGATAAATGATAGCTAGGTAAATCACCTTTATTTTCAATATTCCATAATTCCTTGTTGACTAATAGGAAATATATGTTTAATGTATTATCTACAAATACTAAAATGCTGATCAGAGGATCTGAAGGCCATCTACCAATGACGAATTATCGTTATGGGGATGGCTTTTTGCATTCTTTAGCCAGAAAGGGAGCGAAATGGAATGAAGAAAAGGAACAATGTCTTTCAATCTTTGGCACTGCTTGCTGTATTAACTTTATCTGTAACAGGATGTAGTAGTGCTAACTCAAATGAAGATACAGGTGGCCAAGAATCCGTAGAGCTATTAAATGTATCCTATGACCCAACACGCGAGCTTTACGATGAGTTCAATCAAAATTTTATAAAAAAATGGAAGGATGAAACAGGACAGGATGTCACGATTAAACAATCTCATGGAGGCTCAGGAAAACAAGGTAGAGCAGTGATTGATGGCCTCGAAGCAGACGTTGTCACGCTGGCTCTCGCCTATGATATTGATGAAATTGCCCAAACTCGTGAACTGCTAAATAAAGATTGGCAAACAGAATTTGACCATAACTCTACTCCCTATACATCCACTATTGTTTTTTTAGTACGCAAGGGCAACCCGAAAAATATACAAGATTGGAATGATCTCATCAAAAAAGACGTATCCGTCATTACCCCTAACCCTAAAACATCTGGTGGTGCACGGTGGAACTACTTAGCTGCTTGGGGATATGCTGGAAAGTTATATAACAACGATGAAACAAAAATAAAAGAATTTATGAAATCACTATACAGCAACGTTGAAGTACTAGATTCTGGTGCCCGAGGTGCTACTACAACTTTTGTGGAACGAAAAATTGGGGATGTCTTAATTGCATGGGAAAATGAAGCTTACTTATCACTTCATGAATTAGGGAAGGATGAATTCG
The DNA here is from genome assembly GCF_059424475.1 of Lysinibacillus sp. GW247-5R2A. Classification (NCBI taxonomy): domain Bacteria; kingdom Bacillati; phylum Bacillota; class Bacilli; order Caryophanales; family Bacillaceae; genus Lysinibacillus; species Lysinibacillus sp. GW247-5R2A. The sequence continues at coordinate 189,978 of NZ_JBWKZL010000009.1, read as the reverse complement.
AGATTATTACCCCATCATTAAGTATTCTAGCGGAGCCACCAGTGGCGGTTGTTGACAAAATCGTCGATAAAAAAGGAACACGCAAAGTGGCCGAGGCATACTTACAGCATTTATATAGCGAAACAGGTCAAGAAATTGCTGCCAAAAACTATTACCGACCTCGTAATGAAGCTGTTCTAGCTAAATATAAAGACCAATTCCCTCAGCTTGAACTTGTTTCTATCGATGATTTTGGTGGCTGGACAAAAGCACAAGCAACTCACTTTAAAGACGGTGGTACCTTTGATGAAATCTACTTGCCACAATAAGGAGTGTTCTGATGAGTAGTTTAACCCTGACGAAAAAATCACGTCGTATTATTCCAGGCTTTTACCTATCTCTTGGATATACGATGTTATATGTTAGTTTACTAGTGTTATTACCACTTTCTATGATCTTTTTCCATACGATGTCCTTAAGCTGGACTGCGTTTTTCGATATTATCACTGATCCTCGTGCTGTTGCTTCCTATAAAGTGAGCTTCAGCACAGCCCTCATTGCAGGTCTATTAAATGTACTTTTCGGTACAATTATCGCTTGGGTTCTGGTTCGCTACCAGTTTCCTTTTAAAAGAATAATTGATGGGTTAGTAGATTTACCCTTTGCTTTACCTACTGCTGTAGCGGGGATTGCTTTAACATCACTCTATGCCCCCAATGGTTGGATTGGCCAATTTTTTGATTTTAAAATTGCCTTTACGCCCCTTGGTATTATAATTGCCTTAACTTTTATTGGTCTCCCTTTCGTTGTACGAACAGTACAGCCAGTATTGCAAAATATTAGTGCTGAAGTCGAGGAGGCATCAGCTAGCCTTGGAGCCAATCGTTTACAAACCTTTCGTAAAGTGATTTTACCAGAGTTGCTACCAGCCATTTTAACAGGCTTTTCATTAGCCTTTGCCCGTGCTCTAGGAGAGTATGGCTCGGTTGTTTTCATCGCTGGAAATATGCCGATGAAAACCGAAATTACCCCTTTAATTATTATGACTAAACTTGAGCAATACGATTATGCTGGTGCCACTGCAATTGCAGTAGTAATGCTTGTTACTTCATTTATTTTATTATTAACCATTAACGTCATACAATGGCTAGCCAATCGTCGGTTTGTACATTAGGAGGAACTATATGGAACAATCAACATTTATTCAACAGGCTAGTACCGAAAAAAATAAGGTGTCTAAGTCTGCCGCCTTACAGGAGCCTCGTGTTATTCGCTATACGCTTACATTTATTGCATTAGCCTTTTTAGCTTTTTTTATCGTCCTGCCATTAGCTTCAATTTTTATTACAGCCTTTCAAAAAGGTGTGGATGTTTACTTGGCAGCTATCACACATCCAGATGCATTAGCTGCTATTAAACTCACTTTAACAGTTGTAGCGATTGCTGTACCTCTAAATGCAATCTTTGGCGTAATGGCTGCATGGACCCTTACAAAATTTAATTTTAAGGGGAAAAATCTTTTACTAACCATTGTTGATTTACCTTTTGCGGTCTCCCCTGTTATCGCAGGTTTGGTATTTATTTTACTATTTGGATCGCAGGGATTATTTGGTGATTGGTTATTCACCAATGATATTAAAATTGTTTTTGCCCTACCTGGCATTGTCCTTGCGACTATATTTGTCACACTGCCCTTTGTTGCTCGTGAGCTAATACCTCTAATGCAAGCACAGGGTACGTCTGAGGAAGAGGCGTCGATTTCGCTTGGTGCAAGTGGCTTTAAGACATTTTGGTATGTCACCTTACCCAATATTAAATGGGGTTTATTTTATGGTCTAATCTTGTGTAATGCACGAGCAATAGGAGAATTCGGTGCAGTTTCAGTTGTATCTGGCCATATACGAGGCATGACGAATACAATGCCCCTTCATATTGAAATTCTTTATAATGAATATCAATTTTCAGCCGCCTTTGCTGTTGCATCCTTAATGAGTGTTATAGCTATCTTTACATTAATTTTAAAAGACATCATTGCATGGAAGTCCAAATCTAGTTAATAGGAGATGATCAGCATGAGTATTCAAATTCAAAATGTCTCGAAAATATACGGATCTTTTCAAGCACTAGAGGATATTTCTCTTCATATTCAGTCAGGGGAGCTTGTTGCATTGCTTGGCCCCTCTGGATCAGGAAAAACCTCTCTATTACGTGTCATTGCAGGGCTGGAAACCGCCGATACGGGTGATATTTTTTTTGATGGACATTCCATGACGGATCGGCATCCAAAGGAACGTAATGTAGGCTTTGTGTTTCAGCATTATGCCCTATTTCGTCATATGACAGTCTTTGAAAATGTCGCCTATGGCCTAAAGGTTCGCCCTCGGAAAACTAGACCTACTAAGCAAGAAATACGAGACAAAGTGATGGAATTGCTACAATTAGTTAAACTCGAAAATTTCTCTGACCGCTATCCTACACAGCTTTCAGGTGGTCAAAGACAGCGTGTGGCACTTGCAAGAGCACTTGCAGTAGAGCCGAAAGTTCTTCTGCTAGATGAGCCATTTGGGGCACTTGATGCAAAAGTGCGCAAGGAGTTGCGTCGCTGGCTACGAAAGTTACATGATGAATTTCATATTACAAGTATTTTTGTTACGCATGATCAAGAGGAGGCATTGGATGTGGCAGATCGTATTGTTGTCATGAACAATGGCAAAATCGAGCAAATTGGGAGTCCAGATGAAGTGTATACACATCCCAAAAGTCCATTTGTCTATGATTTTTTAGGGAACGTTAATCTTTTTAAAGGACGCTTACATAACGGTAAGCTGATGCATGGAGAAGTTGCACTGGATGTGCCTGATGTACAATCACATACAAAAGAAAATGTGATTGGTTATGTTCGCCCCCATGATATACAAATAGAAAAGGTAAGTATTCCAGGTACGGTCCCCGTCAACATCAATCATATCCATCTGTTGGGGCCTATTGTCCAAATTGAGCTACGCCGTGAAGATTTAGATGAATTTTTAGAGGCAGAATTATCAAAAGAACAGTTCCTTCACCTTCAGCTTGAAGTAGGCGATCATGTATTTGTTAGGCCGAAGCAATTAAAGGTTTTTATCCCCGAAGATTACTCCATTTAAAAACCATGTAGCAAAGCAATTTGCTACATGGTTTTCTATTTATTATATGTGAAATTCTTTACCATCATATACAGCCGACACATATCCAGCACGAATGACAAAATCACCAAAATGCTCACCGTCTAAACGTTCCTTCGCATAATGTACAAGAATTGGTCGTAGCTCCGCTAGTATCTCTTCCTCACCTATATTTTCACGATAGATTTTATTCAATCTATTACCAGTAAAACTTGCCCCAAGATATAAATTGTATTTCCCAGGACCTTTACCGATAAAGCCTATTTCAGCCATCGCTGCACGGGAGCAACCATTTGGACAGCCTGACATCCGAATAACAATTTCTGTATCATTTAACCCTGTTTCTTCAATGATTGTTTCCATTTTTGTAATAAGAGATGGCAAATAACGTTCCGCCTCCGCCATGGCTAAACCACAGGTTGGTAAGGAGACACAGGCAATGGAATTACGGCGCAATGCGGAATAATGCGCACCATCCGTCAGCTTATATTGCTCTATAATAGCATCAATCTTTTTCTTTTTCTGTGGTGTTACATTACTAATCATTAAATTCTGGTTAGGAGTTAAACGGAAATCACCTGTATGCACCTTAGCTATTTCACGTAACCCTGTTAACAGCTCATAATCTTGAAAATCTTTGATGCGGCCGTTTTGAATAAATAGCGTATAATGCCAATTACCCTCTGCCCCTTTAATCCAACCGAACTCATCTCCTGTACGTTCAAACGTATAAGGACGTGCTTCTGGAATACTCCAACCCAATCGTCGCGTTAATTCTTCGTTAAACCATTCTAGTCCTCTTGCATCAATCGTATATTTGAAACGTGCATTTTTACGCACTGAGCGATTCCCATAATCCCGCTGAATTGTTATAATCTTTTCTGCTGTTTCCAGTAGTTTATCCGGTGTAATAAAGCCAATTTCACGCGCAAGCTGTGGATAGGTAGCATGATCACCATGCGTCATCCCCATGCCTCCTCCAACAGCTACATTAAAGCCAATCAGCTTTTCATCTTCTACGATGGCGATTAGTCCGATATCTTGTGAAAACACATCGACGTCATTACTTGGCGGAATCGCAATGCCAATTTTAAATTTACGCGGCAAATATTGTTCTCCATAAATCGGTTCAATTTCTTCAGCCTGACTGTCTACTACCTTTTCTCCATCTAACCATAATTCATGGTATGCACGTGTACGAGGTAGTAAATGCTCACTTAGTTTAGCAGACCAATTATAAACTTCTTCATGTAATGCTGATTGATTTGGGTTTACATTACACATAACATTACGGTTTACATCCCCACAGGCGGCAAGAGAATCCAATAACACGTCATTAATTTCTTGCATATATTTTTTGACATTCCATTTTAAAATACCGTGCACTTGAAACGCTTGACGTGTAGTTAGTTTTAAGGAGCCATTGCCATACTTTCTAGCCATTTCATCCATTACAAGCCATTGCGCTGGGGTAGCCGCTCCTCCAGGTGTTCGTACGCGTACCATGAATTGATAGGCAGGCTCTAGTTTTTGTCGTTGTCTTTCATTGCGAAGGTCTCGGTCATCCTGTAGGTAACTACCATGGAATTTCATTAAACGATTGTCATCCTCAGGAATACCAGAACTTAATGGGTCATTCATAGTCCGTTCGAGTGTCCCACGAAGATAATTACTTTCCGTCTTAATACGCTCTACATCACTTGGTTTCCCAGACTGTGGAGGCAAAACAATTTTCTCTGTCATTCTTTATCGCTCCTTTAATCCATTACACCTCTCCAGAGGCTTTGCTTACTAGCAAATAGTCATCTTCCTACGAGGAAGAGTTTTTTTCTTAATAAACATCCCGCTGGTATCGTTTTTCTTGCTTTAGTTCTTGCACAATGGCTTTTGCTTGCTCAGACGTTTTCTGCCCCTGCTGCTCTATAATACGGTGAATGGTTGCATCCACATCAGCTGCCATTGATTTCTCATCACCACATACATAAATGACAGCACCTTGCTCAAGCCATTCATAAAAATTAGCTGCATTCTCTTCCAATTTGTGTTGAACATAGATTTTTTTATCGGTATCACGTGAAAAGGCTATATGCATTTGGCTTAATGTGCCAGAAGCTAGCCAGCGTTGCCAATCTGTTTGATAGAGGAAGTCTGTGACAAAATGCTGATCACCAAAAATAAGCCAAGCTTTCCCCTCAACCCCTAGTTCCTCTCTTTCCTCTAAAAAAGCTCGATACGGTGCTATACCTGTGCCCGCGCCAATCATTATTATGGGTGTTTCCTTCTGCTCAGGTAATCTAAAATTGGGATTTTTATGAACATAGATGGGTAATGTAGCGCCAATTTGAAGTTCTGCCACACTACCTGAACATACTCCCAGACGTTGTCGACCGTTCGTCTCATAGCTTACCTTGCTAATCGTTAAATGCACCTCATCATGATTCGCCAATTGGCTACTTGCAATGGAATACAGTCGTGATGGAATTTTTCGCAAAATGTCCACGAATTGTTGCGCACTCCATGTGAAAGGAGCAAAATCCTCTACTACATCAAGTAAATCCCTTCCCTTGGCATAATCCTTCCATGCATTAGGTTCTTCTAATAACGATGAAAACTCATTATGTTCTGTGTAAGCTTTAATTTTTTCAAGAACTGGCTTAGATAACACTGTAATTTCCAATTTTTTTTGTAAGGCATTCTTTAAGGACACTGTTTCATCAAACACAGTCACCTCAGTAGCTGGCTCAAATTGTAGTCTTCCCAGTAATGCATCGACTAATGGCTCACTATTTTCCGGTTGAATCCCAATACTGTCTCCTGGCTCAAATTGAAAATTAGCACCTTCAATGGATAACTCTAGATGACGTGTCTCTTTGTTGGAGCCGCGACCATTTAGATTAATATTTTCTAACACTTCAGCGTAAAATGGATTTTTTCTTGAATATGTAGTAGCTCCTTGTATTTCATCGCTCTGTGTTGAAGTAGCCGATATTGTAGTAGCCTGTTTGAGAAATTCTTGTTGAAGAGCTGAGAACCATTGAGCAGCAGCGTCATCATAATCCACATCACAATCAGTACGAGGAACAATTCTTGTTGCACCTAGTTTGGCAAATTGCTTATCAAAGTCTTTACCTGTTTTACAGAAAAATTCATAGGAGCTATCCCCTAATGCAAGTACCGAATATTGAAGCTGCTCTAGTTTTGGTGCTCGTTTACTATGCAAAAATTCATAGAACTGGATTGCCTGATCAGGTGGATCACCCTCACCATGTGTACTCACAATAAGTAATAGATTGGTGATTTTCTTTAAGTTACTTGCTTTAAATTTCCCTAATGATGAGACAGTAACGTCTACGTTTTGAGCCTTTAATAGAGTGGCATATTTTTCTGCTAGCCCTTGACTATTACCTGTTTGGGAACCATATAAAATCGTCATGGTTTTCGTAATAGGGGCTGCTGCTGGAATCGTCTCAACTACGGCCTCCTGAGTAGCTTGTGGTGCACTTAAATAACCGTTTAACCAAATTTTTTGCTCCAGTGTTAATTGAGGTAAAAGTTCGTTTAATAATTTTACCTGCTCTTCATTAAATGGACTGTTTATAACTTGTAGTTTCAATCTTTGCCACCTCGCGAATCGTCATCATTTCATCCTCTAAAAAGAATTATCGAAGTCTTATTTTTTCTTTCTTTTCGATTTGGACCACATAAGAGTTTTGAACAATCAATGTAATCGAACCATGGTTCACAGTATTTAGCATTTGGCGGACATTATCTAATGCTAGATTTACATTTTCAAGCCTTTTATCTGCCATTATGAAACACCTTCCTCTTTGAAATGTAGTAATTCATCAATACGTTCCACTAACACTTTTTTTACATTGACGTCATAACCCAAGCTTTCACATAACATCATGTTGTTGTTAGATAGTCCTTGTAATCGCTTTGTAATGCTTTGCCGTAAAATACCTGTAAATAAGAGATACGGCACAATAAAAACTTGATGCTGCCTCTCTTTTTCTTGCTGGAGCCAGTCATCAAAACTCGGACCCACCCCATATAAGAAGCAAGTATCTACTGTTTGATAGTTGTATTTCATTCGCAATCTTGTTGCAATTTCAGCTAAATCTCTCTTTACGGTCGGATCACTACTGCCACGTCCTATTAGTAAAACACTTGCTTCACAGTTAGGATGCTGCTTTTCTAAAATCCTAGCCTGCAACGAGTCAATGATACGTTCATGAATGCCTAATGGTTCACCATAGGAAAATTGGATATGCGGATAGAGCTTTTGAGCTTCGGCAATTTCTCTTGGAATATCTTGCTTCGCATGCTGTGCAGCTAGCAATAGAATGGGCATTACAGCAATCATAGTTGCCCCTTGTCTAACACAGTTGGCAATCCCCTCTGCAATGGTAGGTGTTGCAAGCTCCAAAAAGCATATTTCCTGAATAGATACACGAACCTCTTGTTGAACGCCTTGTAGAAAAGCTACGGCTTGATCTGTTCCTGCCTTAACACGACTACCATGAGCGATATATAAAATAGCCTGCATAACGTCACATCCTTACCCCGTAACTTGGACTGGTTGTGGACTGTTATGCTCAAACCATTGTATTGTTTCTCTTAATGCCACAACCTCCCCAACTAAAATGATACTCGGGTTCTGAATATTTTCTGTTTGAACGATTTCTTCAATTGTTGCTAAAGTGCCCGTAACCGTTTTTTGCTTAGCAGCAAAAGTTCCCCAATGAATAACGGCTACAGGCGTTACTTCCTCACGTCCATATTTGAGAAGTTGCTGTCGGATGTACGGCAGATTACCTACCCCCATATAAATAGCAATCGTATCGATTCCTTTTGCAAGACTTTCCCAACGGATTGCATCATCTTTTCCTTCCTGCATATGTCCCGTAACCATGGCAAAGCTTGAGCTGAGATTCCGATGTGTCACAGGAATTCCTGCATAAGCCGGGGCTGCTATACCTGAAGTAATCCCTGGTACAATTTCAAATGGAATATGATGTTTGGCTAGCACTTCAGCCTCCTCTGCCCCTCTTCCGAAGACAAATGGGTCACCTCCCTTTAATCTTGTAACGATTAACCCTTGCTGTGCATAACTGACAAGCGTTTGGTTAATATGCTCCTGAATCATGGCATGTTGTTGTGGCAGTTTTCCGCAAAATATTAATTGAGCGTCTTGTCGAGCATAGTTTAATAGCTCTTTATTTATGAGTCTGTCATATAAAATGACATCTGCACATTCAATACAACGTAAACCCTTGACCGTAATAAGATCAACATCCCCAGGACCAGCACCAACGATATATACTTTCCCCATTCCATTTCACTCCTTCTATCTGTTGCGCCTTCGCGTCATGGTGTCCAGTTTTATTGTTGACGGAGTAGCAACCGTCACGCCCTTTGGCATCCGCAAGCGGTTGTGTCTCCAAATGGTGGCGTTTGAACAAATTTTTGATTTTCCCTAAAGAGGAAAAAGATTGCTGTCATCAAGGTAAAGAAAAAAGGCTAATATTATCCCTAGGCACAAAAATGCCTATGAACAATAAAAGCCTCTAGTTTGCTAGTCAGCTACTTATTTAATTCTTAGTAATATAATAAGAATAATAAATAATTTAGTATATTCTGTCAACACAAAATTTGATACTTCCTCAACACAACAAAAAACCAGTTGCCGTTTTTGACTAGGCAACTGGATTATTTATTTTATGTTCTTACCAGCGTCTACGATACCGTGGTCCTGGTCGGAAAAATGGACCAGGCGGATATGGCCGATAGTTTGGATAATATGGATTGTAAGGATATTGATTAAATTGAGACCCTAGGAAACTTCCTAAAAAGCCACCGAAAAACGGTGCACCGAATGGCCAAATACCTCCAAATCCTCCTCCTGGGTAACCTCCGAAATTACGCATATGCTACCTCCCTTTTTATTCTATCGTATGAAGGAAGATGCATCTATCATATGTACATTGCCTAATCTATCGGGATAAGTGCTGAAAATACAAAAAATCAGCGGAAAGACAATCCCGCTGATCAAAATGCTCTATTATTTTTCTTCTCCTAAACGTTGGACAAAATTAGCAAGTGTACGTACCATCACACCTGTACCACCTTTAGGACCTAGATCATGGACAGCTACTGCATCGGATGTTCCGGCAATATCAAGGTGAATCCAAGGTGTTTCACCAACAAATTCTCCGACAAAGCCCCCACCAAAAATCATATGTCCATCACGACCAGGTGAGTTGTTTAAATCTGCCACATCAGATTTACGAATTCTCTTTTTATCATTCTCTGTCAAAGGCATACGCCAAACAAATTCATCCGTTTCCTCTGCTGCTTCCATAAATGCTGCAAAAAATTCATCATCATTAGAAAGAGCACCTGTTTTATCCATACCTAGCGCAGTAATGACGCCTCCTGTTAAAGTAGCGACATCAATTAGCGATGCAGCCCCCTGCTGCTTCGCATATGTAGTTGCATCTGCCAGAACTAAACGTCCTTCTGCATCCGTATTTAATACTTCCACTGTTTTGCCACTATACGTTGTAATGACATCATCTGGTTTAAATGCTGTGTCAGATACCATGTTATCAGTAGATCCGATAACCGCCACTACATTTTTATTTGGGCGTAATTCACCAATAATTTTCATGGCACCAAGCACTGCTGCTGCACCGCCCATATCGCCTTTCATCCCAACCATCGAGTCTTTTGGCTTTAAGGAATAGCCACCTGTATCATATGTTACGCCTTTACCAACAAGACCAATTGGATTTTCAAAATCATCAGACGCTTTATATTTTAATGTGATTAATCGAGGTTCTTCGTAAGAGCCTTGGTTGACACTTAAAATGCCGCCCATTCCCAATTCTTCTAATTGCGCTTTACCTAGAATCTCTACTTCAAAGTCATATTCACTTGCCAAGGATTCCGCATAGTTTGCTAAATCAGTTGCCGTTAGTAAATTCGGTGGTAAATTAATTAGGCTACGTGCCTCATTCACTGCATCCGCATAAATGACGCCGACCTCAAAGCCAGCTACAACTTCGTCTAAATCCCCTGCTGTCGTCACTAGATGAACAGCATCAATACGTTTATCCACTTCGTTTGAAGTTGTTTTGTAATGAGGAATAGAATAATAGCCTAGACCAGTTCCTTCACCCGCTAAGAAGGCTACGTCAGTCACTGAGATTGTTTCTGTTGTAAATGATTCAAGCCAGATGGAATACTCTTTTACTTTTAAGGCTCTTAGCTCTTTCCCAACTAAACCAAAGGCTGCTCGAATATCCCCTTCTGTTAGGTTTTTACGTTCATCTAGCCCTACAAATAAAATGCGTTTTAAATTGGCATGATCCTTCACAAATGGCAGCTTCGTTAGCTTCTTAAGCTCAGTTGAAACGTCTCCCGCGCTAACCCACATATCAATTGATTCACCATAAAAAGATGAAAAGCTTGCCCAATCCTGCATTTGCTCACGGTGTTTAGTGACACCCACCACTAATAATTCAGTAGAAATTGTTTCAAATGTCTTTGCTTCTTTTACAATATTCATGTAAATTCCTCCATTCCATCTACTATTATAACGAAGTTTCTGAAAAGCGCGTAATATTTGCCTATATCTTCTTTTAGAAAATAATGAATGTTATAATAAAAGCAATTATTTGCGAAGGTTGTGATGAATTTGAGTTTACTTCAAAATACCCCATTACTGATTGCCCTCTTTTCGGTTATCTTTGCTCAGTTTGTCAAGATTCCCATCCATTTTTTAATGACCAGACAGGTGAAATGGAGCCTCTTTACTTCTACAGGCGGAATGCCTAGCTCTCACTCCGCTTCTGTTACTGGACTGGCAACCTCTATTGCTTATGAGACGGGTTTAGCATCCCCTATTTTTGCCGTAGCTGCAATGTTTTCCATTATTGTTATGTACGACGCAAGCGGTGTACGTTACCAAGCTGGGCAACATGCTGCGATTTTAAATCAATTGCGTAAGGATTTCCAAACACTGCTTCATGATTTAAAAAAATGGCCTCAGATGGATGGGCAAGAGAAAATGGAGGAATTAAAAACGTTATTAGGTCACAAACGAAGTGAAGTATTTTTCGGGGCGCTCACAGGTATTTTTATCGCCATCATAACCTACGAATTTTTCATATGATAGCTAAGACACATCCTTTCATGATGGAGGATGTGTTTTTTTTATCGAATAAAAAAAGTACTCTCCTTTCATGCAATAGAAAGAAGAATACTAAGTAAATTAGAACATGCGATATCCACTTTTTCGTAAATAAATCATCACAATGCCTGCCACGATGGAGCCTGCAAAGCCGCCTGATAAAATAGCAATATCTACAAACTGAAGGGCTTGTAATTTATCGATTAACGCTGGAAATGCAGAACCTGGCTTGAAAATATAATCTAAGAAGCTTACTTCATCCACGATAAAGATCACAACAATTGGATATACAATCGCCATTAACCACGTCATACGCAACAGCATGTTTAATAAGAATCCGATACCAAAGAACATGACGAAAAATAACAAAATAGAAATGATTAACTGTACTAATGAAACTGGACCATCCATGTATGTATAACCTCCGTTTTCCTCTCATTAGTTTACATGATAACGACAACGCTTTCAATGAACATATCCTTGTTTTCGCTTGTTCGACATATTTATGAAATCTTTTACAATGATTGTGATTAATCATGGATATTTCATCCTAGCAAAACAAAAAAACTATTGAAGACCATTTCTTATCTCCAATAGTTTCTTCTATTACATTATGAAGTTGATTGCGTTAATACAAACTTTGGAGATTTCCATAGCTGTGCCCATTTCTTAAACGCTGAAATAACGATAAGTAGTCCTAGCATCAGCATGATAACGGATAAGATGCCGTTTAACATATTAAAGCCGGCAGCTGCTGGATTCCAATAAACATTTTTAATCATCCAATAGCCAGCCACATTCACGGTGATGTATAAATAAGTTAATGGGATAAAACAGGTTAGTGCATAGATTCGTTTATCTGCCACCTTCAGTACCATCGTCACTCCACATACTAAACCAATTGCCGCCATTAGCTGATTGGATACACCGAATAATACCCAAATGGAGCTAATATCCCCTGAATACAATAAATACCCCCACATAAAGCAAGCAAGTGCACTAGCAAAAATGGTTCCTGGTATCCAATTAGTACGCTTTAAAGGCTTATAAACATTGCCCCCAAAGTCTTGAATTAAATAACGTGCCACTCGTGTTCCAGCGTCTATCGCTGTTAAAATAAAGACGGCCTCAAACATAATGACAAATTGATAGAAATAGGAGGATAACTCCGCAAACCAAGGAATACCTGTAAAAATATCCGTCATTCCGACGGCTAATGTCACGGCTCCTCCTGTTCGTCCCTCTAAGTCCATTCCAATACTTTGAGATAATGCTTGTAAATGAACAGGCTCCATTCCTAATGTAGCAAAAACTGCTGGCGCTGAGTTAATGGCAAAATAGTCTGCTGGATGCAGGGCTGTAGCTGCAATTAACGCCATCACACCTACTAACGACTCCACTAACATTGCTCCAAAGCCAACAATTCGAATATCTTCCCAACGGTCAATCATTTTAGGTGTCGTTCCTGAGCCTACAAAGGCATGGAAGCCGGAAATAGCACCACAGGCAATTGTAATAGATACAAATGGCCACACAGGACCTGCAATTACTGGACCTCCACCATGAATAAACTCTGTAAATGGCGGGAACTGAATAGCTGGGTTAACGAAAAAGACACCGATAATTAAAGCGATGAACACCCCAATTTTCATGAAACTACTTAAATAATCACGTGGAGCTAATAATAGCCACACAGGTAATGCCGCTGCAAAAAATGCATAGATAGGTAAAATAATTGCTAATGTATCACGATCAAATGTTAAAAAATCACCAAATGCAGTTCCTTGAATAAGCGGCCCAATAAATACGCCTATCATTAATAAAACAAACCCAACTGCAGACGTAACAAGTAAATTGCCTGTTTTACGATAAGCAATACCCACAAGCATAGCAATTGGAATGGTGATCCCTACTGCAAACGTTCCCCACGGATTGCGTTCTAAAGCTCCTAAAACTACCATAGAAAGACCTGCCATTGTAATTGTAATAATAAACAGCATGGCAAGGCCTGTACAGAAGCCAGCAATCGGACCAAGCTCTTCCTTCATCACTTCGGATAAAGACTTACCACCATGTCGCATAGAAGCAAATAACACGACTGCATCATGGACAGCTCCCCCAATGACAGCTCCTATTAATAACCATAGAAGTCCAGGTAAATAACCGAACTGTGCAGCTAAAATCGGCCCTACTAATGGCCCCGCAGCAGCGATGGCTGCAAAGTGATGCCCAAAGGTTACCCATTTATTCGTCGGAACATAGTCTTTACCATCTTCCAAAGCGTGGGCGGGCGTGGGCGTATCATCCTTTATTTTCAGTACCTTTTTTGTAAAAAATATGCCATACAAACGATAGCTAATCACTAAAATACAAATAGAGCCTATCACAATTGTAATCGCATTCATGTAAACACCCCTTTTACTTTTTCCACATCATAGCAAAGGAATGTCCACGATATTCATAAAATTAACTGAAATGTCAGAATTAAAAGTTGAAACGTAGGTTTCTACCGCTGAAATGCAACTACCTCGAAAGGTCAAATATTTTCCGCACATCCTTCATATAGAGCCTACTGACAGGAATGGAATGTCTGTTATGCAAAATTAAATTATATTTAGAACTACTCCAGGGCTCTAGCTCCACAATATGCTCTAAATTTACGATAAACGCACGATGGACACGCACAAATCCCTTTAATGTCAGCCTTTTTTCTAATGCTGCCAGTGACTCCGAAGCAAAAAACCTTCCTTGCTCTGTGACAACCACCGTTTTACTGTCCTCCGATGTACAATATAAAATATCCTGTATTTTCATTAATAAAATTCGATCGTTGACATAAACCGTTAATTTATCAAGCTTGTCCAGCTGTGAAATCTTTATTTCTTCCATCGTTTTCGCCTGTGCGGCTCTTTTTTTAGCTACTAACTTTTCTACAGCAGCTTGTACTCGTTGTGCTTCAAAAGGTTTCAGAATATAATCAAAGGCATTCACCTCGAATGCCTTTAATGCGTATTCATCAAAGGCAGTAGCAAAGATAATTTCGGGTCTTTGTGTATGCAACAGTAATTGTTTAGCTAAATCAAGTCCATTATTTATGCCTAACTCAATATCTAAAAATACACAATCAACCTGTTCATACTGTGTCGTGTTGTAAAAATCCTCAAGACTTTCAGACTCACCACAAACATTTACTAACGCTGTTTGCTCTAATAAATAGCGCAATTCAGCGCGTGCCAACGGTTCATCATCCACAATATATACATTCAATCTCTTCTACTCCCATCTAGTCGCCTTTAACGGCAGTTGAATCATTATTTTTGTTCCTACATCCAATGTACTTGCTATATGAAAATCAGCGTCTGAGCCATAAATTTCATGAATACGCTGATAAATATTCCACAACGCCGTTCCAGTCCCTTGCTCCGATTGCATAATCCGTTTACCGAGCTGCTTTACCTGCTCTTTTTTCATGCCACAACCGTTATCTTCGGTTAGCAAAACTAGCTTATCGTTCACTCGTTGTACTTTGACAAAAATCTTGCCTTCCTTACGATTTTTAAACGCATGATAAATAGCATTTTCAACAAGAGGCTGTAAAGTAAATGGTGGAATCTGCACATCGAAAAGTGATTCATCCATGATAAACTCTACTTCGTAACGATTAGGAAACCTTGTCTGCTCAATGGATAAATAAGCCTCAACATGATCAATTTCATTTTTCAATGGAATAAGCATTTGCCGCGCACCTTGTAAATTGCTTCTAAAAAATGTACTAAGCTTGATCAATAATGCTCTTGCCTCATCTGCATCTGTACGGATCAAGCTTGATATCGTATTAAGGCTGTTGAAGAAGAAATGAGGATGAACCTGTGCCTGTAACGCTTTAATTTCAGCATCCTTTAATAACTTTCTCTGTTGTTCAATTTCAGCATATTCCAGCTGTGAAGAGAATAGTCTACTTAAGCCCTCCGCAAGCTCCTTCTTCACCCCCGTTAATGAATCTGCCTTCGTGAAATACAGCTTTAGGCTCCCAACCGTGCGATGCTGTACCATTAAAGGCAAAACAATGGCAGCGCTTAAAGGACAATCATCATGTGGACATTGAATCTCCTTCGCCGAAGTAGCCATTAAAATTTTCCCTTCCTCTAGTACTCGCTTCGTCAAAGCCGTCATAATTTCCCGATGAATTAAATGATGGTCTTCCCCAACACCAACATGGGCTAATACACCGTTTTTGTCCGTAATGGCGACCGCCTCTACACTAATTTCTCTTTTAATAATTTCAGCCACCGTCTGACAGGATTCCTCATTTAAGCCTTTTCGGAAATGCTCAATCGTTTGTTGAGCAATTGAAAATGCTTGATGTGTTTGCAATGCCTTTGTTCGTTCTTCTTCATCAATAAATGTTTTTATAATCATAAAAAATAAGAAGATTCCAAAGGCATTCATCAAGATCATTGGCATAGCAATTAATGTTACTAGCTGCAAAGCCTGCTCGAATGGCTTCGCAACTACTAAAATCACCAACATCTGTATCGTCTCTGCACAAATTCCAATAATAACAGCTTTCTTATAGGAAAAAGTTTGACGTATTTTGAAACGGTTACTTAATCCACCGGTCATAAAACCTGCTAAAATCGTCGAAATGCCACAGGCGATCGCTGTAAAACCCCCTAGTGTCATACGGTGAATCCCTGCTATAATCCCAACACATACACCAACAAGGGGTCCACCGAAAATGCCTGCAATCGCTACACCAATTAATCTCGTATTGGCAATAGCCTCCTCAGCATTAATCGTACTATGTATCATCTGATTTAACGGGTGTATCGTACCGCTTTCAATTTTAATCCCTGTATAGCTACTAATAATACATAAGCTACTAAAAATAATGATGAGCCATATTTTCTCCTTCGTTCCTTGCTCCTGAAACAGCTTTTCTCGAAACAGTCTCCATCTTGACATTAAAAAGGCAAACACAATGATCAGCCCAACGCGCTCTAACATAAATAAAAATAGCTCCATCATAGGTCCCCTCCCAAAGTCATATCATTTTTTAAAGAATAGTCGATATGAGGTATACCCAAAAATATCGCCAGGATTAATCCCCTCTATCGCATCTAGCTGATGTTTTTCGAATTGATTGGATGCCATCTCTTTTAACATAACGGAGGTTGTTTCATCTTGTGTGAGCTCCTGAGGATACAACCATTTGGCCTCCAGTATTTCTTTTTCCTGAATGCATACCTGCTGCTGTTCATCTTGCATACGACAATAAAAAATCGCCATATTATCACTGATATCGTCACGGATAATGCCTGTACGAAATCCAATTAAGCCTGATACACTACAATCTATTCCTGTTTCTTCTTTTATTTCACGGATGACCGCTTCATCCACGGTTTCACCTGCGTTAACAAATCCCGCCGGCAATGACCAACGTCCTTTCAATCCGCTATACGCTTTTTTCACAACTAACCATTGTCCAAGCTCATTCACTGTAACACCCGATACGCCCAGCCATATTTTCCCTCGATCTTTTCTCATAACCTTCACCTCTATATTTCTATTATACCTGCTTGCTTTCAGTGGAATGAAGCTTTTATTCAGAATTTTAAGACCAATTTTAATAATTCAACAAAATGCATAGACAATCCTTATTTGTAAATATGTTACACTTAGTGTACCAATCACTTTTATAAGAAAGGAGATTTTATGTTACATGCACTATCAGTACGAACAAAGTACTTTATAGCAGCCCTTATCGTAGCGATACTCACACCCTTTTTAGCCTTTTTTACGCCTCTAACCATATCGCAGACATTCTATGCTCATAGAGAGGATGTCGTCCTGATGACACCACCTAGCAACTTTATTATGCTATTAATAGCTTTAGGCTTGATCTTCGTAGTTTTCATTGTACTCGGATTAAAAAGGAATCCAAACATCTACACCCTTGCATGCGACACCATCATAAGTAGTATCGTATTAGGTTATTATTCTTTATTAAGCTATAGCGCCATACAAAAGGATCAAATCGTTTTTCAACAGTATCACCATCAAACTATTTATAAATGGCAAGATTTAAATGAGGTTATCTATGAATATGAAGTAGGTACGTTTGGAACCTATTACTTTCAAACTAAAAGCAATGAACAATTTATCATTGAGGAAAATGGACAATTTGGTCTTGATGAAAAGAGGGCTATCTATAAGCTAGCAGTTTTAAACGGAGTACGGTTTATGGAGCGTGAGAAGTCTGATTAACTCCATGCTAAAATGCTTCTTTCATCACAGCGAAAGAAGCACTTTTCTTATTTTCACTTTGTTTCAATAATCCAGCAATCATCAGAGAAGAATATCGATTTTTTCATAAAATAAAGACCATCCCCTAACCACAAAGTTGAATACAGAAAGGGAGAGTAAAATGATCATTAAAATGACTCCGTCTACTATGAAGGATTTTAATAAATCAAACGACGGTTTTATAGTCTCGGGGAAAATTATACCGACATTCAAAGATAAGGTTTGGACATTTACAGAGGAAATATATTCTGAGCCTTACTTCAAAAAATATGAAGAGGATGAAATTGATCTTAGCTACATAGAAGATATCGAGAAAGCTGTATTTTTTTATTATATTGACAACAGCTGTGTAGGGCAGATTAAGATGTGCTCTAATTGGAACGGATATGCACTTATTGAAGACATCGCTGTCGCAAAAGATTATAGAAAAAATGGCGTTGGCACTGCCTTACTAAATAAAGCCATTGAGTGGGCCAAAGAAAAGAACTGCTGTGGTCTCATGCTTGAAACACAAGATATCAATGTTTCAGCTTGTCATTTTTATGCTAAAAATCAATTTGTAATAGGTGCAGTGGATACAATGCTATATTCAAATTTGCCAACAGCAAATGAATTAGCAATTTTTTGGTATTATAAATTTTAAATTATTAGAGTGCCTTGTTTATTGCTCTAAGCAAGGCTTTTCTTTTAAACTTCAAAACAAAGTAAAAGCCTCTTCCATTTGTTGTTTTCAAAACATACAAATCGAAAAGGCTTGTATTCACAACCTAATTCAGATTATGTTTACAATTTATAAGGATTGTCTTCTACATTTATATCACGTTTAATTAGTCACAAATCTCAGGTGTACCTTCACGCTTTGCTGTTTTGAAAGATGTACCGCAGCCACATGATGCAATGGCATTTGGATTATCGATTGTGAAGCCACCGCCCATTAGCGATTGTTTATAGTCAATTTTTGTTCCCATCAAAATCGGCGCATCTTCACGGGAAACAAGAATTGTTAAACCATGTTGTACATCTACAAAGTCTTCCTCTTTTTTCTCTTGATCAAAATGCATACCATAGGATAGCCCACTACAGCCGCCACCGTTTACTACTACACGTAAAAAAGAACCTTGCTCTTCATTGTGCTCCATCATTTCATTAATATGAAAGCCGGCAGCCTGTGTAATTTCAATAACTTGCTTTGTACTTGTCATCCCCATCACCTTCCTTCTTACCTAATATCATATCAATTTTGACCATTGTATGACAAACATTCAGCTTCAAGGTAAATTTTAGTGAGAATTCTCATATTTTTCACATGTTTAGGAATTTTTATTCATGCTTCTACTAGCACCATTGGTATAATAGTTACAACGACTTCTATGTAGGGGGTAATATATATGGATATTTCACCGTATTATGAAAAACAAATTCAATGTTTGAATTGTAAAAAGGATTTTCCGACGTTAAAAGTTCGTTCCAAATTTATTAAAGTAGAGCATACCGAAACCGATTTCCACCCTATTTATACGGATGATGTGAATGCGCTTTATTACAATGTCTTCGTTTGTGAGCATTGTGGGTTTTCATTTACAGAGGACTTTACAAAATATTTTGCACCAGGTATTCAAGATGATATTCACACACAAATAACAAAAAAGTGGGTGCATCATGATTTTAAGGGAGAACGTACTGTTTTTCAGGCGATACAAGCGTATAAATTGGCTTTCCTCTGCGGCACGATAAAAAAAGAAAAACATGTCGCTATTGCTGGTTTAGCTTTGCGTCTTGCTTGGCTCTACCGTTCTCTTAAAAATAGTGGGCAAGAGGAGCGCTTTATGAAACTAGCTCGTGATCATTATATGGAATCGTATTCAACAGAAGATTACAGTTCTACACAAATGTCTGCTGTACGTATTATGTATATGATTGCCGAATTATCAAGAAGAATCGGAGACATTGAAAATGCGACACGCTTCTTCTCTAGAGTAATTGAAAAACAAAGCAGTGGTGGCGAGGCAAAAATTGTGGATATGGCAAAAGAGCAATGGGCTGTCATCCGCGAAGAAAAAGAGCATGCGCGCCACCTATAAATAAAAAAAGTTCTAGCCTGAGATTCAGCTAGAACTTTTTTAATGTCTTAGAATACTTGCTCTACTTCCACAATACCTGGTACTTCTTCTAATAATGCGCGTTCAATACCAGCTTTCAATGTAATAGTAGAACTTGGGCAACTACCACAAGCCCCTAATAAACGTAATTTTACAACGCCATCCTCAACATCTACTAATTCACAGTCCCCACCGTCACGTAGTAAGAACGGACGTAATTTATCTAATACCTCTTGAACTTGGTCGTTAATTGTTGCTTCAGCCATTTTATCTCGACTCCTTTCCTTATAATGATTATAATGTTAGCAACAGAAAAAATCCAATATTGAATCACAAGGAGAGAAAATACGATGCAACCAACTAAACCTATGATTGAAATTTATGGAACAGCTGTAATTTGCGCTAGCTGTGTCAATGCTCCATCTTCTAAAGATACATATGAGTGGCTACAAGCAGCTATCGATCGAAAATATCCAGATCAACCATATGATATTCGTTATATCGATATCGAAGGTCCAATTGAGAATGAACGTGATCAAGACTATGCGACACGTATTCAGGAAGATGAATTTTTCTACCCTCTTGTCCTCATTAATAATGAAGTCGTTGGTGAAGGCTATGTACAGTTGAAACCGGTTTTCACTGCACTTGAAGGTTTAGGGTTTGTTCCAGATACAACAGTTTAAGCAAAGCCAAGGGATTGTTTCAACTAGAAACAATCCCTTTTACTAACTAATCATTTTGACGTTTGTAATACCATAATAATCCGGATTTCATTAAACGAGCGATACGACCTGTAACTGTTGTATCTGCCAAATAGACAAAGCCTTGTTTTTTACCAAGGGCACCCATGAAACCTTTTAATTTAATATCTGGCATCTTTTCAGGTAAATGTTCGCCCTTCCAGCGCATACGAAGGACTTTAACAATTAGCTCTGCTTGTTCCTCTGCTAACTGTGCCGTTGGAGGTAAATCTGAGGAAGCACAATCACCAACAATATATACATGTTCATCGTCAAGTACATTAAAGTACTCTGTTACTAGTGGACGACCCTGTTTATCCTTCTCCACATCCATATCACGTACAATTTTGACAGGCTGTACACCAGCTGTCCATACGACCTTGTCGAGTAAAATTTCATCTTCATGATTAAAAATTTTACCTGGCTCCACTTTAGTAATATTAGAATTGGCAATAACATCAACGCTATGCTTCACAAACCAATCCTTTACATATTTACTTAGTTTCTCTGGGAAATCCTTTAGAATACGTGGACCTCGGTCAAATAGCTTTATTTTTAAATCAGATCGACTTTCACGTAGCTCACTTGCAAGTTCGATACCACTTAAGCCAGCCCCTACAATTCCGACTGTAGACCCAGCCGGTAAACCACATAACGCTTGAAGTGTAGCACGTGATTGTCCCATCGTTTGAATGCTATAAGTGTACTCCTCTGCACCTGGTACACCATGATATTTATCTTCGCAACCAAGACCAACGACTAAATCATCATATTCAATACGTTGTCCGTCTTCTAAAATGACAACTTTTTCCGCACGATTAATTTCAGTGATTTCTCCATATACAGGCGTTAAACGTTCGTGCTCAGGGAAGCTTACACGAATTTCTTTATCTGTAGCAGTTCCAGCGGCTAACGCATAAAACTCAGTTTTTAAACTATGGAAAGGGGCTCTATCTATTATGACTACCTCTCTGTCTAATGGCAGACTATTTAATAGACGAAGCATGACACGCATATTGCCATAGCCGCCACCTAAAAGTACTAATTTACCCATAATATTCTCCTTTAATATCTCTTTTAATAATTGTTCACAAAGTATCCACAAACGAGTATAACCGATTGTGAGAAGTTTCACAATATCAGAATGAAAATTTGTGAAGGATTTCACAAAATAAATGAAAAGATGTTCATTTCGATAGTTTTTTAAGCAATTAATAACGGTTTTCCCTTAAAGTTTTATATAAAAACACTTCTTTACCTTCAATTTAAATAATTGACGAAATTCGTAAAACCGAGTAGCATTACTTTGGTGAGGTGACATGGATGAATCCAATGGTTGAATTTTGTATTAGTAATTTAGCAAATGGCTCTCAAGCAACTTATGAAGTACTCGAACGCGATCCGAATATCGACGTTTTGGAATATGGCTGCCTCAGTTATTGTACAAAGTGCTCAGAATCTTTTTATGCTATTGTCAATGGTGAATTAGTAGAAGCTGATTCTCCAGAAGCGTTAACGAAAGCCATTTATCAGTTTATTGAAGAAAACCCTTTATGGTAGTTTGCTAAAACGCCTATATGAATAAATTTGAACAAAAAAAATGGATGTTATGCTAAAAAATCTGCATAACATCCTTTTATTTATTGTAACGCATCCACTATATATGTAGGTTGAAGTTCTTTCTCTTGTACAACCTTTGTGGGTGTAACGCCCGTATTCACATGGATTGTATCACAGCCAAAATTAATTCCGCACATTATGTCCGTATCATAATTATCACCAATCATAACCATGTCTTCTTTAGAAAAATGATGTTCTGTCGCAATTACTTCTAGGATAGCAGGTGATGGCTTCCCTATATAAATAGGATCAACGCCCGCAACCTCTCCTACTAAACGAGCAAAAGAACCATTCCCTGGTAAGAAACCATATTCTGTCGGGAACTTAATGTCCTGATTTGTGGCAATAAAAACTGCTCCTTTTTGAACAAATATTGTCGCTCTAGCAAGTGCCATATAATCAAGTGTTCGATCAATTCCCATGACAAATACATCCGCTTCATCTTCAACAGGCACAATATTTTCATCAAGTAATGCCTGACGAATACCATCAGACCCCATCATAGCTACTTTTTTACCTGCATAATGGAGTGCCACATACTTCGCTGTGACGGACGCACTTGAATAAATATGTTCTAATGGTGCACTAATCCCTATAGACATTAAAGCATCTTGCAGTTGTTCACGTGTTTTAGAAGAGTTATTTGTGACATAATATGGCTCGATTCCTGCTTGCTGTAAGCGATGAATAAAAGCAACAGCAGAAGAAATCCCTTCCTTTCCACGGTAAACAGTGCCGTCTAAATCAAAGCAATAGGCCTTATAACCTCTCATTGATGATCCTCTGGCAAAAAGGCAGAAACTGGACCTAGCTCATTTGTTAAATAACGATGGACTGCAGGCGAAAATTGCTTTAATGCCGATAAATTG
Source organism: Lysinibacillus sp. GW247-5R2A (assembly GCF_059424475.1). Taxonomy (NCBI): domain Bacteria; kingdom Bacillati; phylum Bacillota; class Bacilli; order Caryophanales; family Bacillaceae; genus Lysinibacillus; species Lysinibacillus sp. GW247-5R2A. Next base: position 167,004 of record NZ_JBWKZL010000009.1, on the reverse strand, counting down.
GCTGTAAGTACGTGGACAACTTCATCGATATCTACCTCTATAAACTCGCGTACTAGCATTTTACGCAAGCCAACTACAGCTTTATATGGTGCCTCCATTTCAGCAACTACGACTTTTTCATCGACTAATATATCAATAATATCCTCGTAGCTTCCTGGGTCGCGCATTATGAAACCGTCAATCATTAAATTTCCTACATCCATCATTGACTCCATAATGTTGTGACCAATTCGCTCGATAGCTAATTTCTTTATATCATTTTGAGACCAGTTATTCTCTGTCTCCAAAATGGCTAATAGCCCATCTAAGTACTGTAAATTTTTTGTGATTTTATTACGATCTACAAAATACACAAGGAAAGCCCCCATTCAAATCTTTAAAAGTTGATAGTCTTTTCTCTTCTATAGTACCATAACTATAGGACTGGAAGGAGATTAAAAGATGGAACGTTTTTTTTTATATGATGATGTAGAAGATACAAAAACTCGCTTTGTTAGCTTTGCAGGAAAAAAACTGCGCTATGATTTAGCGATATTACAATCTGGCCGCTTCTTTGGGAAAGTACTTGTCATGGATATACAATTTGGTCGCTTTGCGATTATTGGTCCTGATGATGTAGAGGAGCCTGGCTACTTAGAACATGTATACAATCGTACAGAGGATGAAACCGAGGAACTTCGAGAATATTTACGTGAGCTATTGAACTAACACCCTTTTTACAGGGTGTTTTTTTATAGGACATCATTATATTGCACGAGCTTTTTTTGTGAGTGAATCAATCAAGATAAAAAAATTCCGCTCACCAGTTGGTTTTTGCGAAATCTTTAAAGGTCGATTATTTATTGAGTGTGGATGGATTATCTTTATTATGCGGCTTGTCTTTATTTTCATTATCGTTTTGCTTTTTCGCTTCGTTATTTTGACCAATCACGCCTAAATCATCTACACTAATATCAAAACCATATCCATATTCTTCACGATCTAGGGGCTTTTTATTGCGTTTATCCTTCGTCAACATCATCACCTCCACTCATAAATTATCCTTTTTTCAGCGTTTTATACTTCTTGTAGCTTCTTTTCTCAAGCTGTTGCATCCTTTATTATCCACCGAGCAGCACTTATCAAATCAGGAAAAATTGCATCTGCTAATGGGTCATCCTTGCCTAAAAACACAGCCTTTGTACCTGCTTGTTTTCCCGCTATAATATCTGTATCCGTATCACCCACCATATAGGATTTCGATAAATCAATATTATATTTCTTTCCTAAATCAATAATTAGTTTACTATTAGGTTTTCTACAGGCACAGCCTGACTTGGGCTTATGTGGACAATAAACTACTTCATGAATAATGGCACCATTTTTCTTTAGCTCCTTGACCATATGCTCATGTATTTTTTGCAAGCCACTTTCGCTCATAAAGCCTAAACCAACACCCCCTTGATTTGTCACAACAAAAATATAGTCAAAGTGTTTATTTAGTTTGCGAATGGCTTCTGGAACTTGTGGTAAAAAGTATAAATCTCTAGGCTTATTAACAAACTTCACGCGTTTTGTTAATACTTCATTAATTACACCATCACGGTCTAAAAAGACGGCTCTTTTCATTCGTATCTCACCTTTAATTAGCTGTTTTGAGCTTTATTATTCCCCAATCATACAAAAGCTAATAAAAAAACAAAGAAAAAAACTTGATGCACATCACATCAAGTTTCTTCTTGTTATTCTGCTAATGGTTCTTGGTCAGTTGGTTGCGCTGTTATGTCATTCGCATCCAACACCTCTGGCTGTTTCATTACTTTCCCTGTTTTACGTAAGACAAAATAGGCGCAGCCAAAATTGCAATACTCGTATAAATAGTCTTGAAGCGTACTTATTTTCGTATCAAAAGTCGACTTTTGATTTTTATCATCAAAAAAGCCCTTTAAACGTAATTGGTTATAGCCCCAATCACCTACTATATAATCATATCTAGCCAATATATCGGAATACCTTTCCTGAAAAACTTCTTCCTGAAAGGCTTCACGAAAATCTTTTAATAGTTCATATTCCAATCCTTCAACTATGATCAAAGTGACACCACCCTCTTGTTCATCCTTGACGCTTAGAGCTCTGCTTGTAACTGACGTTCTTTTGTTGCAGCATTTACTTGTTCGTCAGCATGGTAACTACTACGTACAAGTGGGCCAGCTTCACAATGTTTAAAGCCTTTTTCCATAGCAATTTTTCGCAGTTTTCCAAACTCTATTGGTGAATAATATTTTTTAACTGCTAAATGCTTTTTCGTAGGCTGTAAATATTGACCAATCGTCATGATATCCACATTATTTGCTCGTAAATCATCCATTACCTCTAAAATTTCTTCATGAGTTTCTCCTAAACCAATCATTAAAGATGATTTCGTCGGAATATCTGGTTGCATTTCTTTAGCTAGACGAAGGAACTCCAAAGAACGCTCGTATTTTGCACGAGCACGTACTCTCGGTGTTAAACGACGCACGGTTTCAATATTATGATTTAAAATATCTGGCTTCGCATCCATTAACAGTTGAAGATTTTCCCTCATACCACCTAAATCAGATGGTAATACTTCAACAGATGTAAAAGGACTTTTACGGCGAATAGCACGGACTGTTTCTGCCAATACTTCCGCTCCGCCATCTTTTAAATCGTCACGCGCTACCATAGTAATGACAACGTGCTTTAGGTTCATAATTGCTACTGAATCTGCAACACGTTCTGGCTCTGCCAAGTCTAATTCATTCGGCAAGCCCGTTTTTACTGCACAAAATCGACAAGCACGTGTACAAACCGAACCAAGAATCATCATTGTAGCTGTACGTCTTTCTCCCCAGCATTCATGAATATTTGGACAGCGAGCTTCTTCACAAACCGTATGAAGATTTTTCTCACGCATTAGCTTCTTAAGACCTTTATATTCATCATTAGTGTTTAGTTTTATTTTTAGCCAGTCTGGTTTTCTTAAATGTTCTTCTTTACTTGTAGGTTTACAAGATGTCATACGGATATCGCCCCTATCAAAAATATGCATTTTTTATATTAACTATCTTCACTGTTGTCAATGTAACATAATAAATGAACTCCAACAACTATCACAGTAAACATTTCTATTTAAATGGTACAGGTATTTCAATGGATGGTTGAGGCGCATCACTACTATTGGTATAGATGTTCGGTACTGGACCTCTAGTTAACCCCATAGCTACAGGAATATCCTGTGCGACGGTTGAGGATTTACTCGCAAACGGAACAATAATTTGGACATTTACCTCTAAATGAATGCCCACTTCTACATACGCACTATTAATCCCAAATTCTTGAATAGATGAGGTCACATTACTATGGACATTTCCGATCACGTGGAATCGTATAGGGATTTTTGGTCCTAAGTTGCCGAGCAAAGGTATATTGGCAGCTTGCCCGAGTGGCACAAAAAAGACAATGCCATCGCCATCCTGAATTCGGTTAATATCATATTCAACATTATCTAATTCAGGCAAATGTGATAGCTCTCCCTGTTCTGCCTGCTCTAAATACATTTTTACAAGCTCTAATGTCTCCGCCCGAACACGATTAATAATTTCCGTATTAAACTTTGTCGTCATCATATCAGAACTACCTGGAGGAATATCTTCAATGATATCATTTACATCTAATACATTGGAGGTTCGTGAGTTAATGGCTTTACTTACAACATATGAAGCAATTTTTGTAGTTTGTACTTCTGCATATTGCAAATAGGTAGGCATGAGCCGTTCATTTAAATAATAAATAAATAATATAAGACAAACAACCATACTAACAATTAAAATGGTTAATCGATTAAGACGTATTCCCCGTTTATTATAAGAGCGCAATTTCATCCTTTTTCGAGGGAAAAACAAAAAAATCTCCTCCTGTTCCATAACGTATGAACAGGAGGAGTATTTTATTCTACCTTTGCAGGAACCATATAATCCGTCTCAACATTTTCAATTAAAACATTTGGATAGTCCACTAAATTAACCTCATATGTAGCTGCGAGCAGTTGATTTTGCTCCTCAAAAATACGAATCCATGGTAAGGCTGCATCCAATGGGTTTTGTCTAGATACAATGCCACGTCGACCATCTGATAATTTTAAAATTACGCCATTTGGATAATGAACGACAGCTCTTTTAAGTGCTTTTACGATGCGAGCATCATATAGCGTACCGGAGCCTGCCTCTACAATAGCTAGTCCTTGTGAAGGAAGCATTTTTTCACGATATACTCGATTCGTTGTAACCGCGTCAAAGACATCGGCTACGCCAATAATTTTGGCAAAAGGGTGAATTTCAAAATCAACTAATCCTCGTGGGTAGCCACTGCCATCAATGCGCTCATGATGTTGAAAAGCGCAATGGGCCACTAGCAATGAAATAGAGTGTAAATTGCGTAATAAATCAAAGCCATAGCGAGCGTGCATTTTCATCGCTTCAAACTCTTCATTAGTTAGACGACCTGGTTTTGTTAGGATATCTTTTGGTACCATTAGTTTACCTACATCATGTAGTAATGCACCAATTCCTACTAACCGTAAATCCTCAGCAGAGTAGCCGAGCTCTTTGGCGATGGCTATCGAGTAAAGTGTCACTTGGAAGGAGTGTTGATATAAATACTCATCAAATAAATAAGCATCTGTTAATATCGTTAATATTTCATCATTTCCAGTAACAGCTGAAAGTAGTTCATCGACAATCGAGACAATTGTCTTTGATTGTTGATCTAATATATAAGAGGCATTTACTGAATTTAAACCATCGATTGATTGAAATGAATCTTTAATTGTTGTAATGACTTTATTTCGCATCGCAGGTGGCACCGTTTCTTCTACTTCAATGCCCTCCGAAATATCATCGTCAATGTATAGGTAATGTGTATTTAACTGCTGAAGTCGCTGAATAATGCGGTCATTAATGATGACATCCTTTTTTAAAAGCGGATGCCCCGCCTCATTCCAAATGGTTCTGCCTAATACCATTCCTTCTTTTAATACATCGATTGAAATTAATCGCATGATTTCTTCCCCAATCTATTCTTTAAGCTAACACTATTACTTAAAGAAACTTTGACCATAATCTATCATAATGTTTCGTAAAAATTCTGGTAATATATATTGCTTCTTTGCATATTTGAAACTTGGATAAAAATATCCAAAAGTAAACAAATCTAAAGTTACAAGTTTATAGATGTGATTATTATCTGCCAGCTTTCCATTCATTAATAACTGGCGATTGTCGTTCATGGAAAAACCATATGTCAACATTTTTCCAAAAATGACCCCTCTAAACCCTAATCCTTTTAATTCAATATAGGGCCATTCTTCATTTTTGGATTGCATATAGATTTCCTTTATTTCCGTAACGGATAATTCAATTGTACATAAATTAATAGGATGTGGAAAAATCCGATGCACATCTAATGCAGTCACATTTCCTTTTGGCAGGCCATCTAAAAAAATCCCTGCATTAAACAAGGCACAGTCAGCACCACTTTTGTCTAAAATAGCATGTGCAAATAAATCAGATAGCTGTGAGTAGTGGAACCATTCCTTATTATAAGATTTTTCGGTCGTAAATACAGGTGTATCCAGTATTCTAATTCCTTCATCCTCTAGGGATTGGACAATTTGCTGTTCGTTTTGGATATTTGGCAAGTCCTTATTATGAATTAAAGTATCCTTTTTTTCAACAATTTTCCTCATTTTTTTATCATATTCGATAACAAGATGTCCTGTATATTGTCCAAATTTCCCGCCACCTGTCAATAAAACACCATTGACAAATTTCCCTTCTGGCAAGACATGATGAGTATGAGAACCGAATATGACATCAATTTCTGGACATTCCTCTGCTAATAGCTCGTCTTCGGTTATCCCTAAATGTGAAAGGCATAAAACAATATCAACCTCTTTACGGAGTTGATGGGCTAAACGAAGAAGTGTGCTACGCGCTTCAACCAACTGCCAATTTAACGCCTCATAATACACGTCAAACATAGCCGTGGCTGCAATTATCCCTAGCTTCGTTCCCTTATCTGTTGTAAGCACCACATAGGGCTTCAGCCAGGCTGGATTTCTCCCATTAACCGCATCAATATTACCTACGACGACATCAAAATTTGCACCATCATATAAATGAAAAAGCTCATCATGAGACAATGTAATGCCCTCATTGTTCCCAATTGTCACTACATCATATTCTGCCTCGTTCAGTAATTGTACATTCCCCTTACCAATTGTCGCTTCAGTATAAATATTAGAGCGATCTAAATGATCTCCCACATCAAACAAATAACTTGTTTCCCCTATACTCGCTAGATTGTTGCGCTCCTCTTTCACATAGCTTTGCATTCGTGGCCAATACTTAAAATGACTATGCAAATCATTTGTGTGAAAAATATGGATTTTTTCAAGCATTAAAGCCACCTCATTTTCATTAGCTAGTCTAGCCGATTAAGCCAATATCCCTTCAACGATGGAACGAATTCCTAATAATAATAAAATAATTCGAAGAACCAGTACAAGCGTATCTGATTTAATTTTTTTATTTAACGCTGCACCAAGCTTCGCCCCAATAAAGGCTCCTGGTATGACAGGAATTGTATAAAGCCATGGAACATGTCCCAAATATACATGGCTGGCCGTATTAACAAGTGACGTTAAAAACACTAAAAACATCGAAGTTGCTACTGCTACATGTGGGGGAAATAAGAACAATATAATCATAGCCGGTACAATCATTGAGCCTCCACCTATACCAAATAGTCCTGAGGCAAAGCCTACTCCGAATGTAAATAAAATCGCAAACCAAATCGGATATCCGTAGACAAAGGTTTTCCCTTCGGCATCCGTAAATTCTTGTTGCAGACCATTTTTCACAAACCATTTTACAGGCTTCAATTTGTCGCGTACAAGTAAAATAATCGATAAAATAATAAGCAAAATACCAAAGTATAAATTGAAGGATGGTAAATCTAATCCTTTATTAACCCAAGCGCCCAAAATAGAGCCTGGAATACTGCCGATAAAAAATATATAGCCAGTTTTATAATCCACCGTTTTTGATTTCATATAACTTAATGTGGAGGCTAGTCCTGTAAAAATCATCATTACAACAGATAAACCAACTACTTTTTGGGGTGTTATATCTGGAATCATTCCAAGGTTTAAACCGATATATAAAGTTGCTGGCACTAATACCACGCCACCGCCTAGCCCAACTAATGAGCCAAGGAGACCTGAAAATAATGCAATAATTATTAATAAAATAAACGCCATTATAATTCCCCTTCAAACATGTTTAATTGTTTAGGCGCTAACCCAACATCTTTAATATTTAAAATACCCTGTAATTCCTTCGCGTTTTTCGCTGCATGATTACCCGAATTGTTATTAAATAATATAAATAGTTCCTGCACCTCTGTCTCAAGCTTCGTGATTTGCTGTCCAAGCTGCTGCAATTCTTCTTTATTATAGTCATATAAAAAGCGAACTTTGCGCCAATTTTCAGCATTCCCCGTGTTGCGCCAGCCATGTATATTTCGCCCATGGATACGCACCAGTGCCTTATCAGCAGTCACTACAGGATGGAAGGGAACCGATCCTACACCAGCCTGTGGCTCATCACAAATCGTATGAATCAATTGATGCTCTCGTAAAAAGTCCATTGTTTGTTGTACTACATTATCTGCATACCATGTTTGATTGCGAAATTCGATAGCCACTTCGAAGTCCTTTAGTTGTTGACGAATATACAATAAGTACTGAACATTTTTCGACTGACAATCAAACCACGGTGGAAACTGAGCTAAAACCATTCCTAGTTTTCCCAAGCGTTTAAATTCATGGGCACATTCAATAAAAGCATTGAACATATCATTTTTGGTTTCAAAAGGAATATCTCCCCGCAAATGTCCCGTCATGCCTTGATAGGCCTTCACTATAAAACGAAAATTCTCCGGTGTATTCTCACACCATTTACGAACATTCTCTTTGGATGGTATGGCATAAAAGGAAGTATCTACTTCCACCGCTAAAAAATGACCTGTATAATCAAATAATTTATCCTTTGAAGTAGTCACTCCACTATAAAGTGAAGGGTGATCGCCCCATCCAGTTAATCCAACTACAATCATGTGACATCCTCCTCTATCTACTACATAATCATAGCATACAGTCTTCTCATACAATTAAACATCATGTAAAAAATCTAGCTTTTCACAAAGAAAAAGCATGAGTCCTTATACAAATTGAACTCATGCCAAACAAGTTATTTATCAAGATTTTGTTGGATTGCCTCTAAAAAAGTAATACGACTAAACGCTGGGCCACCTTCCATTAGTGGGTCCACAACATTCACAAATACTTGCTCATTTTTAAAGGCATTAATATTTTGGATAATGGGATTCTTTTTAAAATCTTCTAACGCATTAGGAGCATCCGCATTTTCATCCGTTGAAAACTGCACAAACAAATAATCTGGATTCATATCCGCTAGTTGCTCAACAGAAATCGCTTCTTGTGATTTCGCCTTAGCGATTTCAGCAGGAACTTCTAAACCAAGCTCACCATATAAAACGGGGTTTAAAAACACCTCTTTTGGATAGACATAAGCTTGTCCCCCACGAATTCGAATGGCTGCAACTTTTTTGCCTTCTAGCTTTTCTGTTAAGCTAGATTTTGCCGCTTCAATATCTGCCTTATATGTAGATAATATTTTTTCTGCCTCTGCTTGCTTGCCCGTTAATTCAGCTAATAAGTTTAAATTAGATTCCCAATTCGTAGAGATATGCGAAACTAAAATGGTTGGAGCAATTTTCTCTAATTTACTTTGTACTTCCTCTGGAAATTTCGTTGAGCCTAAAATCACATCTGGATCTAATTCTAATATTTTTTCAAAGTTTGGCTTAATCTTCTCCCCAATCGACTCTGCCTTATCTGTAACAGCAGCGTACAACTCAGGGAATTTACCACCGATCGCAATCGCTCCTACTGGATGAACATCAAGTACAACCATATCCTCCATGGCCTCCATCGCACCCGTAACAACAATTCTTTCGACCTTATCTGGCACTTCATAGCTTTCCCCAAGATAATCAATGGTTCTTGTCCCATTTTCATTGCTAGAACCATCTTGTGTTTGTGCCACTTCCTCTTTCGTCGAATCTGTGGACGTATCCTCCTCTGTTGTTTTCTTCTCTCCGCATGCAGCGAGGATCAGCATAAATACCGCTATCATACTAATAAATAGAAACTTGTTTCTCATGCACTCAAACTCCCTTCCTTAATTGATATTGATTCTCATTATCATTGTAGTATGTCTCCTTATAAAAATCCACTATTATTTCAATATATTAAGAAAATTATTTTTCATACAAAACAAAAACCCTTGCCACAAACATAGTTGCGACAAGGGTTAATTGATACTTTATGCGGTAAATCCAGTTATCATACAGAGCTTAATAAGTCCCTAACCCGATGATTGACAAAGCTTTGAACGATTGCCCTTCCTAAAGGGATAAGTGAGGGCTTCGCTGCTTCTCTCCATTTTCTCAGCAATTACTCTCAAGTGCCCCTTGAATTTTATCGAAGGCTATAAAATAGTAAACGTAAAAAAGGAGCAGATATTAGAATCTGCCCCTTGAATTTTAACTTTACCCGATAGACCCTTCCATCTCAAACTTGATAAGACGGTTCATTTCTACTGCGTATTCCATTGGTAATTCTTTTGTGAATGGCTCGATGAAGCCCATTACGATCATTTCTGTCGCTTCTTCTTCAGAGATACCACGAGACATTAAATAGAATAATTGTTCTTCAGATACTTTTGAAACTTTAGCTTCATGCTCTAAAGAAACGTTATCATTTAAGATTTCGTTGTATGGAATTGTATCAGAAGTAGATTGGTTATCCATAATCAGCGTATCACATTCAATGTTGGCACGAGCACCGCTAGCTTTAGGACCGAAACGAACTTGTCCCATATACGTAACCTTACCACCTTGTTTAGCAATCGATTTAGAAACGATTGTAGAAGATGTGTTTGGTGCCATATGAATCATTTTTGCTCCAGCATGTTGATGTTGACCTTTACCTGCTAATGCAATTGATAATGTCATACCACGAGCACCTTCACCTTTTAGGATACATGCTGGGTATTTCATTGTTAATTTAGAACCAATGTTACCATCAATCCATTCCATTGTACCGTTTTCTTCAACAACTGTACGTTTCGTTACAAGATTGTATACGTTGTTTGCCCAGTTTTGAATCGTTGTATAACGGCAGTAGGCATCTTTACGAACAACAATTTCTACAACAGCTGAGTGTAAAGAGTTTGTTGTGTAAACAGGGGCTGTACAACCTTCAACATAGTGTACATGCGCGCCTTCATCCACAATAATTAGCGTACGTTCGAATTGACCCATATTCTCAGAGTTAATGCGGAAGTAAGCTTGTAAAGGTGTTTCAACTTTAACACCTGGTGGTACATAGATAAATGATCCACCTGACCATACAGCAGAATTCAATGCCGCAAATTTATTATCTGTGTATGGGATTACTTTACCCCAATATTGTTTGAAAATATCTTCGTTTTCGCGTAATGCTGAGTCTGTATCTTTAAACACAATACCAAGATCTTCAAGTTCTTGCTTCATGTTGTGGTAAACTACCTCTGACTCATATTGTGCAGATACACCCGCAAGATATTTTTGTTCTGCTTCTGGAATCCCTAATTTATCAAAAGTAGCTTTGATTTCATCAGGTACTTCATCCCATGATTTTTGTGTAGCTTCTGATGGTTTTACATAGTACGTAATTTCATCAAAGTCTAAATCACCAAGATCGCCACCCCATTGTGGCATTGGTTTAGTATAAAATGTTTCAAGTGCTTTTAAGCGGTACTCTAGCATCCACTCTGGCTCTTGTTTCATATTTGAAATTTCACGGACGATTTCTTCAGTTAAACCACGTTTTGAACGGAAAATTGATACGTCCTTGTCATGGAAACCGTATTTGTAATCGCCGATATCAGGCATTTTTTTAGCCATCGTTTCTCCTCCGTTCATTGAGATGTATTTTTCAGGGTATTCGGCCCTTGCCTTGAGTGAAAGTATGTCACTTTCACCCAGCCGACAAGGCAGTATGATTTATTTCACACCTTTTTCCATTGCTTTCCAAGCTAATGTTGCACACTTAATACGAGCAGGGAATTGTGAGACACCTTGCAGTGCTTCAACATCCTCTAGGTCATATTTATCGCTATACTCTTCACCCATCATCATTTTAGAAAAAATATCAGCAAGCTCTAAAGCTTCATCTACCTTTTTCCCTTTAATCAGTTGCGTCATCATGGAAGCAGAGGACATAGAAATTGAACAGCCTTCACCATCAAATTTGGCATCCTCTACAATACCGTCAGTCACTTTTAATGTTAAGTGAATACGGTCTCCACATGTCGGATTGTTCATATCAATCGTTACAGCTTCACCTTCTAAAGCACCCTTATTACGAGGATTTTTATAGTGATCCATAATGACTGAACGATATAGTTGATCTAAATTATTAAAAGACATCGCCAAAATACTCCTTCGCAGAACGTAACCCTGCAACAAGACGGTCAATATCCTCCTCTGTATTGTACAGATAGAAGCTTGCACGCGCTGTCGCTACTTGCTGAAGACATTTCATTAGTGGTTGTGCACAGTGATGACCAGCACGAATAGCAATACCATTCATATCAAGCACTGTTGCCACATCATGTGGATGGACATCATCTAAGTTAAATGTCACAAGTCCACAACGTTTCATTGGGTCACGTGGGCCGAAAATTTTTAAACCGTCAATTGTTTCAAGCTGATCCATTGCGTAGCCAACAAGCTTATGCTCATGCTCTGCAATATTGTCTAGCCCAATCTCAGTTAAGAAATCAATAGCGGCACCTAATCCTATTGCACCTGCAATAATAGGCGTTCCACCTTCAAATTTCCACGGTAATTCCTTCCACGTTGAATCATATAACCCAACAAAATCGATCATTTCGCCACCAAATTCAATTGGCTCCATCTTTTCAAGGTGTTCCTTTTTACCATATAGTACACCTATTCCAGTAGGACCGCACATTTTATGCCCTGAGAACCCTAAGAAATCTACATCCAAATCTTGGACATCAATTTTCATATGCGGAGCAGCTTGAGCTCCATCAGCCACCATAACAGCACCATTAGCATGTGCAATTTGCGCAATTTCTTTAATTGGATTAATAGTTCCAAGTACGTTTGATGCCATTGACACCGACACGATTTTTGTTTGCGGTGTAATCGTCGCACGTACTTTTTCTAAACTAATCGTACCATCAGCTTCTAGCTCAATGTATTTCAATGTCGCCTTTTTTTCTTTGGCTAACTGCTGCCAAGGAATAATATTGGAATGATGCTCCATTTGAGTAATGACAATTTCATCACCCTCAGCAACATTTGCACGTCCATAGCTGGCTGCTACTGTATTTAATGCGGTCGTTGTTCCACGAGTAAATATAATTTCTTGTGTTGATTGAGCATTAATAAACTTACGAACCTTTTCACGCGCACCTTCATATTTATCTGTAGCACGGTTTCCTAATGTATGCACACCACGGTGAACATTGGAATTATCGAATTCATAATAAGCTTTAATTGCTTCAATTACTTGAACAGGTTTTTGAGACGTCGCTGCACTATCAAGATACGCAAGTCTATGACCATTTACATCCTGATTTAAAATTGGGAAATAGCTTTTAATGTCTTTATTCATCATTAGCGAACTTTCCTTTCAATAACCTCCGTCAGTTGCTTTTGAACGCCCTCAATTGGTAATTGCGTAACAACTGGCGCAAGGAATCCATGGATAACAAGGCGCTCTGCTTCTGCTTTCGAGATACCACGGCTCATTAAATAGTAAAGCTGTAATGGATCTACTCGACCAACAGATGCTGCGTGTCCTGCTGTTACATCATCTTCATCAATTAATAAAATTGGGTTTGCATCCCCACGAGCTTTTTCAGAAAGCATTAATACACGTGATTCTTGTTGTGCATCTGCTTTCGTTGCACCATGTTCGATATAGCCAATACCATTAAAGATAGATTGAGCTGCATCTTTCATGACACCATGTTTTAAGATATGCCCGTTTGAGTTTTTACCCCAGTGACGAACCTCTGTAGTGAAGTTAAGTTTTTGTTCTCCACGACCAACAACTACTGTTTTTGTATCTGCATGAGAACCGTCACCAATTAGATGAGTAATATTTTCTGAGATTGTATCTGAGTCATTCATTAAACCAAGAGCCCAATCTACTTTTGCGTCACGTGCTAAACGTGCACGACGGTTTACATATGTCGTAAAGCCTTTTGCAAGCACATCCACTGCTCCATATGTTACTTGCGCATTATCTTGGACAACTACTTCCGCAATAATATTTGCTTGGCCTTTTGCTTCTTCAACCGTTGAAATATATGTTTCCACGTATGTTACAGCAGAATTTGCTTCTGCCACTACTAATACATGGTTATATAATGATGCTTCAGCATTATCGTTCAAGAAAACAACTTGAAGTGGTTGCTCAATGACTACATTTTTTGGTACGTAAACAAATACGCCACCGTTAACAAGTGCTGTATGAAGCGCTGTTAACTTATGCTCATCCACTTTAACAGCTTCAGTCATAAAGTATTTTTGAACAAGCTCACCATGTTCACGAACTGCTGTTAAAATATCTGTAAAAATGACACCTTTATTAGCAAGCTCTTGTGATGTTTTAATGTAAGCTGGTGTATTATTGCGTTGAATATAAAGGTTTTCTTGCGCTTCAAGGTCAATTAATCCTTTTGCTTCTTCAGGTAAAGCATCCAATGATGGATAAGCCTCACTATGAACTGTAAGTGCTGGGAAGTTCATGAAATCCCATTTTGTAATATTAGTTCTATCTGGTTTTGGCAAATCTAAACCAGTTACTTTGTCTAGTGCTGCCGCGCGAAGCTCAGTAAACCAAGTAGGTTCACCATTTGCTTCTGAGAACGAGCGCACGTCCTGTACTGTTACAGGCAAGTTAAGTTCCACTGTCATGCTAGTTCGTCCTCCCTCTTATGCTTCTTGTTCCTCTGCTTCTTCTTCAATACCTAATTCTTTTTTGATCCAGTCATAACCTTCTGCTTCTAAGCGTTGTGCAAGCTCCGCACCACCTGATTTCACAACACGTCCTTGCATCATTACGTGTACATGGTCTGGTGTAATGTAGTTAAGAAGACGTTGATAGTGCGTAATCATTAAGCAGCCAAAGCCTTCACCGCGCATTGCGTTGATTCCTTTAGATACTACTTTAAGAGCATCAATATCAAGACCAGAGTCAATTTCGTCTAAAATAGCGATCGTTGGTTTAATCATCATTAATTGAAGAATTTCATTACGTTTTTTCTCACCGCCAGAGAAACCTTCATTTAAATAACGTTGTGCCATATCTTCGTTCATTTCTAGGAATTCCATGTTTTTATCTAATTCACGGATAAATTTCATTAATGAAATTTCATCGCCCTCTTCACGGCGAGCATTGATAGCTGAGCGTAAGAAATCAGCATTTGTAACACCAGCAATTTCAGAAGGATATTGCATAGCTAGGAATAAACCAGCTTGTGCACGTTCGTCTACTTCCATCTCAAGTACATCTTCGCCATCAAGCTCAACAGTACCTGAAGTAACTTCATATTTAGGGTGACCCATAATAGCAGAAGCTAGTGTTGATTTACCAGTTCCGTTTGGTCCCATGATTGCGTGAATTTCGTTTGTATTAATTGTAAGATTTACGCCTTTTAAAATCTCTTTCCCGTCGATAGCAACGTGAAGATCTTTAATAACTAAAGTTGACATGAAAATACCTCCATAGTGTTCAGTGAATGGGTCGACCATTCCTTAATTATCATCATTCTAATCTTAACTGAAAATCGTTCTCTATGCAAACCATTTCAATTACTTTCCTTCTCCTCAAATAAGATCTTGAAAAATAAAGGCTTTGTAAGCATTTTCAGATTATTACTATTTGGAATAGATATTGAGAATGGACTTTCTTCATTTTCAATGAATTATCCCTAATTGAGAATTGATTTCATCTAGCTACATAGTGGAAACCTCGTGAAAAGGGCTAATTGTAGAGGTTTTGTGACAAATTTGCATAAACAACCATAACTATACTATAACCTATTTCATTAAAATGGAATCAATTAAAATGAAGATATTTTCAAGGTAATCTCTTTTACACTCAAAAAAATTTTATCGTACGAGATTACTGAATACTTAAACTTTTTTCCGTATTGACAGTCACTTTTTATCTTCAATACTATATAATTGAGCTATAATCAATCTTATTTTTAGATTAATAGAGGTGAAATGTTAGTGGAGTTACGTCAATTACGCTATTTTGTGGAGGTTGCTGAACGCGAGCATATTTCAGAAGCCGCTGAGCATCTTCACGTAGCCCAATCAGCCATTAGTCGGCAAATCGCAAATCTTGAAGATGAATTAGGTACTCCGTTATTTGAACGAGTAGGTCGTAATGTTAAATTAACCCCTATTGGGAAGACATTTCTTGAGCATACCATTACAGCATTGAAGGCCATTGATTTTGCTGCCAAACAAGTAGAAGAATATCTTGATCCTGCTAAAGGCTCTATTAAGATTGGCTTTCCAACAAGCTTGGCTAGCTATGTACTTCCAACCGTTATCTCAGCCTTTAAACGTGAGCATCCGAATTTACAATTTCAGCTCCGACAAGGTTCTTACCGATTTTTAATTGATGCTGTCAAAAATCGAGAGTTAAACCTTGCCTTTTTAGGTCCGCTTCCTCCTAAAGATGAGTCTATTGAGTCGACTATATTGTTTACAGAAAATATTGCAGCTCTTCTCCCTGCCAATCATCCATTAGCGAAAAGAGAGAGTATCCAGCTTGCAGAATTGAGAAATGATCTATTTGTGTTATTTCCAGATGGCTATATATTACATAAAGTGGCAATGGATGCCTGTCGTGCTGCAGGCTTTTTGCCTAATATTATTTCAGAGGGTGAAGATTTGGATGCACTAAAAGGGTTGGTAGCAGCTGGAATAGGTATTAGTCTGTTACCAGAAAGCTCTCTTTACGATTCTGCTGCTCGCTTTACTGTAAAGGTGCCCATCGAATCACCCGCCATCCCAAGGACAGTTGGCATTATTTCTCCAGTCAATCGAGAAATCGCCCCATCAGAAACCATTTTTTTAAATTTCGTCAAAGATTTCTTTTCACGTCTGTCCCAATTTCAATAAAAAAATCGCCTTGATGGGCGATTCAAAATGTAGACAAAAGCCATCGAGATGTTTGATATACTCTCGATGACTTTTGTTAAAATTCTCATTATTGGTGACTTTTTAGGAAGACGAGCGCTCTCCAGTTTCCTGCTCATTAATCCACTGTAATGTTTTGACACCTAATCCGCCTGCGCGCCACAACACTACATCATGATAGCTTTTCCTTTGGACATATTTGACCCATTTTTCAAGTGTTTCCTGATCAGCATACCAAACCTCATGACTACGATTACTAGAATCTGTATACGTAAAATAAACCGCTCCACTTGCTTTATCGCGTTTTTTGTTTGCGTTTGTTTTAGCTAACACTTTTTCAGCCTCAAGCTCCGTTAATGCAACCGTATCCCCTTGAGCTACCCAATCGAAACCACCCGTAGCAAAGGCGATGGCTAAGTTTTGATTGGATTTCTTGATTTTTTTTATTAAATCATTGAGGAAGGTAAAAGTAGCCTTCGCGCCTGGACCACTATGATAACCATGTACATTATAGGCCATTACCGTATAGCTAGGCCCATTTGGTAGCTTCATATCAAATGGGAAGCTAGGCTCTAACACGACATGCAGTGTAACATTCCTTTTGGCAAGCTCTCGGTAAAGCTCCTTTAAAAATTGAACATATTTTGAAAGGTCCTCTTTAGCTATCTTTTCATAATCAATTTCGATGCCATCCGGTTGGTATTGTTCAACTACCTGCAAAATATTATGGATATGCTTTTTCCTTGCTGAAGAATCCTGTAATAGCCTATGCAAAAGTGTACTATCCTTTTGAACAGATGAAGCATTATCTGTCACATAATCATTAATAAGCGTTAGGATTACACGATGTGATTCATTGTATTGCTGCTGTGTCTGTTGCAACATGTCGACTGCATTATCCGTTAGCAACAATTCATCTTGATCATTAAAATACGCACCGAAAACGCGTATATCCTGTAATCCTTGTTGAGAATTTTGAACATCTTCTAAGGCTAGTTGATTTTGCCATTCAGGTAACCACATAGATAAACGGAGCTTTGCTTTATCTTTTAATTCTTCCTTTGCTATAGCCGGTGGTTCTTTACTATTACTACAAGCAGTGATAAAAATCAGGGCTATACAGATAAATATTATAAAATTTTTCACTTGTTTTAAATTTCACCCCAACTTAGAAGGTTTCAATAAAGAAATCCACAACATGATTAAACAATGTTGTACTTTTATACTTCACCTTCTCGAAATTCGTATATTGGTTTGTAAAAATGGTTTGATCTTTTCTATCTGTAATTAAAATATCTTCAATTAATGTATCGTATATATCATCTGCATACTGTTCATGGGACGTATCTTTATGACTAAACAATGCCCCAAATCCTATTTGTGATCCATGAAGGCTAGGATTTATTTGAATAGTTTCAGATAATACATGATCTACATCTATGTTTATTTTATCCTTATTTACTGCAATGTTAAATACTCTATTTTTTGTTAGGTTTCTTGGGTATTCTTCTTCAACAATGCGCGATCCCTTTTGGGTATCCTGAAACGTATAGACGGTCGCCTTATTAAAGGCATACTCCTCTTCATTCCATTTAATCTCATTCAATGGAAAACGAGCCTTTTCCACAATGTCTGAAGCTGGTAATTTTTCACTTACTACAAGCTCATTATCGATTAAGGCAATGCGTAAATAGCTATTTGTTTTATCATCATAATTGACGTAGAACGCTTGTTCACCAACAACATTTCCTTTAAATGTAAAATTAGCATTGTATTGTTGTGGCATTGTTTCCTTTAAAAGAATCCTACCTTCACTAGAAGGAGCTGATGTTAATATGACTTTATTCTGATCAAATTCTGCCGCCCCATTAACGGTATGCCATTTTTGGGCTAATGCCGGATCTCCTATTTTAAACTCTACATTTTGATTGCTAGCCTGTCTGATCTTCATCATTACATGATTGGTTGACCAATAGGGGGAAACTTGTAATCGATTCAAGTTATATAGATCGCTATCTTTATCATTATAGGCACTCAATTCTCGATTAAAGTGCATAAGAAACTTGTCTTTAATTTCCTTGTCATTGGCACTCTGCACCAGTGGGTCCATATTGTTATACAATGAATTAGCATGCATAATGGCATAGGCTTTTGGAACTTTCCCAAACTCTTGCTGATAGATATCCTGCATAAGCTTGTAGTCTTTCTTAATTCGGATTTCCATCTCTTGTCGAGTTTCACTTGGAATCATATATTGATTACGAATAAAATCCATTAAATAATGGTTATAATATTCGATTGTTGTTTTATTTGGTATATTATTTTCGTCAATCATCCCTAAAGACTGCCCTTTATCATTAAAAATATTAATATAGGTTAGTCGGTACCCATTAGAGCCTAATTCCCAATAGCCGCTTTTCTCCATCAACTTCAAATCTTTTGGCTTTAAAAATTTATGATCACGGGTATCCATTTTATTGGCATACGTAAACATCGTAGCCTTGTAATTTAATTTCTCCATACTATTTTGTGCAAAAATACTAGAATCCGTACGTCCATCCTCAAATGATAAAAACAATGCTTTTTCAGGTAATGGTTTGTTCTTTTGATAAAAATCCAATATATCCTGTTGTGTAATCGTTTGATAGCCTTGTTTTTCAAGCAAGGTTAATTGTTCTTCTAAGTTCTTCTTTGACACATATTTAGGGGAGTCATTTCTACTCACCCCAAAATAGGAAAGTGCAATAAATCCTTCTTTATTGTTTAATGGTACCGCCTCAGCAAATCTCTTGTCTGTCAGAAAAACGGCTTTCATTAACACGACTGCTAAAAAGGCAACAACGATTAATTGTAGGATCGAGCGTATAATTTTCCTTCGATTTTTTTTAGCTGGCTGTAAAATTACATGTTTCTCTTTCATTTCTTCTCACCCATTTTTCTAATTTTCAACATTGAAAATCGGGATTTTCGTAATTTTTGCTTTTCTATTTTCTTTTCTTTTGCCAAAACGTCTTGTGGTGTTTCCCTTGTTCCCCATGTTGATTTCCAAAATGTTACCCATGCAACTGGCATTTGCCAGAGTAAAATAAATTCATAATAAAGAACGAAGATAAACCCGAATAACCATAATTTACTTTTTCTAAAAAATAGATGAGCCAAACTCATTAGCATGGCCATTAAAAGTAAACCTAATAAAAAGGTAGTTGGAAACACGCCATACATAATCGGCACATAGATTAAGTTGTAAACGACGACAATGGGTGCTGCAATTGGCACAATTAAACCTATAATGAAGAAAAGGAACATGAAGGGTTCTTTTTTCCACATAAATAAAAATGCTCGTAAAGATTCTCTTAACCAAGACCGTTTCCATCTCATTTGCTGAGATAAAAAAACCTTTGTGTCAGAGGGGACGATCGTCGAACAAATGGCATTATCCTGATAACCTGTTCGATGAGTTTTCAAAATATAGTTTGTCATACTACGGTCATCCCCAAATGTAGCAGGCTGCCCAAGAAATTTTTGATTGAGCCAGGCTGTTTCATTTTTTAAAATTAGTTCTTTTCGATAACAAGCTAAAGGTCCCGATAAGCATGTCACCGTATCAAACCAAGATTCAGCTGCTTTCATAATACGAAAGGCAATATAATAACGCACTGTTTGTAGTTTTGTCAGAGCATTTGTAAATTTATTTTCTACCTCTGTCCGACCAGCTACTCCACCCATCTTAGGATCTTGGAAAGGCTGTACTAAATTGCGGATTGCATGTGGCTCCAAAAAACTATCTGAGTCCACAAAAACCACTAAGTCATGTTTTGCTTGATGAACACCGGCTACCAGTGCTTCACGTTTTCCACCATTTTGAGGGAGCTTAGAAAACTTTAAGCGATCAGTCGTTTTAAAACGCCCACCCTCAAAATGAATAAGATCAATCATTTCCTTAGCTTTTTCCTCCGTCCCATCCGTCGAGCAATCATCCACGACAATCACTTCTAGCTTATCTACAGGATAGTACTGATTAATACAGCTTGAAATCGTGCGATGTATCCATTCTTCCTCGTTAAACACAGGGATAATTATGGATACACCGGGCTCATAGTGCGGATTGATCGGTACATTTTTATAGAAAATACCAAATAGGTATCTACTTAATAGAAACGTTGCCGCTATAATACTATAAAGGTATAAAAATTTATTAAACCTAAAATAAATAACACTTTCTGCTCTCATCAGCATGACAATAAGAGTGACGACCAATAAAAATAAACTGGCCATAAAAACAGAAATGCCCCACCGCTTTTTTACCATATATTCATTTAAAGGTTGGAGAAATTCACAAGCAAAGTAATACAGCGTTTGACCATCCACCTCTTTGGTAAAATGTCGGACCACCTTTGCCTTTAACTTTACTTTAGCCTCAAATCCCTCGGGCATTGCGCCCCCTGGAATCGTAAAATTCATTTCTAAAATTTCATCTATTAATAATTGCTGAGGCTGTTGAGAATATACAAGGATTCCCGTAACTGAAATATCTTCCGCATAGTATTTGTCTGAACTGGTTTTACGTCTTGCTCTTCTCACCATTACTTCAAAATGAGTTTCATAGCGTAAGCTAAGCTGTTGGAGACGATATATTTCATTGACATCTGTCGCATCAATTTCTTCTTTCTGATAAGATGCACCTCGACGATTGACAAGGTTCCGGACATTTTCGGGATCAGGAATATTTGATAGAATCCGACGATCCGAGCGCGGTACTGTTAAAACCTCTTTTTTCGTTTTTATCATTTATTCACATCCCCATTTGCATCTTCTTCAATCCAAGTTGACATTTTACTAAAGCTATAACCATCCTGCTGCAACTTTTCAATAATTAATGGAAGTGCTTCAACTGTTTTCGTACCATCTAGGATGTGCATGACAATGACCTTACCTGGTGCTGCTCTAGATATAACCCGATCGTAAATATCCTGAGCACTGTAATCTAAATTCCAGTCAAAGGATGCAATATCATACATGGCAATGGTTTTAATTCCAGCAGCGGTAATCACTTTGGCAGTACGTTCATCCATAATTCCCTGTGCTGGTCTAAAATAAAGTATTGGGGGTTCCTGTAGCGCATAAGTGAGAGCTTTATGGGCCTTCACTAAATCATCCTGTATTTCCTCTGGCGTCATTTTAGTTACATCTAAATGGTAATAAGAGTGACTTGCTACTTCATGACCTTCCTCTAGTATTAACTTTGCCAATTGAGGATTTTTCTCCACTCCACTACCGATTAAGAAAAATGTACTTTTAATGTTATATTTTTTTAAAACTTCTAAAACATCCTTCACTTGCTGTTCATGTGCCCAGTCATCAAAGGTAATGGCAATTTCTTTTTTAGATGTCTCTTTTCGATAATATAAATGCGGTTCGATATTTTCATAATTTAAATTAGGTTTGATGGCATCATAACCTGCTATTTCTTCTAACGACTTAGTTAAATAACGGTCATCTAACATATCACTTAAAGTAGTAATTGTATAATCATGCTCTTCTGCTAATTGTGCTAGTAAAGGGATGGAATCTATAATGGCAGGATTAATATACGTATTGAGGTGGATAATAGAGCCTCTATCAATATATTTCCCAATATAATCGACCAATTCTTGAGGACCCTGCATTTTTCGATCAAGTGGATTAATAGATAATCCTATCACTGCATTCATGTCCAAAGCAGCAGCCGCTAAGCGCATATTATCTGTAATATCACCAGAACGGCTTCGAACATATTTCGGCTTATATCCTAAATGCTCTTCAAATATTTGATTCGTTAAATAAATCTCCTCATACGTTTGATCATAGTCTAAAGCTGTGACATCTGGAAATGACAATGTACCGTTTTGCACTTCATGACCTCTTTTTAAAATGTCTCGAACAAGCTCTGGCTCCTGGGCCACACGTAGCCCCTCTAAAAAGAAGGTAGCTTTCATATTAGATTCATCTAATTTCTTCAGTAGTAGCTCCATTGTTTGATTATCCGCAAAGCCATTAAACGTTAGAGCCACTTTTGGCTTAATAATATCGGCATGGCTGATTGAATCACTCATCGTACCATCCGATTCCTTAATCTCTATAGTAGAATCAATTGGTTGAATCGTTTGTTGAGGAGTGGATTGACATCCTGCTAAGAACATCAGGAGTAGAAGCCCACATATTTTTAGCTGTTTCATGTCCCATGAACTCTCCTTATAACTTGTAATAATTTTTATTGTTAAATAAAAAATGGGTATTACGTGTATCAAAAATTAATGACGCTTGTTGATCAATTAATGAATAATCAATGTTGGAATGGTTGGTTAAAATCAATACCGCATCTGCATCTTTAATAATTTGCTCTGTTAAAGGAACTGTATTGAATAGGGATTGTTCTACAGGGAATGTTTGAATAAAAGGGTCGATAACTTGTATTGAGCACTGATTATCTAGTAATTGTTGAATGACATGTAGTGCAGGTGATTCGCGTGAATCATTTATTTCTGGCTTATACGTGACACCGATAATAACAATTTTTGCTTGGCGTAGCTCTGTATTTTGCAGACGTAAGTACTGCTCGAGTCTCTCTACAACAAAGCTAGGCATCGAATCATTAATTTTATCTGCTGCTTCTATTAATGTTGCTGAGACACCATGCTGCTGACCCGCCCACAATAAATATTTAGGGTCCACAGGGATACAATGTCCACCGACTCCTGGGCCAGGTTTAAATGGCATGAATCCATAAGGCTTTGTAGAGGCGGCATCGATAACTTCCCAAATATCAATATTCATTTTATAGCAAATTTGACTTAGCTCATTGACAAGAGCGATATTGATTTGGCGAAACGTATTTTCCAGCAATTTCTCCATTTCGGCAACTTTCGGACTTGTTACCGTATATACACTAGTATGAATGACTGTTTCATAAAAAACCTTTGAAACTTCCAAGCATGTGGAAGTAACACCACCAACAACTTTGGGTGTATTAGCAACTGAAAAATTACTATTACCAGGATCCACTCGTTCTGGTGAATAGGCTAAAAATAAATCTTGACCAACCGCAAAGCCATGTTTTTGCAAAATAGGCTGAACAATTTCCTCTGTCGTCCCAGGATAGGTCGTACTTTCAAGAATGACTAGTGCATTTGCATTAATATGGCACCCTATATCGCGAGCTGCTTCTTCTATATAGGAAATATCAGGAGTACCATCCTCCGTTGTAGGGGTTGGCACACAAATGATGACAACATCAACAGAAGAAAGTTTGGAAAAATCATAGGTTGCTTCAAATTGATGTTCCTTTAATAGTAACTGTATATTTTCTTTCGGGATATCAGCTATATAGCTTTCACCGTTTTGCAACAGGGCGATTTTTTCTTGATTTTTATCAAAGCCTAAAACATGAAAACCTTTTTGAACAATTTCAATGGCAAATGGTAGACCTACATAGCCAAGGCCAATTACCCCAATTGTCGCTTTTTTTGTTTGAATTTTATTTAATAAAGCTGAGCTCATTGATTTCGTGTTTATCGTCATAACAATAACTCCTTTGGCTTAACTTTCATGTAATTTTTATCGCCGTTTTTTCGTTATCTATTCATCTACTTATATATGCATAATATTCTGCAACGTAATAGGCCATTTCTCATTGCCATTTTCACCAAACCCCTTTCATCTCCACATACTTAAGTATGATTTTTTTAGTCAAAATAGATGAATAAAATCTACATTTCACAAAAAAACTTTTCTAACAATTATATAGTACTACTTACAACTAAACAATTTCTAAATAATTCCTTCATTCACGATAAAAAGCCTACTTTATTAGTATTTAGAACAAAAAAGTTCATTATTTATTCAGATATTTAGTAAATATATTTAGAGTCGCTTTATTAGTGTAGATGAAAAAGTTGGGAAGCGACACTGAAGAATGTTAATAAATAGAAAATTAACATTTTTTCCTTTTTTGAAATCTCTAAAAAAATCCCTCCAGTATTGGTTTTCACCGATACTGAAGGGATTAGGTAGAACAATACTTTGAAACACGTCGAATAGACATTCCATGAGCTATTGTAACTATTTTATATAGCCATTTTTATTTCCTCGGAAATCGACAACTTGTAAATAGTCACTATCCGAATGCTGTCAAAATTCACTAAAAAAAAAGAATACGTCAGTATTTCACTACTTACGTACCCTTTTTTAAAATTATTGAACAGGTACTACTGCACCTTTCCATTCTTCTAAAATAAAGTCTTGGATTTCTTTTGACGTTAATACTTCTAATAATGTTTTAATTTCTGGTCTTGATTCATCACCCGCACGTACTGCGATGATGTTTACGTATGGCGACTCTTTATCTTCAAGAGAAATCGCATCTTCGATTGGGTTTAAGCCATTATCAATTGCAAAGTTAGAGTTGATCAGTACTGCGTCCCCTTCGTCGTTTTCGTACATTTGTACAAGCATTTCTGGTGCTGTATTCGCATCGAATTTAAAGTTTTTAGGATTTTCATCTATATCTTTAATTTCTGCTGCTGTTTTATCAATACCATCTTTTAATTTAATTAAGCCCTTAGCTTCTAGTAATGACAGCATACGACCGTGATCTGATACCGAATTAGAAAGTAAGATTGTTGCACCTTCAGGAAGTTCCTCTAAAGATTTATATTTTTTAGAGTAAATACCGATTGGCTCAATATGAACACCACCAGCATTGACGAAGTCATAGCCATTGTCTTTAATTTGTAACTCCAAATACGGAATATGTTGGAAGTAATTTGCATCCAATTCTTTTGATTCTAAATCTTGGTTTGGTAGCACATAGTCTGTATATGTTTCTACTTTAAGGTCAATACCTTTCTCAGCTAAAATAGGTTTTGCTTTATCCAAAATTACAGCATGTGGTGTATTAGAAGCTCCCACTGTTAAAGTAACGTTTTCTTTACTATCTGTTTTATCACCAGATGCTGAATTTGCATCCTCTTTTTTATCAGTACCGCAAGCTGCTAAAGCTAGTACAAGTATTGATAAAAATAATCCTGTTAATACCTTTTTCATTTATGACACTCCCTTTATTTTGATGAAAATATGTTAGCGGCAAGAACCGGAATAACCTCAGTTTTATTAACGTTTATCAATTTTTTCTGTCATGAAATCACCAATCCATTGGATAATAAAGACTACTACTAAGATCAAAATAGTTGCCATTAATGTCACATCTTGGCGATTTCTTTGGAACCCGTCTAGGAAGGCTAAGTTCCCAAGACCTCCTGCACCAATTATCCCTGCCATTGCTGTATAACCAACAAGTGCTACAGCCGTAACTGTAATCCCCGAAATTAGTGCTGGTAATGATTCAGGGATCAGAACTTTCCAAATAATTGTGGCTGTTTTAGCCCCCATTGAACGCGCTGCTTCAATAACACCCTTATCAATTTCTCGCAACGCAATTAATACCATACGCGCATAGAACGGAGCCGCACCGATAATTAAAGCAGGTAAAGCAGCATTAGCTCCACGGATTGTACCTAATAAAAACTTAGTAAATGGAATTAATAAAATAATTAACACGATAAATGGGATAGAGCGGAAAATGTTAACGAGTGACCCTGTTAAAAAGCTAACAATTTTATTAGCCCATAACTGATTGGGACTTGTTAAAAATAGGACGATCCCAATGGCTAACCCAAGAATAAATGTAATAACTGTAGAAATGGCCGTCATATATAATGTTTCATACGTAGCCTGCCACATGCTATCCCAGTCTACATTCGGAAAGAGATTAGTTAGCATCTGCAATCACCTCCGTTTGTACTTCCACTGTATTTAAATAGCTTAAAGCTTCAGTCACATTTGCTTTCGACCCATCAATTTGGACTATGAGGGTACCATATGCACCATTTTTCGTTTGAGAAATATTCCCGTGTACGATGCTTACTTCCACATCGAATTGCTTCACTAAATGTGAGATAACTGGCTGTTCTGTTTTTTCACCAACAAAAATCAATTTGACAAGTTGTCCAGTTGGATAATTTGCTTTGATTTGTTCTACTGTATCCTGTGTTTCCTTTGTATTTGTAATTTGGGCTACAAATTTCTTAGTAATGGCTGCCTGAGGTGCCTGGAAAACTTGCAATACTTCCCCACGCTCTACAATTTCGCCTGCCTCCATCACGGCTACACGATGACAAATCTTGCGAATGACATGCATTTCATGTGTTATGAGGACAATCGTTAACCCTAAACGTTCATTAATATCTACCAGTAAATCAAGAATCGCATCTGTTGTCTCTGGGTCTAGTGCAGATGTTGCCTCATCACATAGTAAAACCTCTGGATTATTTGCTAAGGCACGTGCAATCCCTACACGTTGCTTTTGTCCACCAGACAACTGCGATGGATATGCTTGATCGCGACCTTCTAAGCCAACAAGTGCTATCAATTCCTTCACCCGTGCCTCACGTTGAGCTTTTGATACACCTGCAATTTCTAATGGGAAGGCAATGTTTTCTGCAACTGTTCGTGACCAAAGTAGGTTAAAATGTTGAAAAATCATACTAACCTTTTGTCTAGCTGCTCTAAGCTTCTGACCCTTAATCGAAGAAAATTCTTGATTGTTCACCGTTACTGTTCCTGCTGTTGGTTTCTCTAAACCATTAAGTAAACGAATCATCGTACTTTTACCAGCGCCACTATAGCCGATAATGCCAAAAATTTCACCCTTATTAATAGTAAGGTTAACATCTTTGACTGCCGTTAATTCGCCATTTGCTGTTTTGTATTTCTTCGTTATATTTTGAAGCTGTATCATAGCGAATACTCCTTTTCTTATATAAAAAAACCCCTCCACTTATAGACAAGTAGAAGGGGTCACGTATTATACGTTGAACCGTTCTCTCATCTTTCAAAGAAAAAATCTTTGAGTGATTTGGCACCTTTTCACTATGTGATGGTTGCCGGGCTTCATTGGGCACTTCCCTCCGCCGCTCTTTATAAGAGTTCGATATATTTAATGTTTTAGTAATATATTTGTTACTTTACCACGCTAATAAAGTTCAGTCAATTGATTTTTTTAACAATTCGTACAAAAATGGTACGGATTGAAAAGCATAAATCTTTTCTGTCACTTTGCCGCCATCACAGACAAGTAAACATGGGACGCTTTCAATTTGATGTTCAATAGCAATTTGCTCCAAAAAATTAATATTTGCTTTCCCTAGTTTTAGGTGAGGTAATAGTTGTTCTACAATTGACATCATTTTCGATGCCACTGCACATGTACCACACATCGGTGTATATAAATAAAACGCAGCTTTTTCTCCCGACTGTAAAGCCGATTCCCACTGCTCTTTTGACCATTCTTCCATTTAGTTCACGCAACCTTATAAAATATATTCATGATGGATTGAGAAATGCGCACGCAGTAAAATCATTGCTAACACTTTTCTTGGTGTCGTTTCTACTTCCTTATATGTCGGCATTGTACGTAAATGCTCCGCTTCCGGATAATGTCTGTCCATTAAAGTGCGTAGCTTATCGCCTGAAGTATCAGCATCAAAAAAAGTAAATAGCTCGCAGCCCTCATAGGGGTCTATTAGCTCCTCTAATTGATGCACTCCAATTGTTCCATTCGTACATAGTATTGTAACATTCTCGTTCAAAATTGGCTCAATTTGTAGCTTATCTGAGCGTCCTTCTACTATCAAGCATTTCCCAACGAACATTACGCCACCTCCATTTAGACATACCCACTTATACATTATTATATAATAAAAAACGCCGGTAGTTTCCGACGTTTTTTGATTATGGCTTGTCTTATTCTGCAGTCATCTCTTCGTATTGTTCTGCTGTCATAAGTTTATCAATTTCTGACGCATCAGCAGGCTTCACGACGATCATCCATGCTTTTTCATATGGTGATTCATTAACGAATTCTGGGCTATCTTCTAAATCTGCATTTACTTCCACTACAGTACCTGAGATTGGTGCATATAATTCAGAAACAGTTTTTACTGATTCTACGCTACCGAATGGATCATCTGTTTTGATTTCATCGCCAACTTGTGGAAGTTCAACGAAAACGATATCTCCTAATTCAGATTGTGCGAAGTGCGTAATACCAATACGTACTTTTCCATCTTCTACTTTTACCCATTCATGCTCTTCAGAGTAACGTAAGTCTTTCGGTGTGCTCATGCAAAAAACCCCTCCATAATTATGTAATATATTCACTTTCAGTGTGCCATACTTCTCCTATAAAAACAAGGATAAAAACGGTTATAACCAAGCTTGCTCAAAATCGGATTCTTTAAACCCTAAAGTTACTTTTTTGCCATCTGTTACGATGGGACGTTTTATTAACATTCCATCCGTAGCAAGTAGCTCAAGCTGTTCTTCCTCAGTCATATCAGCTAGCTTGTCCTTCAAACCAAGGTCACGATACTTCATGCCAGAAGTATTAAAAAACTTCTTCAAAGGTAGTCCACTTGCTTGCCATAAAGCTGTTATTTCATCCTTTGTTGGTGGCTGCTCTACGATATGTACCTCTTCATAGGAAACGTCATGATCATTTAACCACTTTTGTGCTTTTTTACATGCTGTACATTTTGGATAATGGAAAAATTGAATCGTCATAAAAATGCTCCTCTGCTGTCTTTTTCTGTAGTATACCATCTTAATCATTTAGAATGGTGGAACTTCGCTCATTTTCGTAAGTCTATCCATCGGTTTTGTATTTTTATCCGTTCCTTTCATAAATTTATCTGGAATAAAAAAACTAGCTACCCATTTACGGATAGCTAGCGTTTTTTATACGATTAAACGATATATTTTTCTGCTTCTATTAATTTCACAGATGCTTCACGTTTCTTTGTAATTAGGTTGTATGGATTATTACGTGTTAATTTACGTAATGCAGATAAAGTCATACGAGCTGCATCCCCATCTGCGGTAGCAAGAATTGTATCTTTTGCTTCTTTTTCGATTTCAGCAAATGCTTCTTGGCAGAAAATTTGAGTATATAGCAATTTTTGATGTGCTTTTTCAACGCCATCACGAGCAATCGCTTTTTCTGTACGTAATACAGCTGATTCCATTGCAAATAATTGATTAGCGATATTGGCAATATTCACTAAAACTTCTTGCTCTTGATCCAACTTCGCACCAAAGCGTTGTGCTGCTAAGCCTGCCGCTAATACAGCAATCTTCTTGGCATTTTTTACTAAGTATTTTTCCTGAGCTAGTGGCTCTGTACCGATATCCTCCGGCATTAGCATCAGAAGCTCTTGCTGTAGATTTTGCGCAACTTGTAATAATGGCAGCTCACCTTTTAGTGCCTTTTTCATAAATGTACCTGGTACAATCATGCGATTAATTTCATTTGTCCCTTCAAAAATTCGATTAATACGAGAATCACGATAAATACGCTCTACCTCATATTCAGCCATGAAGCCATAGCCGCCATGTAACTGTACCGCTTCATCTGCAATATAATCTAATGTTTCCGATCCAAATACTTTAGCAATTGAGCATTCAATCGCATACTCAGCGATAGCACCTGCAATCACTTTTCCTTCCTTCTGCTCCTCTGGACTTAGCTGGCTTAAACGATCTTCAAATAGACCAACAGTACGATAGTTTAAGGACTCTGATGCATACAATTGAGAAGCCATCGTTGATAATTTTTCTTTTGTAAGGTTGAAGTCAGAAAGCTTTGTTTTAAATTGCTGACGTTGGTTGGTATATTGTACTGCTAACTCAAATGCACGTTTCGATCCACCAATTGTTCCAACCCCAAGTTTATAGCGACCGATATTTAAAATATTGAAGGCAATGACATGCCCACGACCAATTTCACCTAATAAATTTTCTACTGGCACTTCTGCATCTTCTAACACTAGTGTACGAGTAGATGAAGATTTAATCCCCATTTTCTTCTCTTCAGGACCCACAGAAACACCTTTGAATGCACGTTCCACGATAAAGGCAGTGAACTTGTCGCCATCAATTTTAGCGTAAACAACAAACACATCTGCAAAGCCCGCATTTGTAATCCATTGCTTTTCACCATTTAAAATATAATGTGTGCCTGCATCGTTTAGTTTCGCAGTTGTCTTTGCCCCTAAAGCATCTGAGCCTGATCCCGGCTCTGTTAATGCATAAGCAGCAATTAATTCACCTGAAGCAAGCTTCGGTAAATATTTTTTCTTTTGATCTTCGTCACCGAATAGCACGATTGGTAATGAGCCAATTCCAACATGTGCACCATGAGTGATGGAGAAACCACCTGCTACAGACATTTTTTCTGCAATTAATGCTGATGAAACTTTATCTAAGCCTAGTCCTTCGTATTCTTCTGGAACATCTGCACCTAGCAAGCCTAATTCACCAGCACTTTTAAGGAGACGTACTGAATGCTCAAATTCGTGGTGCTCTAAATTTTCAACTACAGGTAGAACTTCATTTGCTACATATTCTTCTGTTGTTTTGGCAATCATTTTATGCTCATCAGTGAAATCTTCTGGTGTAAACACACGATCTAATTCCACATCTTCTATTAAAAATCCGCCGCCTTTAATGAAATCCGTTGTTTTTTCAGTCATATAAATTCCTCCCAATATATCTATTTTGATAGTCTAATCCTCTATTGAATGACGCCTCTTCAAATCTGTGATATTTGCTAGAGGCTTAATCTTTTTTCAGCATCTTCTCTAGTCATATTAAAGAAGGTTTCTGATGCTACAAACCTTTTGCTGAGTGAAGACAAACATATATAGAAAAGCTTGACATGTACATGCTCGGAGGCAACCGGAAACCGTACACCTCAAGCTGATCTAATGAAAATTATAGAATTTCAAATACTCCAGCAGCCCCCATGCCGCCACCAATGCACATAGTTACTACCCCATATTTCTTGCCTTGACGCTTTAATTCATGAATAAGTTTTAGCGTTAAAATAGCACCTGTTGCACCAAGTGGATGTCCTAATGCGATAGCTCCACCATTCACATTGACCTTTTCTTGGTCAATGCCTAAATGACGAACAACCTGTAAGGATTGGGATGCAAATGCCTCATTGATTTCCCATAAATCAATAGCATCTACTGATAAACCTGCAATTTCTAACGCTTTCGGTACCGCCACAATGGGGCCAATTCCCATTACTTCAGGTGGTACACCACCTACTGCAAAGCCTAGGAATTTTGCCATTGGTGTTAAACCTTGCTTGACAGCCTCTTCGCGATCCATTACCAATACTGCTGCTGCACCATCGGAAGTTTGAGAAGCGTTCCCTGCCGTCACACTCCCTTTCACATGGAAGGCTGGACGAAGCTTCGCTAAGCCTTCAACCGATGTACCAGGACGTACACCTTCATCCATATTGAAAGTGAATTTTTTCACCTGTGGCTTATTGTTTTCGTCAACATAATGTTGTTCCACTTCTATAGGTACAATCTCATCATTAAATTTACCTTCTTTGATCGCCTTTTCAGCAAGTTCATGTGAACGAACTGCAAAAGCATCTTGATCTTCTCGACTTACATTGTACTGTCGAGCTACCTCCTCAGCTGTGTGCCCCATCCCCATATAATATTGTGGAGCTGTTTCTGCTAAAGTTGGATTTAAGCGGGGTGTGTTCCCCACCATTGGCACCATACTCATTGACTCGACACCACCGGCAAGAATAGCCTTTGAATGTCCTAGCATAATTCGTTCTGCTGCATAGGCAATCGCCTGTAGACCTGAAGAACAAAATCTATTAATGGTTAGAGCCGGAGTTGTATCTGGTAATCCGGCAAGTGCACCGATACTACGAGCTACATTCATTCCTTGTTCTGCTTCTGGCATAGCACAGCCTAAAATTAAATCATCTATCGGTCCCTCATAGCCTGCTCTTTTTAATGTTTCTTTGACAACGGCAGCACCAAAGTCATCTGGTCTTACTGTTGCTAAAGAACCTTTTTTTGCTTTTCCAATTGGAGTTCGTGCTCCTGCTACAATAACGGCTTCACGCATCGTATAATCCCCCTTTGTTTCATGTGCAAGTTTTGTCTATTTCGTCCATTAGTTACGAAGTGGTTTCCCTTTTAGCAACATATGTTGCATTCTTTGCTGTGAAAGTGGATCTGCAACAAGGCTAAGGAATGCCTCACGCTCTAAGTTTAATAGATACTGTTCATCGACTAATGTGCCATATGGAACCTTACCACCCGCAATAACATATGCTAGCTTTTTAGCAATTTTCAAATCATGCTTACTGATAAAGCCTGACTCATACATACCTTGCGCACCAATGAGTAATGTACCGTAGCCTGATGCACCCACCACAGGAACTTTTGTTGGTACAGGTGGTTGATAGCCTGCTTCGTAAAGCGCTATAGCTGCTTGCTTCGCATCATATAATTGATGATCTTGGTTAACTGAAATCCCATCTACGAAGTTTAAGAAGTTATTTTCACGTGCTTCCTCACCAGATGTTGAAACCTTCGCCATCGCAACTGTTTCAAATACTTTATTTGCAATATGTTGATAGTCTATCTCAACACCATTTGGTAGACCCTTTAGGAATTTTTGATAAAGCGCTTTATTACCTCCGCCGCCCGGAATTAACCCAACGCCTACTTCCACTAAGCCCATATATGTTTCCATCGTTGCCTGGATATGTGCAGCAGGTAAGCAAACCTCTGCGCCGCCACCTAATGTCATCGCAAACGGTGCCGCCACAACTGGCTTCCGTGAATATTTAATTTTTTGCATCGCATCTTGGAATGCCTTAATGACAAAATCTAGTTCAAAGATATTATCATCCTGTGCTTCTACTAAAATCATTCCTAGATTTGCTCCAACACAGAAGTTTTTCCCCTGGTTTCCAATAACTAAGCCCTTATAATTAGCTTCTACCTCGTCGATTGCAAAATTTATCATTTGAATAATATCTAAACCAATAGCATTCGACTGCGAATGGAATTCTAATAATGCAACTCCATCACCCAAGTCTATTAAACTAGCACCTGTATTAGATTTAATTACACCATGTTTTTTCTTATAGCGTTTTAAATCAATTTCCTTTTCATTAACAGGCACTTTGACATACTCCGAACCATTATAGTAAGCCAAGTCACCATCTATATCTGAATAGAAAGTTTCAAATCCATTTGCTAACATCTCTTTTACAAAGGCAGGTACTTCTCGACCTTCTGCCTCCATTTTTGCTACAGCTTCTTTCACGCCAATAGCATCCCAAATTTCAAATGGTCCTTGTTGCCAGCCGAAGCCCCATTTCATCGCATTATCAATAGCGACAATATCATCTGCAATTTCACCGTATAGCTGAGCAGAATAAATTAATGTAGGAGCAAAAATTCCCCATAATAATTCACCTGTACGATCTTTTGCATATGTTAAAGCCTTCACTTTATTAGCCAATCCACGAGTTTGTTTCGCCATTTCAATGGAAGGTGTCTTTAATTTTTTCGCTGGACTATAGGCTAAAGTCGTTGGGTCAATTTCATGAATCTCTTTTCCTTGCTTTATGAAGAAGCCTTGGCCTGATTTGGCACCGAGCCAACCGTTCGTAACCATTTTTTGCAAAAATTCTGGGACAGCAAATACCTGTTGCTCCTCACCTGTTGTTTGATCGTAGACATTTTTAGCTACATGAATAAATGTATCTAATCCAACAACATCGAGCGTACGGAACGTTGCCGATTTAGGACGGCCAATAAGCGGACCTGTCACGGAATCTACTTCCCCAACTGAGTAGCCACCTTTTAGCATTTCCTGTAACGTGATGAGTAACCCATAAGTGCCGATGCGGTTAGCAATAAAGTTAGGTGTATCCTTTGCAAGCACAACGCCCTTACCAAGCACATCTTCACCAAATGTTTTCATGAAGCTTACTACTTCTGGTGCAGTTGTATCAGCTGGAATCACCTCTAATAGTTTTAAATAGCGAGGCGGGTTGAAAAAGTGTGTGCCAAGAAAATGCTTTTTAAAATCATCTGAACGACCTTCTGCCATCGCATTAATACTAATCCCAGAGGTGTTTGAGCTAATAATTGTTCCAGGTGTACGAACAGCATCGATTTTTTCATACAGACTTTGTTTTATAGGTAAGTTTTCTACAACAACTTCAATAATCCAATCTACATCTTTTAGTTTCCCTAAATCATCTTCAAAATTGCCGACCGTTAGTAGTGATAAATTTTTCTTAGAAGTAAGTGGTGCTGGCTTTTGCTTTAATAACTTTTGCAAAGCTCCGTTTACAAGACGATTTCTTACAGCTGGGTGCTCTAAGGAAAGACCTTTTGCCTCTTCCTCATGCGTTAGTTCCTTCGGTGCAATATCTAATAGTAATGTTGGTATACCGATATTAGCTAAATGCGCTGCAATTCCAGAGCCCATCACCCCAGAACCTAGAACAGCAGCTTTTTTAATGTTATAAGTCACAAGCAATTCCCCCTTATTCTTCCATTGAATGAATAGCCATTCATTTTTTAGTCAAAAAAATATCAAGTGTACCTTAGTGGATTTTTGTCCCTCTGCTGAATGAATATTTACTAAATTCAACAAGCACAACTAAGGTTTATCTCCATTTCAAAACATTGCTAATGAATGAAGATAAAACTACTTTTCTGTTTTTAGTGTAGATTATTTTGTCTAATTTAGCAATCTTTTTTCAAGAATTATTTTTGCAATATACATCTTTTTTTGTCGTTTACGAGCTAAATGAAGACAATAAGTAGCGATGACTATAGCCAAACAGAAAACTTTCAGGATACGCAAAAAATGTGTAGAATGGTAAGCAAGGAGAGTGAATACTTAATGAAAACAATTACTACTGCAGAACAATTTAATGAATTAATCAATGGCAACCAAAAAGTACTAGTGAAATTTTACGCTGGCTGGTGCCCAGATTGTACACGTATGAACATGTTCATCGATCCAATCATTGAAGAGTATAACCAATTTGATTGGTATGAGCTAAACCGCGATGAGCTTCCAGAAATTGCAGACAAATATGATGTAATGGGCATCCCAAGTTTATTAATTTTCCAAAACGGTGAAAAGCTTGCTCACTTACACAGTGCCAATGCAAAAACACCTCAACAGGTAACTGAATTTTTATCTGCTCAACAATAATAATAATGAGAGCTGCATTTCTTCATGAAATGCAGCTCTTTTTGAAAGGAGATACCATTATGCGTCAACAATTGGGGCTACTCGGAAAATCACAATATGATGCTTCGATTGCAGCTAACTATCGTAATTCTGCTTGTGGTCCTACTACCATACACGTTATGTTAAATTATTTGAATGGAACTGGTCCTTCGATTAATGAGCTTTATAAACTGCTTGGTAGTACCAAAATTGGTTTGTTCAAATGGCGTTTGATTCGCAATTTACGCCGATTATATCCATCATGGGATGTTCGTACTTGTTCATTAAAAGAAGCTTTACAGGAAATTGATGCAGGGCGTCCTGTCGCTATGCGCTTTGATCGTTATTTTAGTTTTCGTTGGCGAGATCAAGCCTCTACTTTCGCCTATCATTGGGTACCGCTAATTGGCTATGACATTAGAGATGATCAGCTATGGTTAATTTTTCATGATAACGGTACAGCAAATCGTGATAGCATCATTCGTCAGGCACTCTATCAACACAACGAAAAAGTATTGTCCTTTGTAAAAATGGCCCCTCGCTAGAGCAAATATCGAATCGCCTACTATTTGCTCTCTATTCTTCTCCTTACCATAAAAAAAGCAGAGCATATGACTATACTCTGCGATGATTGGTTAAATAAGCGAATACAAAGAACGGGCATGCTTGGCAATAAGCGTGTAGCCACTCTCTTCGATTTCTTTAAATATGTGCGACTCATAGTTTGGTAATACAAGGCTTGGAAGGTCTGCTTCAATAGGCACATCGGTTTGAATCGTTGCGAGTTCATGCGATAATTTCAGCATATCTATATTGTCTTGGATTTTAGTTCGTTGACCTGGCTTTAATTCACCGAGTGACGCTAGTACACTATCAATTGAGCCATATGTTTGAATTAACGTAAGTGCTTGCTTAGGACCAATACCTTTAACGCCTGGATAACCATCACTTGTATCTCCCATAAAAGCTTTCACTTGTGCAAACTGCGCGGGCTCAATACTATACTCCTCTTTAAAACGTCCATGTGTATAAATATCATATTCTGTGTAGCCCTTTTTCATAAAAGCAATCTCTGTAGAGGGTCTCAAAAGTTGAAGTAAATCTTTATCTCCACTAATCACAGTAATTTCAGCCTCGTCCTGCCATTTGGTAATCATAGAGCCAATTAAATCATCAGCCTCCATGCCCTTCACACCAAAATTCTGCCAGCCCATTTGTAGGGATAAACTTTTTGCCATATCAAATTGAGGCAACATTTCCTCCGGTGGCGCTGGGCGATTTGCTTTATAGCCATCAAATAAATCATTGCGGAATGTATGCGCCCCCATATCCCAGCAAACTGCCATATGTGTTGGCTTCATTAAAGATTGCGCAGTTAGTACATGTCGTACAAAGCCTTGTGCTCCATTCGTTGGTGTCCCATCCGCCAAGCGAATAAAGTGACCCATGGCAGCCGAAGCGAAAAATGAACGGAATAACAATGCCATACCGTCAACAATCAGTAGTTTTGGTTTTGTTGTCATTATAAATTTCCTCTCTATAACCGTACAAGTTTGTATAAATTTTTGATACCTATTGAATAGTATAGCAAACTTTCAACAATGAGCATTGTCAATACACGGCAATATGCTTACTTACAACGTCACTTTTCCTTTTTTTGAGATGCGATTGCGATGATCCAACTGAATACCTGTTAGCCATTGTAAAAATGCCGTTACACCAATTTTAACGGTTTCTGGACGCAGCGTTCCTTCCTTAGGATCTGCATAGACAAAATCAATATGGCGAACCCCTTCATTTTCACCTATAAGTTTGAGGATATCAAATAATTCATAGGCTGTTAGACCACCTGGCGTGGCAGCGGGGACATCTCGTGCAAACATAATATCAAGTGCATCTAAATCCACTGAAACATAAATTCGATCAACCTCATACATTAGCTGACGTAACATTTCACGTATTGTGAGCTGAATACCATCACGTCGCATTTGCTTTAATGTAATCATATGAATGCCCTGTTCTCTTGCATAATGAATCATTTCCGGGGAATTGAAAAAACCATGCAATCCGACATTATAAATATGTCTCCCTTCCACAACCCCTGAGGCAATCAATTGATGGATTGGAGAATCTTGAGCCAGCCCAATTTCCTCTTGGTTTCTTGCATCTAAGTGTGTGTCAATTTGAATGATGCCAATACGGTCCTGCGGAAAGGCATTTTTTATTCCTTTTAATGAACATGCGGTAATGGCATGGTCTCCTCCAATCAAGCAAGTAAAGCTTTTTTGAAAAGCTATACTTAAATTTTCTGCTGCAGCCTCGATGGCAGATTCAGAAAGCATTCTATCTTGTTCATGAATCGCCACATCGCCAATATCAACAACTGATAGTGCACGTAAATTTATTTGCTCATCTAAATTATATGATTGGAAGCTAGGCCATACTTTACGAAACGCAGTTGGATATTGCGCTTTTGCAGATGCTTCTCCTGCATACGATAACAGAGCTCCATACACAACTATATCCACATCATTTGGGTTTGGATTTGTTTGCTGCTTAATCCATTGATGCATGGCCGATCCATTCTCTTGCTTCCATTGGCATTCCGGTTCTATAAACATATACATCTACCACCTTTATATCTTTTCTATTGAAGTTAAATTAACCTATATTTTTTCACATGTCCCTCAAATGTCCTACCCAATCTTCTCTCTATCTAATAGTACCATTCGTACATTCATCTTCGTCATTGTTTTTCACTTTTCCTCTTTTCTTTTAACTTTTCTATGGGAAACACAAAAAAGCAAACTAGAAATCAGTTTGCTTCAAATTTCACTATGAGTTGGAGATGCTACTTTTGTTGTTTGAAGTGATTTTCACAAAGTTCGGCTACCTCGTACATGGAATAGCTTTGAAAATTGTATTGACTACGTAATTCTTGAAAATAAAGTAATAGCTCCTCTAGCATGGCTAAATTTTTAGCTGTATTCTTCCCAAAATTATGAGGATGCCACCATAAATGATAAAAAGCTTGGGCCTTTGCAGCCTCGAGCATACTTTCCTTTATGCGTTTTACCTTTGAGCCCTCGAATACGTGAAATGGACGAAAATAGGGTCTTAAAAAAGCACTTGAACGAATATTAATCAGTTGCTCGCCCCGCATTTCCTCCAAGGTTGCCATATGATGGCCAGTAAGATTGATATAGCTATCAAGCCATTTTTTAGCTCCCAAAAGTCTACCTTTTTTCGTAAACTTTTGAGCATCATACAATGGATGATTTTCAGTTCCTCTGTAACAAACATAGCCCGCTTCTACACATGCTTTAAAATAGTCCTTATTCACTTGATTTCTTGGAAAAACCATGGACTTCATTGGCGAAATATAGCCCTCGCTTATGGTCTTTGTCGCGTCTAAATCTGCATAAAAGGCAGCTTCTGTTTGACCTTTTTCCAAGCAATAATAATGAGAAAAGGTATGGCTGCCTATTTCCTGATGTGGTGTACGTTTAATCTCCTCTATTAAAGATTTACCAAAATGTAAGAGGTCCTCTTGTTCGTTTTCGCCTACTTTAGCTAGCTGGCTATGTGCTGCATAGCGCATATTGTCATACTTAACAGGGATACCTCGTAAATAATGAGCCATTTCAGCTTTTGATTCTGCAAACAGGAGTCCGACTGTCGCCCATGTTGCATGAATGTCATATTGCTCAAATAACGCAAGTATGCTGGGCAAGGCTTTCCGTACACCATATAGGTTTTTATTATATTGTCCATATCGAAATACATCATGGACGCCCCACTTCAGCTCAAAATCTAATGAAATAACGAGACCCCCACCATTCATGTTGCTACTTCCTCCATTTTTGCACGCCTAGTAGCAGTGCGCGTATTTTTGATTGGGTAATGTAGCCTGAGTAAACATTGACAACCTGTCCACCAAAGCTTAGTTTGAAGGCACGTACATTCCGATTATCGGTTAATTCACCCATATCATATAAAACAAAACCTTGCTCCTTAAAATGAAGAAGATTATGCCAGATTAAAAAACGATTGGCATAGCGGTGTGGTCTCTTTAAATGTGGAGATATAGCTGATGCCGCACAAGTTGCTTCATAATAAGACATTGCTTTATTCTCATGTACAATATCCAGTCGATAGCATAATGTTTGTCCACAAATACTTTGAATTTCAGATAATAATAATGCTCCCTGTTTGTTGAGAAGCATGATCGTATCCATTTGAGATTTACCCATACCCTCAAGCTTTTTTCTTTTAGCAAAATGATTATAAAATTGCTGAAAAGCTCGTAAGTTTTCGACGGACGGTTCTTTATATAAAATAACTTGATAATATTCTTTATGTGCGCGTCGTAATATTTTACGGTTTCCTTCAGAAAGTGCTAAGTACAATGACAGCTCATGCCCTTGAAGATCGATATGAATCGTTTCACTTTTAACAAGCTTTCGACTTGGGACAAGAGAATTTGTATAGCCTATTACTTTCATGGATTTTCGAACATTGGCTGGCTTTTCTAGAAAATAAAAATGCTGCATCGCAATATTCCACCGCTTACTTTTAATGGACAGAATGAACATCGCCCCCACTCTCCGTATTTTTTTGTACATGTTGTCGCTCAAAACGAGCTACTTTATAATGTTTCATTCGAGTAATAGGTTTATAGCCTAGCTGTGCTAAGCGCTTCCGTTTTCGCCATTGCCAAAAGCTTGCCGTTACCCACAGTGTTTGTCCAGGTTTGATTTTTCTGAAATAGGCCGTGATAATATCGATTTGCTTGAACATATCATAGTCTAAAAAATAAGTTTGCTTCGGTAATGCTTCTACTATTTGCAGTGAATCGACACGCCAATTTGTAGCGTGTAACGCGAATGCTGGTTTATTTGTTTCCGCAAAGGAATCCTTATAAACGGTGTATCCTTTATAATAGAGAGCAATGACTTCTTCCTGATCAAGCTGCATCGCTTCCTGAATAGTCATTTCCTCAAATAAGTTGCCCACAGGTTGCTGTGGTGACACATCCTCTGCTGGAGATAATTCATAGAGCTCCACTTGCTTCAAACGAATAAACCTATCTACGAATTGTTGTCCATATTCTAGCCAATCTTTAAGCTTTCCATACTTTACTAAATAGCGGAATCGTCCAAGTTTGTTTCGTTTCCAATCTACAAATCGCTGATTATTTTTCACATATTCCTTAAGCCGCTCCTTTAGTAGCCATGAACCTGTCACTAGCCTCGCACGTCTCGTACCGCTACTGGCAAGCATTCGTCTAGTAAAATCGATATTCGTACGCCAATCAAATTTGTAAGGCTCATAGCCAATACTCATATCAAATAGGCGATAATTAGCCGCGAATGTTCGCTGAATAGATTCCTGATTGACGATACGTCCCGGACCAAATACATTAAATGTCGGTTCGTGAGCAAGCGCATAGGTTACATAGCGTCCACGACAATAAATTCCATATGTGAAGGCAATCCACTGATTTTCAAAGACAAGTGCATCGACCTCCACTTGTAGCGCCTCCCCATGAAGCATTGTTAAGCGCTCAAAAAAGTCTCTTTTCTTCCCTTTTGTAAAGTCACTCGTATCCAGTTTCTTTGCCCATCGTCGATCAAATAATCGAAACATTTGCCATAGCTCGTCCTGTGTAGGAACTCTCCTTGTTAATGTGCCTAGCTTCCGTAGCTTTCTTTCCCGCCGATCGACACCATGCATTTTTCGACGTTGCTGGAAATGCTGAGGAAATTCTACCTCAGAAAAAGCGAGATATGGAGTGACCACACGGAACATACTTGTTCGTAACTGCCTTTCCACGAAATATTGTTCGATGACTTTAGTAGACTCTTTACTTTCCAATAAGCCATGCAGTGAAAAAATGACGTGCCGATGTTTTTTTAGAAGCTCATCGAACACAAAGGTCGTTGTGTCCATTAACCATTCTTTTTTGGCAACAACCCCTGTATAATTGGCAATACCTTCACCCGCGAAGGTATACACCCTAATCCCCCATCGATTAGTCACCGTAAAGGGAAAAAAAGCCAAAATGATTCCTTCATGTTCCACAGCGAAGAGCTCTACTCGTTCTTTACGCCCTACTATTTGCCACCAATTATAAAACCAAGCAAATTCAATAAATGGATTATCATTGTCCTCTTCCTCTAAAATGCCATCCCAAATTTCCTTGTACCACATGAGCTCATCATCTGTTCTAATACGTATTAATTGCAATTCAATCCCCTTTCTTTACGAGTTTAGAAACAGCTTGCTGATAGACCATTAATGTTTTTTGATACATCGGAGTAAACGTAAAATACTGTAAATAACGTCGTTCGCTCGCATTACCCATTTTTTCACTTAAGGTAGCATTCATTAATAAATGGTGGAGCCTCTGCTTCAATAATTCTTTATCCTCACGCTCCACTAAAAAACCATTGTCATGATCCACCACTAACTCTTTAACACCACCCACATTTGTTGCAACTATAGGGAGACCTATACGCATTGCTTCAATAATAGAGATGGGCAAACCCTCCCAATCTGACAACAAAACAAACACATCACTTTTCTCCAAATAGCTGTGTACGTCTAATTGATCACCCAAAAATTTTATGCGATCTGTTAAATTATGCTGTGCAACAAATTCTTCTAAAGCTGGCCGTAGAGAGCCATCTCCTATCAATTGAAGCTGCCATGGAACATCTGTCAGTTCTGCTAACGCCTCCAGCAATAGGTCCTGTCTTTTTGGCACTTCAAAACGAGCAACCATCACTATGACTGGCTGCTCCGTATAGGTCTTTTCTGTTGATGAATGACTGTCTATTGGGGCAATACCATTATGAATAGTTAGCAGTTTATGAGCTGGAGCAACCTTTTTCATGAGGGCTAGCTCCCGATCATAATCAGATACCGTTATAATTTTTGAGGTGAATCGTTGAACTGATTTTTCCATTCGATAATAAAGCACCTGTTTCTTTTGAGGAACACCTTCTGTAAAGCTCCAACTATGTGCGGTAAAAACAGTTGGGATACGCAGTAAACTTCCCACTATACGACCTATCACACCTGCCTTGGACGAATGTGTGGCAACCACATCAGGTTGTATGCTTTTGAAGACGGCTCTTAATTTTAAAAATGCTTGAAAATCCTTTGTTAGATGAATAGCACGTTGCATAGCTGGAATAGGAATAACCGTAATTTTTTCCTCTTGTAAGCGCCAAAGGGATGGCTGATAGGAGCCTGTCACGACAGTCACTTCATGGCCATCTTGCTTGAGCTGGATTGCTAATGCCTCCACATGCTTTTGCGCTCCACCGATTTTATCCATTCGTGTAATAAGCTGAACAATTTTCAGTACGGCCACTCCCCATCATTTAATAGGCACCCGTTCTTGCTACTACTACATAAAGAGTTTTCAAAACAATTTGGACATCCATCCAAAAGGAGTAATGATCCACATATTCAATGTCATATGAAATTTTTTGTCCATGGGAAATATTAGAACGGCCGTTAATCTGGGCAAGACCTGTTAAACCTGGTTTTACCTCTAGTCTCCTGGCCTGTAAATTGTTATAGGCATTTGTTATGATTGGAACCTCCGGACGAGGCCCCACAATGCTCATTTCTCCTTTTAATACATTTAACAACTGAGGAATTTCATCAATACTTAGCTTTCGAAGGACAGCACCTACTTTGGTAATCCGTATATCCTGTTCTACTTTAAAAAAATAGTCGTCTGGAATACCATTGGTACATATAGCTGGCATATTGACTGGAACTGCCTGTATACACATTGTGCGTAGCTTCCAAATAACAAAGCGGTGATGATCGAGGCCAGTTCGTATTTGTTTAAAAAAAATGGGGCGACCCGTTGAGATGAGTAAAATGAGGAATACAGCTAGCATTAGAGGAATTGTCATAAAAAGTAATAATAATGCCCCGAT
The DNA here is from genome assembly GCF_059424475.1 of Lysinibacillus sp. GW247-5R2A. Lineage (NCBI taxonomy): Bacteria > Bacillati > Bacillota > Bacilli > Caryophanales > Bacillaceae > Lysinibacillus > Lysinibacillus sp. GW247-5R2A. The sequence continues at coordinate 123,475 of NZ_JBWKZL010000009.1, read as the reverse complement.
AATATCAAATATTCTTTTGCCATACTGACCATAGAATGTGAGATTCTTAGTTGTCGGAACGTGCACTTCACCATCCTTTGCATTTTTTTACTACTTAACACTATATATTCATTTTGAACATTTCTAGAACTATTTTAAGAAAAGTGCTTCTAGATGAAAAAAAGGAGTTATAACAGCGGCACTTGCTGAATAACTCCTTTTTTCTTATTATATGCATGCTCCTAAAATTTGGGCATCACATTCGATTATTACATTGCCTTTTAATGCCTTGCTAATCATACATGTTTGTTCCGCTTTTTGTGCAAAGCGAGCAATTTTGGTTTCAAGTTGTTCTGTTAAATTGGCCGTTACTATTGTAGGCTTATGAACAATTTTTTCATACGTGAACACACCATTTACTACACTGACATATCCTTCAGACTGTAGGGATAAATCGTGTACGGCCACTTCTGATCTTTCGAGAAGAGCAGCTAATGTAATTAAATAACAAGTCGCTGAAGCCCCTAATAGCATTTCATCTGGATTGGTACCAATGCCTGGTCCATCCATCTCCTGAGGAATAGAAATTTGCGTTTTCAGATTGCTAGCATTGATCGTTCCCGTACCATTTCTTCCATCCGACCAAGTTAAGTCCATTGTAAATTTATGCTGAACCATTTTATATCCTCCTTTACGTACATATGACCATGAAGAAAAATGCCCATTCTTCAAAGAAGACGAGCCGTTATCCGTCAATAAAAATAAGCAAGTTGCTTAAACGTTAATAGCGTATCCACTTTCGATATGACTGTCTCTAACTCTACCACATTCTAAACGCTATGCTCGAAATAAGCGTATCGTTTTAAAATAGGAATATTTTACTTGATCAAATAAAAACTAACTATTATTTCACAAAAAACAATGTGACAAATTTTATGGTAGAATAGAATAAATAATTCTTTAGGAGATTTTAAAATGATTTTAACAAAGCAAGAAGCAATACAGGCACTTAAAAAGAACAAGTTTATCGGTTTTACTATTACAACAGGTAATATTATTATGAAAAAGATGAATAAAACCGATTATAATATTTTTGTTTTTGAAGAAGGAAAAGAGAAACCATTACGTTATGTTGGTTCTATTATGAACGTTATGGCAACTATGAGTGATAAAGCTTCGAATAAGGATTTTGTCATTGTAGAACAGCTTCCAACTCAAAACAATGTTACCGAAACGCAAGCATCTGAAAACGAAGTGTCAGTCGAAGAGAAAGCTGTAGCATCAGAGGTAAAAGAAGTAGTCGTTGACGAGACAGAAAAAACAGCAGTAGTCATTGATGAAACAGAAGAAGTAGTCGTGGCCGTTGATGAAACAGAAGAGAGCCGTGCAATTGCAGGCTATGAAGATCTATATAAAATGACCGTAAGTGGTCGCATTATTACGGTACGTGAAAATCGTCCTTTAGCTCGTTGTAATGATGAATACGGCTTCCATATTGCACGACTTACAAAGAACGGAAAAGCTTCCAGTCATAATGTCTTTGAGCTGTGGAAAGAAACATTCCCTGAGTTAGAGCAAACTCAATTCAAAGGTGCCTTAAAAGCAAAATACGGGACAGGTTGTAAGCTAATCGATAAACCTGGTATCCATTTTTAATCCCATTCACTAAAATGTCTAAACAACAACCCTCAGTTGAAAACACTGAGGGTTTACTATTTATAAATGAAATTCTTTTCGCCAATTGAACAACTTCACGATGTTAATTTGAGCCACTTTATGAAATCCTGCATGCTTTAACTGTCGTCGTCTGCGCCGCTCATACCATGGAACTAACGTACAGACGGATCGCCCTTCACGCTGCACTTCCACAACTATTGCCTCTAATAGCTCGTTGTCATATTCTCGAATGAAAGACATATTGGCAGATAGCTCATACGTATAGCCACTCTCTTCTTCACGTGCTATTTGATCGTGCCTTCTATAGACGATTTGATCTCCATCACCAAAAAATTGATTTCCCTTATAAAAATGCGCTATATAAGCTGACCGCTCATTTATCATCATAATATCCTTCATTTGTAGCTCTTGAAAGGGCCTATATCCTTGATCGTGTTTTTGCTCCGCGATATAGATGTCTACTAGATGAATAGCAACGAATCGCTGAAAGGCTCCTTTTATCACTCGGAACCATTGTCTTATTCGAGCATGCTTTAGAAAATACAATAATTCCCCTAACCTGTCCCTCTTCCATTTCACAAGCTGGTGATTGCCTGTTAACTTCCCTTTCACCCGATCTCGTAATACTATCGATGACCGAATAAAGCGCTCCGTTTTGCCTTTCGTACTCATAATAAATTTTCGTGTAAAATCAATATCAGTATACCATTGAAACTTGTAGGGCTCATAGCCACTACCAAAATCATAGTAACGGAAGCCTAAATCTCGTGCCTTAAGCATATTTTCCTTTTCTATTAAACTGCCAGGGCCAAATCTATTGAAATCTGGCTCATGGCCCATCGCCTGACAAAAATTACGATCTCTACAGCATAAATCAATTGTAAAGCCAATCCAATGCCCTTCAAATTGCAAGCTATCAACCTCGACTCTAAATGCTTCATTAGAGACATCGGCCAAACGTTCATAAAACAATCGAGTCTGTGCTTCGGTAAATCTGCTTTTGTCCAATTTCTTACGCCATCTTCGCGTAAATAGCGTAAACATTTCATGAAAATGGCTGACGCCAACATCCTGAAAGTCCACGTGCCCAAGTAGTTTTAATTTCTTTTCATAACGCTTAATACTTTTAAACGTCTTTCGATGCTTTTTCAAAAAATCATCCAGTGTCATCGATTGAAAATCTATAAATGACGTGACGGTTCGAAATATAGAATAAGGCATCTGGTATTCTATCGCGTATTTCTCAAGCTCTTGGGAAGTATCTTTACTTTCAAGTAGACCATGCAACACGAGCAAATAACGCTTATATTTTTGCGTAAACACCTTTAATATATAATGAATAGCCCGCTCCAGCCATTGCTTCTCTGCTATCACTTCCATATAAGTCGCATACCCTTGTCCTAAAAAACCAAAGTGATGAATTTTACCAAATCCCACAGAATGAACTAACGGAAAAAATGCCACGGCCACACCTTGATGTTCGACTATAACTATTTCTACATGGTCATGTATACCAAGCGTTGCCCACCATGTTGTTACCCATTCGTATTCAATAAAAGGATTATTATTTTTTTCTCGTTCCAGTATACCTGACCAAGTCCTTCGATAGGGCTCTAACGTTTCCATTGAAGTGATTATTTTATAATCTAGCAACGCACTGAATCGCTCCCTTTTCCGTTATCATCATCCCTTATTTAGTAGCCACTATATTCCTAGCAAGAAAGTATTAGAACAGTCCATCAACATGAAACCCTCCCCATTCAATTGAACAGGAAGGGTTTTGGTTTCGTCCACACTAAACCTTTAAAAGTGGTTCCTCTATTTTGTTTACGGCATGGGCCATATGTGTCGTCGCTATATAGCTAAGTGTCATGCCAGGTCCAATCGTTGCGCCTGGTCCGGGATAGGTTTCTCCCATAATAGACGCCGAGCAATTACCTGAGGCATACAAACCTTCTATTGGTTGGCCATCCTTTTTCACAACACGAGCAAATTCATCCACTACTAATCCACCCTTTGTACCAATATCTCCCGGATACAGACGCAAGGCATAAAATGGAGCTTTCTTGAACTCTGCTAAATTAGGGTTCGGTAATGTCGGGTCTCCGTAGTAATTATCGTAAGCACTATCGCCCCGATAAAAGTCATCATCATGACCATTCTGTGCAAAGGTGTTAAAACGATCTACCGTTTTTACTAAGCTTTCTACTGGCACATCCATTTGCCTCGCAAGATCGTCAATCGTTTCGGCACTTTTCACGATCCCATGGTCATACCAGCTTTTTGGGAATGCTTGACCTGGAAACAGTCCCGTAAAAATATAACGACTTTTAGCAGCAGCATCAATAAGAATCCAGGAAGGTACAGCCTGTTTCGTCTGCTCCTGATGCTTGTACATTGTATCTACAAACTCATGATAGGGTGCTGCTTCATTGACAAAACGTTGCCCTGCACTATCTACAACCATCATATTTGGAACGCCCCGATCAGCCACAAGGAAGAATGGTTGTCCTTGTGGATCAATAACAGAAGGTGCTCCCCATACCTTATCCATTAAATCGAGAGTAGCTCCAATGTTCACACTAGGCTCAATGATATCCCCTGTTTGCCCCATAGGCGAAGAAGTCCACGCAGCATTAGTAGGAGCAGGCAAATATTTTTCACGCAGTGCCTGATTATGTGAAAAGCCACCTGATGACAAGACAACGCCTCGCTTTGCCTCTATCCGCTGCTCTTGTCCATTTCGTTCAACTATCACCCCAACAACTCTTCCATTAGTCATGATGAAATCTTTAAAGGCCGTTGATAACCAAAGCTCTCCATTTGCTTCAGCAAGTGATAATCGAAGACGTGCTACTAATGCTTCACCTAGCGCTACAGGCTCGCTCTTTGTCACCTTGGATTTCACTAAACGCACTCCTAATTTCAACGCAGTCGTTTTCCCTTTGAATGTTCGCGTCATCATATTGACCTTATGAAACTCGTAACTATTCATCGTAAAGCCTTTAGTGGATAAAGTTGCTCGACGCATTTGATCGGCCAGTGAGCCCATTTTTGTTAAATCGAAAATAAGAGGTTCAATGGAGCGTCCCTGCGACAAACCGCCCAATTTTTCAGGATAATAATCGGAATAGCCTTTGGCATATCGAAAGCGCATATGATTCGTTTTATTGTATAAAAATCGCAGCATCTCTGGCCCTCGTGTAATATAAGCTTCCTTTAATGCTTCAGGCACACGATCACCTATTGTGGAATCTAAATATTGGCGTGCAAGTTCATGTGAATCTGGGACACCTTCACCTTTAATAACATGATTATTGGGAATCCATAAGGCGCCACCAGAAATTGCAGAAGCACCACCGTAACGATCTGTTTTTTCAATCACTACTGATTTCAATCCTTGTAATTTTGCTGTTAAACCTGCTGTCAATCCCGCTGCTCCAGAGCCTACTACAACTACATCAAAACTTGCATCCCACTTCATTCAACCATTCCTCCCCTATGAGCTAAATCGATGAATATAATCTTCCTATTAAAAAGTATAGAATTAAACTAATTTTCAGTCAATTGAATATGTTCGCCATTTTCCTACATAAAGCTGGCATTCCATGTCAAGAAAGTTTGCTACAAGCATATTCAACTTTACATAGCATATATTTGGAAAAACGACTTTAAGTTTATGATGAGGCGGGGGATTTTACAGGTGAGTGCAATGATACTTGGTGGATTTCTATTTTTCAGTGTGAGCATAGGTGGCGCAATTGCCTGGATTTTCTCTAAGCTATTTCAACATACAACACAAGGGCTGTCATTATTATGCGGAGGTTTTCTAGTAGGCTTACTCGTTCTAGATATTATTCCTTCTTCATTTCAAATCTATCAATCATTCGGAATTATACTTGGGATTTTTATTGGCTATTTCATTTTCCAACTATTAGATACTTTATTTCATGCTTCTCATGCGCAAAATCCCTCTGTCTCTCTACTAACCCTTGCCATGATTATTCATACCATACCGATTAGTCTTACTGTCGGCAATTTACTTGGCAATGCAGCACTAAGTATTTCTCTCACAGCCTCCATTATTCTTCACCATGTTCCTGAAGGTTTTGCACTATCAACCGCACTCATTGCTCAAGGTGAAAGACTATGGAGACTTTTTATTTATTTCTTTATCTTTTCTATTTTCTTCAGTATTTTTATTTGGTTTGGGCAATATTGGGCCTTACCCGAAAAGGCACAGGGTGTCTTAATGGGCATTTCTATAGGTTTGATTGCCACAGCCAGCATTTCTGAATTCATTTTACATCAACTTAAGTATGTCTCGTTCAAAGCTTTTTTTATGTATCTCATTTTAGGCTATATGCTAAGCTATATTTTCCATACACTGGTTGAATAGGCTACAAGTTGTAAGAAAAAAGACAAAGAACAAGCAATCCACCAGCATAAAGTGGATTGCTTGTTCTTTTTATTCCTCGTCACTTAATTTCATTAAAGTAAGTGTAAGAATTTTTGAAACCTCTGCACGAGTAAGATTTCCTTTCGGATTAAACTTACCATTCGTACCATTTAAAATGCCCAATTGCTGCAATAAGCCAATAGCCTCTACTGTTTCCTTGCGCATTTGATTTTTATCTGTAAATGTATTGTTGCTGCTCACTTGAGAAAGATCCACTTCCATCGCTTGTAAATATCTTGCTGTCACATATGCCATTTCCTCACGTGTAACAGGTTTTTTTGGCTCGAATTGACTACCATCGTAAATATCAATTAAGCCATATTCTTCTAAAATGGCTACTTCCTTCGCACCCCAAAAACCATTAAGGTCCGTATATGTAGCTGGTCCTTCATAATCTTCATTTACATTTAAGCCTGATGCTCTGAAAATAATTGCTGCCAATTCTCCACGAGTCACTTGCCCATTTGGATTAAATGTTGTGGCAGATGAGCCATTAATAATATCTGCTTGATAGAGTAATTGAATATAACTCTCCGCCCAATGTCCAATTGCATCCTTGAAGTACCCACCTGGTTTTAACTCCACATCTGCACGAGCAAATACTAGCAACATTTCATTTAAATCTGCCGCACTAATTACTTCCCATTTATTTGCTGTATAGATTTCACTCTTAAAGCCATTTCCAGTTTGCGTAATTTTAATTTGAATTGCATTACCGAATGCCTTCTTAATTTCTTCAAAGTTTTCCTTAAACTCTTTTTCTCCTTCTGGATAAAGGTTTGTACCATCTTTATAAGATTGAAGAATCGCATCTAGTGAAATTTTCACGGTTATATTTGTTTTCGTTGTAACGATTGTGACCTCATTATTTTCGAAGCCTACTTTAGATAGCAATAATATTTTATAGATATCCTGATAGGACATCGCCTGTAATTGATCAGTAGCTGCAACAGTTTGCTTTTGTTGAATACTATTTGCAACACCTACTGCTTCCTGTGCATATGCCTGTCCGCCTAGTCCTCCTGTAAAACATACAATACTTAGTGCTCCCGCTAACATAATTTTTTTCATTACTATTTCCTCCTTCAATGTATAAGTTCAGTGTACTAAATCAATAGTTAGCATTTCTATAAAAAAATGTAAATTCTACAATAATTATATAAAAGACCTATTTTTGTCCTATTATATTAGAACTACTCTTTTTTTCACTTACAGCAAGGAGCAAAGAGAAATCAAGATAAATTTTTATGAATTTAAGTATATGATGGGTCATATACAAAACATGACTCCCCTATATATGCTACTAATGTAATAAATATGAATAATTGGGTATAAAGTAACTGGTCCTAGAAGTCATCACCATCCACATACAATAGTAGCAATCAAGCTTTCAGGAGGTTGCTAAATGGTTATTACCCCTGGTATTTCAGATTTGCCTTATAGGGTTCAAGTGGATGGAACAAAGTTTTTCACCTTGATTGCTGAGGAAATTACGTGGGAGCTCGTAGATGGGATACTTATTCAGGCATGGGGCTACAATGGTTCTACGCCTGGTCCGACCATTCGCGTTTTTCCTGGGGATCGTATTTGTATTCGGGTTATAAATCGGTTACCTGAAAAAACAAGTGTACATTGGCATGGCTTAATCGTGCCGAATGCTATGGATGGTGTACCACCTATTGAACCATCACCTTTTATTGAACCAGGGCATTATTTTGATTATCACTTTACGATAAAAAATCCACCTGGGACGTATATGTATCATTCTCATGTCAATGTAGCTGTGCAAGATAATGCTGGGCTATTGGGAGGATTTATTGTTGAAGATACGAGCAAACAGAACCTCTCACAGCAAAAAGATTATTTATGTTTATTACAGGAATGGGCAGTTGATCAATTGCCTTGGGGAACTCTTACAAAGGGCACATATCCTTTAAATTTTAAGAAACCAGAATTTAATTTTTTTACAATGAATGGGAAATGCTATCCATCCACCAAATCCTTCCCCGTAAATTTCGGTGATACCGTTAAAATTCGTTTTGGCAATATTCAAATGCATCACCATCCCATCCATTTACACGGTCATCAATTTCATGTTGTTGGCGCAGATGGCTTTCCGATTGCTCGTCATACACAAATTGCCAAAAACACTATACTTGTGGCATCTGGCGAAACGTGGGATATAGAATTTCTCGCCAATAATCCTGGTATTTGGCCTCTCCATTGTCATATGCCCCATCACGTTACCAATAATGGAGCTCCTGGTGTTGGGGGGATGTTTACAACAGTGAATTATGGTTAAGACATGGACAGCTTAGTTGCTGTTCTTTTTTATTTCTACAGTTATGTTTAGTCGATTTTGGGTACATACTTGAAAAGGAGCTATCCCACAAACTTTATATCATTATAATAATAGAGGCTATCATTTGATTTTTCATTGTCTAAAGAAGTAGTATGTAGTTGTAACGAAGGATTTTTTACATATCTACACTATTATATTAATGTAACAATTTCAAAGGAGGAATTTCGATGAATTATCAAAACATTACGGTCGCAGGTAGCGGTGTGTTAGGAAGTCAAATTGCTTATCAATCTGCTTTTAAAGGTTTTCAAGTAACCATTTACGATATTAACGACGAGGCGCTGAAAAATGCACAGGATCGTATTACAAAATTGAAACCACTTTATCAACAAGACTTAGGAGCTACACAAGAAGAAGTAGATGCTGCCTATGCTCGACTAACATTTAAAAGCGACTTAGCACAAGCTGTTGCCAATGCTGATCTTGTAATTGAAGCAATCCCTGAAGTTGTCCAAATTAAAACAGAATTTTATACGAACCTTGGCAAAGTAGCACCTGCAAAAACAATTTTTGCTACGAACTCATCTACTTTATTACCTAGCCAATTTGCAGAAGCAACGGGCCGTCCTGAGAAGTTTTTAGCGCTACATTTTGCCAATACTATTTGGAAAAACAACACAGCTGAAATTATGAAACACCCAGGCACAGATATGCAAGTATTCGATGAGGTTGTTGCATTTGCACGTGCAATCGGCATGGTTCCACTACCATTATATAAAGAGCAGCCTGGCTATATTTTAAACTCATTGCTCGTACCATTTTTAGATGCCGCTGAATCATTATTAGTAAAAGAAGTGGCAGATCCAGAAACAATCGATAAAACATGGATGATTGGCACAGGCGCACCTCTTGGTCCATTTGCCATCTTAGACATTGTAGGTATCAACACTGCTTATAATATTGTTGAAGCAAAAGCAACGGCTACGGGTGATGAAAACATGAAAAAGCTAGCCAACCTACTGAAAACAGAGTATATCGAAAAAGGTAAGCTCGGTCGTGCAACGGGTGAAGGCTTCTACACATATCCAAACCCAAGCTTTGCTAAACCGGATTTCTTAAAAGGTTAATGAAGAAAGAGCAATTGTCCGAGAACAAGGATAATTGCTCTTTTTTGGCTTATGTGAAGAAATCCCAAAAGCTAGGAGTATTGATAAATTCCTTTGTCGCAATTTTTTCAATAATCTTTAATTTAATCTCCTGTTCCAAGTCTTCTCTTTCCTGATAGCTTGTCTGATGGAGACATTGTTTAATTTTAGGTGAAAAATTCTCGATGAATAGAAGTGACTCCTCATTATAGTTATTTTCCCTGTCCATCCGTTATCCCTCCTCTTTACGAAGCTTTTGTTGTAGTTTTTGTAATGCCTTACGATGAAGATTTGATATATTTTGGGGTGTTGTTTGCAATGTTTCAGCTATCGCCTTTACCGAATAATCTTTCACATAAATCATTTCTAAAATTTGAAGCTGTTTATCCGTTAAGCCTTTCAAGGATTGAAAAAGCTCTTCATTTTCAACAGCGTCCAGTAACCCTTCTTGAATGATTTCATCCTTTCTCATCATCCCAGTCTCAAATAGTCCATCGTCTACAATTAATAAAAAACGGTCGTGCAATCTTCTCCTTTTTTTATCAAAATCCAAGCTATAGAAATAAATTAAATTACTGACATATTTTATTTTTTGAACATTTATATAATGTAATTGAAACGTCTCATCAACTCTTTTCATATTACAATCGGTTGGATATAAAATCGCTTTTTCAACTAAATAAAGATTTGTAGCATTAGCCAAAAAACTTTTGATAATCGGATTTTTTATCTGTTCCATATTTCTGCAAAAAAAATCTTCGACCTTGTAGTTATCGTTTTTCATTATCATCACTCCTATCTATCCGCCTTCTTGCTAAATAAAGTGACTATCATCTATCTATTATAAACCAAAATAAGAACAAATGTTCCTAAAAATCAAAATCATATTGATTTTATGTCACTTACAATCACTTTTACATACGTAAGACACAATATTGGTGAAGGAGGAAGATGTCATGCTAACACCCGAAAATATTCAAATGTGGATAAACCTAATTGGTAATTCAGGATTCCCAATTGCCATCACCATCTATCTCTTTGTGCGATTTGAAAAGAAAATGGAAAATTTAGAAGCTGTCATCATAAGAAGGTTAAATAAAAACGAGGAATAGTAAAAAAAACACGGCAGCATTCTTTTAATGAATGCTGCCGTGTGATTTCGCACTGCTCGTGCATACAATATATGTAAAAGTAAATATTTCTGAGATGGGAGGGGATTATGATTACTCACAATACAATGGTATCAGCCGATATAGCCATGACCATTTTTTTCATGCTAGGCATTACTTATAATTACTTTTATGATTCATTCCCCATTCAAATTGAATACTTGGGCAATCTTGTATTTTGGCTGATACTCCCATTATCAATTATTATTGTTGCGCTAAGCATTTGGTTACTGACAAAGAAAGTAACCATGGTTAGCTCTTTATTGGCATTTTCTTTAGCGGTCATTACTATATTTATTTTATTGTTATATTGAAATTCGCTTAAAAGCCTTTGAAGTTTGATTACTTCAAAGGCTTTACATATAGAACCATATAATCTTCATCAAAGCATTGCTGGTCTATTTTTAAAGCTCTTTTCTCTGTCCCAAATATTTGAAAACCTAATGATGTGTACAGTCCTTTTGCCGATTCATTAGAAGATACTACGGTTAAATTAATTTGCTCTACATCTGCTAATTGTTTCCCTTGCTGGATTATTGCTTGCATTAAACGTTTACCTAAGCTAAGCCCTCGCTTTTTTGGAGACACATACACGGCAAAAATACTCGCCTTATGCTTTAGCTTCATTTTGCTTTCCTGCACCAATGTAGCAACCCCAAACAATTCATCCTGATCAAATGCTCCGAAAGTAAAAGAACCTTGTGCTTCCAGTCTACTTGCAAACAACTCAAGCGCCATATCTCTTTCCTCTTCAAAACTTGAACCAAATGCCTCAGGATTTGTTTGTAATCCCTCTAATCTTAACTGACGATATGCCTCAGCATCTTGTGCTGTTACTAACCTAATTTCCATATATCTTCTCCTCCCCTTTTTACTAATTAACGAACAATGTTTGAAAACGGTAAAAACTTTCTAAACTAACAGCCGTAAAAACTGTTCAAAATGAACGCCTGCCTCACGAGGCACTTGCTCCTTGGATGTCGCCTCAATAGCAGCCGCTAAAAACGACTCTGCTAGCTTCATGGACTCCACTAAATCCTGCCCACGCATCATACCGCCCATAATAACAGATGCAAATAAATCACCCGTGCCCGAGTAGCTTTCACCATTATAGTCACGAATGCTATGGAAAGAACGGTTCGCATCGATAAACATATTCCCGACATAACGCTTGCTCTCCACTACAGGTGGATTTAAGCCAGTAATAATGACATGTGCCCCCGTGGCCTGCTGGAGCTGCTGCCCCGCCTCCTCTAGTGTCTGAATATAATCCCTTTCATGCTGATAGCTTTGCAACCTCTCAAACGACATGCCAGTGAGCAAACAACATTCCGTCACATTAGGCGTAATAATATCTGCACACTTTACTAGCTCCTTCATCCGTTCCAGTAAGTCACCTGTAAACATTTTATATACCTCACCATGATCACCCATGACAGGATCAACTAGCAAGGTCGTATCCGTTGAGTGAAACACGCCTAAAAATCGGAAAATATTATCGATTTGCTCTTTACCTGTGACAAAGCCCGTGTGAATACCGTCAAAGCTAGCCCCAAGTTTGCTCCATTCATCCACAAAGTAGTCCATTTTTGAGGTTAAATCCTCACAATAAAAGCTCGAATACCCTGTTTGTGCCGTTAAAATGGCAGTTGGCAATGGCACAGCCTGCACGCCCATCACAGATAATACAGGGATGGCAGCCGTTAGCGAGCACTTCCCAAAGGATGACATATCCTGAATTACAGCCACTTTTTTCATCATACATTCCACCTAACTCATCCTGTTTATACTCACCTCATCGTATCACAATTAGAAAGATGCGAAAATATCCTCCAACTGACCTCTAACTATTTTATAAAATTGACACTTTCATAATAGTCAGTCCTTTGCTAAAGTAAAAATCATCAAAATATTCATCATAGTGAGGAAGATAAAGATGCAAAATATACAAAGATCATCCTATATAAGACCACGCACGAAAACATTTGATTTAGTCATTACAGCCATTTTAGCGGCACTTGTTTTCGTTGCTACCATGTTTATTAATCTTAAACTACCATTTGGTCAAGGTGGACTGATTCACTTAGGGACGTCCATGCTATTCATCTCAGCCATTTTATTTGGACCTAAAAAGGGAGCACTTGCGGGAGCCATCGGAATGGGCTTATTCGATATCGTAGGCGGCTGGTTAATTTGGGCACCCACTACTATTATTTCACGCGCACTACAAGGCTTTATCGTTGGTAAAATTGCCTGGTCAAAGGGATATAAAGGCGACCATATTGGTTTAAACATTTTAGGGGCTGTAGTATCCATGCCCGTAATGATTGCCGTTTATTATATCGGGCAAGCAATTATGTTCAATAGCTGGATTGCACCATTAGCATCCATTCCTGGTGATATTATTCAAAACGTAGTTGGGCTAATTATCGCTATTCCCGTATGTGTCGTACTGAAAAAAACACCCTATTTCAAAAGGAATTTTTAATAAAAACACGCCATCCTGCTCCTTCATTTTGCAGCACGAATGGCGTGTTTTCTTTGCTTCTACATAGAAAAAACAGGTGATTTTCAGGATAAAGTGACATTCGCCTCGATCATTTTCATACTATATGGTGGAGGTGGTAAAATGCCAAGAGTAAAATACCGCGATGCAGACGTTGCTTTAATGGCAAGGATGATGCGAGCTGAGGCTGAAGGTGAAGGACAGCAAGGGATGTTATACGTGGGCAATGTGATTGTCAATCGAGCTGTCGCATCTTGCTTGGACTTCAACGACGTGAGAACTATCGAGCAAGTCATTTATCAAGTACAAGGAGGAAACTATTCGTTCGAAGCCGTCCAAAAGGGCAATATGTTTTACCAACGTGCAAGAGAAACAGAAAAAAGATTAGCCAAACAGAACTTAGACTTCTGGCGTCAGCACCCAGCCAAATACGCCCTTTGGTACTTCAACCCATATGCCCCATGTCCCCCAACATGGTACGGTCAACCATTCACAGGTCAATTTAAAAACCATTGCTTCTATGAACCTGCACCAGATACTTGTGAAAGTGTTTATATGGGGTAGCTTGTAAATTCAATTAGTTGGCATAGCGTTTTTTAATTTAATAACCACTCGACTAACTACTAGCAAGATTATGTCACTGCATGATACTGCAGGAAAAGAAATAAAAGGGAACATCTAAGGTCCAGATGTTCCCTCATACATTTACAGATAATATAGAGTAGTGACACTAAAAAAAAAATTAGTTAATCTTGGAAGCTTGTTAATATTCCATCTTCAAAATAAAGGTATTGTCCATTTCCATACACCCATTGTTCATAAGTTCCATATTCTGTTACAGTTCTATTCACATCATAGGGCTCGCCCCAAAGTGATGCTAATACTTCCTCGTAGGTCATTCCAAGCGAAGGATTACTCCCTCTAGCGCTTTCAATCTTTTCTTTTCTTTCTTTTTCTGCATTAGATATTCTTTCCATATTAAATAAATTATTTCGGTATTCTCTTTCTATCCAATTCCAATCATCTAGAGATATTGGTCCAAAGGTTAATGGGCTGGCATATGAGGTATTTGTAATTCCTGCTACTATTTCCTCTCTCATTCTCCCATGATATTCAGGGTCAACAGCTAGTGCTAAAGCCCCCGATGCCTCATAGGAATTCTGATCAGTTTGTAAATATTGGGCATAATTATACATCGCTGAAAAATCGGCATTATCTTCTAGCCCTTTTGTACGATCATATAATTCTTGTACTTTTTGAAAGTCATTATTTCTAACTGCTTGTTCCATTTCATCTATTCGTATCTCTTTTTCTTGTTCTACAAACTTTACAACTTTAGTCCAATCATCACGATTTAAGTTGATTCTCATTCTGTTATATTTCGAATCCAAGAATTCGAAATTTTTTTCTTGGATTAATTGGTCTACAAATTTAGTGCCCACTGCTCTTACCTTATCAGTTTCTGATTCTGATAAATCGATTGTTTCCATTTTAATTAAAAGGTCCTCATACTTTTTTTCTTTCAGAAGTGTTTCTAATGTTAAAATTTCTGCCTCCATTTTGCTTTCATTATCTTCTTTTACAGTTTTTTCACCACTACATGCTGATAAAATTAATAGCAATCCAATTCCGATAGTAAAATGTTTAACTTTTATCACTGTTAATAACTCCTTTTCGCTGTACTCAATATGTATAATTCATTTACTTAAAACTCATTTGTATAAAATGAATAAAAAATATCCCTACTACTAAGTAAGTACAATGTCTAATTATTTCAAAATCCTAAATTTTAAATACGTTACAAATCCCCATATATGTCGAATCAATAATTTAGTTAAATTATACCAGTACTATTAAAATAGCCCAAGCACGATTTACAAAGTATAAAAAAAAGGGAATGACCTAGATTACAGGTCTTCCCTCAAATTCGTATGCCCTAGTTCAGTAATCATATTGTTTTAATTACCTGTTCTCACAAACTTTTCTTTCAATAACAGTACTCCCATCAAGCCAATGGAGGAAAATACAACTGGGGTGATAAATCCATAATAGTACCCATCTCCTAAATAACCTGAAGTCGATTGAAAATAATCCAACACATAGCCAAAAATAATCGGTAGTAATGCAGCGCTTAAAAAGCCTCCTGTATTCGCAAAACCAGAAACGATACCAGATTCAGTGATAGGAAAAGTTTGACGAACAGCCGCGAACGTTAAGGCACTTGCTCCATATCCAAAGCCGATAATGAAGAATAGTATAATAAGAAGAATTAGGGACGGATGCCCCTTGCATAAGAGAAAGGATAGCCAGCTCAATAAAACAGCCATTTGAACACCAATATAAGGCTTCTTAATCGTTTCTAACCGGCCAGCTAGCCAACTCGTTAAGGGAGCCCCGATAAGTGCTCCAATGAGACCAATCATAATTAGCTGACTCGCCTCTGAACGGGTCATCTCATACATATTGATTCCATAGGGGACAGCCCACGAACTGATAAAACCAACATACCCTCCAACAACCCCGAAATGGCAAAAAAATAAAGCCCAAGCTTGTCGATTTGAAAATATTCTCCGTAATAAAACAGATGTTTTTTCGCGTTGCACTACCTCAGCCTCAACTATCGCATTTGCCGAAAAGATACGTTTCGTATTTTTAACAAGTACAAAATAAAGAAGAACACCACATACACATAATAAGAGTCCCGTTGAAAAAAATGAAATTCTCCAACCAAATAAAAAAATCAAAGTAGCAAAGGGAACCGTCGCCAATAAGAAACCTAGACTCCCAGTCATCCCTGCAAAGCCAATTAAACGCACAAATTCCTTCTTCTGAAACCATTGTGCCAAAATAAGCACCATATTCACCCAAATGGTTGCATCCCCTACACCAGTAAGTATTCTAGAAAAAAATAGGACGAATTCATGTGTCCCTAAACTATAAAGAATCGTACCTAGTCCTGTTAGGGTAGCACCCATAATAAGAAAAAAGTTTGGCCCAAATCGATCAGCTAAAACCCCCATCGGAATTTGCAAACTCGTATACACAAAAAACTGGATACTCGTCAATAGCCCAATCGTCGATGCCGTCACCCCAAAATCCCTCATCAATTGGTCAGTAATTAACCCCGGAGCAGTTCGTTGACTGGCCATTAACAAATACGTAAACAATACAGCAACAAACACAACCCATCTATACCTGTGATGTTGTATGTCCAATAATCACTACTCCTATTAGTTTTTACTTTATGTATATGAATTGGTCGATGAGGGAAAGACCTGTTTCTTGTCGTAGTGTATACGTATGATTTAAAGAATACAGAAAACGCACCCGTCTACACTTTGTCATGACTGGGTGCGTTCATGCTCATCTATACTGCTGGCTGAGGCTGTGTTGTACTTACATGTACAGCAGGTTTACGATCTTTCCAAGGCATGGCTTCTTCTAATTGTCTACCGAGCTGTAATAATGTTAATTCATCTGCAAATTTACCTGTCATTTGTAGACCAATTGGTAAACCTGATTGACTTTCTGCCAAAGGCAATGATACTGAAGGCTGCCCAGTAGCATTAAATAAATTGGTAAATGGCGCATAGGTAAAAATTTGCTCCGTCCATTCAACTGCTGAAATGGACCTCTATCGAAAATTTCAAGTAACGAATCGCACCCAGCTACTAGCTAAATGTTTGAACTATATGGACCATGTTTAATGTCGAGAATTTGAACTCGAAAACACCAAAAGACCTAAACCATATGTTGAATTATAATGGATGGCGAAAAATCTACTAAACTGGATGGTCTAAAAAATATGAAACCCTTTAATATAAGTCATGTGGGTAGCTGAACATCCCCACAGAGCTTTTTAGTAGGGAAACATATTTTGATGCCGGAGATGATATATTTATGGACTATGCAAAATTAATAGACCACACCTTACTTTCACCTAATACGACAGAAAAAGAAATCATTCAATTATGCCAAGAAGCAAGACAATATGGCTTCGCATCTGTATGCGTGAATCCTACATGGGTAAGCTTATCTGCGGAACTATTACGTGATTCGGATGTGAATATATGCACAGTAATAGGATTTCCATTAGGTGCAAACACGACGGAAGCAAAGGTTTTTGAGACTTTAAATGCCATTGGTAACGGGGCTACAGAAATCGATGTAGTATTAAATATTGCAGAATTGAAAAATAACAAAAACAATATGCTTGTGGAAAAAGAGATTGCAATGGTGGTAAACGCTGCAAAAGGAAAAGCGCTAGTCAAAGTGATTATAGAAGCCTGTCTATTAACGGATGAAGAAAAAATTCGTGCATGCGAATTATCCGTAAAAGCTGGCGCCGACTACCTTAAAACCTCCACAGGCTTTTCACTGCACGGCGCAACTGCTAAAGACGTTGCGATCATGAGACAAGCAGTCGGACCAAATGTTGGCGTAAAAGCATCAGGCGGTGTAAGTAACGTGGAAGATATTCAATTAATGATAGATGCAGGTGCCTCAAGAATAGGCACAAGCTCGGCTGTAAAAATTTTTAGTTAAAATGTGAAAAAACCGTCCAAATGGGCGGTTTTTCATCACTTAGCTGACTCGTCTCATTTTCAGATGAGCTCGAAATTTATCTGACCTCTTTCATAAATTCTCTTAAGCCTTCAACGATTTCTTTTGCTTTAGTACGATATAAATAATGATCCCCGTCAAATGTCACCACTTGCCCATAGACAGAATCTTTTATTTGCTTATGATGCTCGGGTACCCACCTGTCAGTGACTGGATGCTCCGCTTGGATAAAGAAAATAACAGGTAGATTTTTGGGGAATGACAAACTTTCAGCTGCTTTAAAATTTTCATACATCATTTCAGCCTCATTTAACTGAGTGGAATTATACATGTTCTTATGCTTAAGCATTCTCAATTGTTCCTTTGTTTTTTCATCATACGATAGTTCGGCGTACGGGTCATCACCTAGCTTCACCTGCAATCGAGCTAAACCCGATTGTTTAAGAAATTTTATAGTTCTAATGATGGAGGAACCAATCTTTTTCTCACTGATTGACGGAACACTGCTATCGAGCCCAACAAATGCACTCACTTCATTTGGATATGTATTCACATAATCCAGTCCATATAGACCCGAAATAGAGTGGCCCATTAAAATATACCGCTCAATTTGAAGCTGCTGTAATGCTTCATGCACTTCACTAACTATATTTTCGGTACTCCGTTCCTTCTCAGTTGAATCACTTAATCCATAACCAAAGGGTTCCACAACAACAACTTTGTAAAATGGAGATAGTTCATCTACTAAAGGTTGAAAATCAAGTCCTGGCGCCGCCGTTCCATAACCAGGTAAAAGCACGACCGTTTCCTCGCCCTCGCCCTGAATGAAAACATTCATATTTTTCCCATCTACTGTTACAGACTGACCATATGATTCTATTTTTCCTTGCTCCATTTTGTTGCAGACAATATTAACTACAAACACAATCAATAAAAAGAGTACTAGCGCTATCACTAAACCCGCTATGATTTTACCTATAATAGTTATCGTTTTTTTCATTCTATTTGCACGAGATTATAAAACTGCCAGTGCAGACCGCTTTAATAGCTCGTGCCACTCCTCCATTTCATCATTAACTTCTTATCCGGCCACTTCCGCGAACCGTTTAGGAAAGCTTACACAATGAAGATGTCCTCTCTATGACAACCATATGAACGGAGTATGAACAAATTAAAAATGCTGGAGCGACAGATGTGATAAAGTTTTT
Organism: Lysinibacillus sp. GW247-5R2A; assembly: GCF_059424475.1. NCBI lineage: Bacteria > Bacillati > Bacillota > Bacilli > Caryophanales > Bacillaceae > Lysinibacillus > Lysinibacillus sp. GW247-5R2A. The sequence continues at coordinate 104,467 of NZ_JBWKZL010000009.1, read as the reverse complement.
GTCCGTGAACGCCCCAGCATAGAGAATAGAGCTCCTTTAAGCCCCTCATTATGGAATTTTGCTATCAACCTGTTTTACTACTTATAATTTATATATGTTTCAATCTCAAAAAATACATATAGAATTTCAGTTCATAAGGAACCCCTTTATAATGATCACAAAAAATTTTACTCCAGTTATAGGATTGAATTTTCCATGACCTCAATCCTTTACTATTTGTTTAAGCCTTTTAATATCTTCTGCCGATTCAACAACATGCATCTTTCGATGACAATTCGGACATAAAGCCACAGTATTTTCAACTGTGTCCTCACCACCATTTGAAAGCCATTCTATATGATGTGTTTCTAAATAAGGTTCGCCCTTTTTATTCAAAAAAGGAACTTCCTGTTCACATAGTTCACATATTCCTTTAGCTCTTCTTTTCGCATATTCCGCTACATATGGATTCCTTTCATAAATTTTAACAACCGTATTTCTAGATCCCACATTTTTTGCACCAAATTGTTTTGCTCTCGCCTTTACTTCAGTAGTTGATAATCGTTTCATTTTCTTCTGTTTTTCAAATAAATTCTGTTCCATTAAATCTTTTGATATTAATGAAGCCTCTTCACTATATTTCAATTTAACAGGGAAAACCCAAACTTTTCTTTGACATCCATCCTCACCTAGCTGTTCTTCTTGATAAGGCACATCACAAAGAACAATAGGGCCAAGATATGTATATTCACTTTTCTTAATAACTTCAAAAAGGAAAACATCTACTCCATTTGTACTTGATTCATTTAATGTACGATTTTGTGCAAAATTAATACTCTGATCTCCATTTTTGCCCATTCCTGTATAATGAAGAACATCTCCCTCCCAGCGATCATCATATAACCCTTTTGTATGATCAGTCACTACTACGAGCGTGTTTGTTTTATTTGACTTTCTCATTCCTCCCATATTTCCACATTTAAATATATCTTTTATTTCATCATTAGTAACTACTTGTCCAATTCTTAATACTGGTTCAAATTCCATATACCGTCCACTTCCAATTTCCAGTTGTAATGTCTTCCGATGATTACTTATCACTAATAAAATTTTTTATTTACCCACTAAAAAAACACGTGACAAAAAATCTCCCTTGTACGTTGGAGATCAAATTTTTATAGCAATTTATTAGTGTTTGTTCTAATATTTATATCTCATTGTATTTAGTATTTTTTCCAGCAAACTTTTCAATAGGATATTTTTCATTATTTTTTTGAAGTTTATTATTTATTATATGTATTATGTCCATGTCCATTTCATTGGCAAATAAAATAGCATAAATTAAAACATCCGCTAGCTCATCTTTCATTTTTTCTAATTTTTTTCAACTGCTTCTTCACTCGTTTTCCATTGAAATAGCTCTAATAATTCACTCGCTTCAAGTGACAAAGAGAGAGCTAAATCCTTAAGATTATGGAATTGCCGCCAGTTACGAGTAACTCGTTTCTCACAAAAAACTAGTACTTTTTCTTTTAAATCAAGTTGTTCTAAAGATAATTCTTTGAATGGAGATAGATTAAAAATATCTTTGTTTTCAATTACATGCAGCTTGCCTACTTAAATTTACTTGCTTAATATTTTTACGTCCCTTTAAATGAGCTTTCATCCGATTTTTAAAATAAACAGTTTCACCAATATAAGCTTCTTTATTGCCATTTAAAACTTAAATAACTGGATAATTTAAATATTGCTCTTTGTTGTTGATTTGATTAATACTTTCTTGAATAAAAGGCCATGATAGTATTTCGATAGCTGTCATTTCTTTTCTCCTTGTCACAATACTCTGGTTAAAAATCATTACTTATAGAACTTTCTAACTAAATTTCACATTACTATTTTATCATAATTACCCCTTTTTATTTGTGAAGACTGCTAACCAAATGGAAGCTAATATTATTCGAATCAATCTATCACTTAAATCAACGAGAAATGTATATCTGATGACGTGTTTCTGTCACCAATTCTGAAATTTAGGAGAATAATAACTCTACGATCAATTGAAAAAAACATAAGGAGATTTTAACATCCCTATGTTTTCATTCAAATTATTGATCTGCTTGTTCTTGCTTCTTTTTCAAATACTCTGCACGTATTTTCTCAAGTTGCTGCTTTTTATCAAATTGGGCAGGCTTGTGTTTCTCATGGTACTTTGCTACAGCCGCCTTACCTTTAGTATCCAATTGATATTTCCCCACTTTGGTTCACCTACTTTTCCTGTCTTAAAGAAAATCTATTCAACAAATATAATATACCTTATTTTGCTGATGTATACATTTTTACTTTATTGGTGAGCCGCCTAACCTTACATATATAACCTTCATTCGCAATAGCAAACGTATACCCGCTACATCCTATTTTCCTTAAAGATAAAACTAACCAGTGATAGTATCGAACGCTTAACAATACTCTAGTATGAATTAGAAAACGGCATTTCAACAGTATATTAATATGTAATCACATCATTTTCACACTAAAAATATCAATCTATAAAAGATTGATGAATGAATAGACATTTGCAGGGCAATTAGCCTCATATAAAAAATAATTTCGATACCATTGAATTATGAAGATTACTGTCGAAATATACCTATATATAGTTGTGGGAGGAAGCAAATGATGAAGAAAAATTTACGGTTACGAAGCATCTCAGGGAAGTTAATGCTACTAATCACAATTATTATACTTGTAACAGTTGTGATTATCGGCTCAACAAGCTATTTTGTTGCTAAAGATCAGCTCTTAGAATCAGGTCAACGAGAACTCCAAAGCATTGTCAAAGGGGCCTATACTTCAATAGAATTGATTAATGAAGAAGTGGAAAGTGGCAAAATAACGCTAGAAGAAGGAAAAGAACAAGCGAGAATTCTTCTAAATGGACCCGTAAATGAAATTGGAGAGTACGATTATCAAAAATCCAATTTTACTTACAAAGAAAATGGATATATATTAGCTTTTGACGAGGATTTAGTGTTACAACTCCATCCTTCTAAAATCGGTGGAGCTCCTGCCGATGACCTGAACAGAAGTAATCGCGAAATGATCATTGCAGGCGGCAAGTCCAAAAATGAATCAGATCGCTATGTCGTTTATTCTGATAAACAGCCAGATGGTTCTTTTAAAGATAAAACAGCCTATACTGAATATTTTGAGCCTTGGGGTTGGACTATTGGAATTGCTGTCTTTCAAGATGAATTTTATGAAGGGTTAAACATTTTACAATATATTATTTTTGGTGCAACAGTCGTACTTATTATTTTAAGCTCACTGGTGTTTTATTTAGGAATTCGGAAGAAATTAAATACTTTACAAGAAGTAGCTGAAGCCGCAACAAAAATTTCTAATGGCCATATAATGGTTACCCATCTACCTGAATCAAATGACGAAATTGGACAACTTGCGACCGCTTTTAATAAAATGTCACAGCAATTACGCACGCTCGTCGAAAAGACTAAAAATACAAGTGAACATTTATTGGATTCAGCGACTAACTTATCAGCCGTTTCTGAAGAAACATCTGCTAGTAGTGACGAAGTTGGTAGAGCCATTACTGAAATTGCTACGGGTACACAGGAACAAGCCAATGATTTGGACAACATAAACCAAACAGTAGAGTTATTATCAAATTCTATAGAAACCACGGAAAAACAAAGTAAAGTTATGTACGACATTACAAAACATGCAGAAAAAATATCATCCGAGGGAATTGAAATAGTACAACAATTACAACAGTCCAACACTATTTCACTAGCAGCCTCACAAGAAGTCAGTGATGAAATTAAAAAATTAAATGATCAAATAAATCAAATCACACAGGTAATGGAAACCATTGAAACAATCGCAGAGCAAACCAATTTACTAGCTTTAAATGCGAGTATTGAAGCTGCAAGAGCAGGTGAGTATGGTAGAGGATTCTCAGTGGTTGCCGATGAAATAAGAAAACTAGCAGAACAATCGAAAATGGCCACCCACCAAGTACAAGGAGTGGTTTCATCCATTGTTTCAGAAACGACTAAAACAGTTGAAACTGTAGAAGGAACAATGGAAACTGCTAAAAAGTTAAATGATGATGTAGTCCTAACACAAAGTAAATTCAATCAGATGTCTGATTCTGTAAAACAAATTGTAGAATCCATATTAGCCGTTAATAAAGAAATGGACGTGATGACCTCCTATAATAAGTTGATGAGTGAAGGAATCGAAAGTGCGTCCAGCGTATCAGAACAGACAGCCGCTTCCGTACAGGAAATTGCTTCTTCCATCGATGAGCACATTAAAGCAATTACTGATGTAGCTCATGCTGCCGAAAAACTAACGGAATTAAATCGTGAATTAAATACTTTAATGGAACGATATACTATATAAAAGCTAGCAAGCATTTGCGCTATTGCCCTTGATGATTAGCATTAATTTTCTAAAAAAGAGAGAAAGACAACTTAACGTCTTTCCCTCTAGGGCATGAGGATTGTACCATATATGTATTTCACGATAGAAAGCGGCATTCTGAAAGTGAATTTTACACTGTTAGCAATTTACACTAACGCATTTTCATACTCTTTTATCCTCCCTCTAATATTTCAGCATCATCTTGTATCATACTTAATCAGGTTCGCTAATTATGTATTTGCAATTTCCATCAATAGCCTTTCAAAGTACCCTCTCCCTTTATTAATTACTTCAAATATACCATCTCTCGAATATACAAAAGTAGATTCCATTAAGTTGATTAGGACTTAATCTTTATCATGTATAACATTCCAAATGGTTGTAGTTTAAATCTATTTACTTATCAACAAAATCTAATTTGCCTTCAAACAATTTACATAATATGATAGGAATGGAAGGTATTTCTCTTACACTATGCTTCTATAAGCAATGCATTATAGAATTTTCGATTGCACTTTACGATGTGTGCTGGAGGAGAAACAAATCTTGGTTTTATTTTAACGCATAATTCGGAGGTTATTGACAATGGAAAAGAATAACATTTACAAAGTAATAATTGCAATTTTAACATCTATTATAGTAATGGGTATTATAGCTATAAGTTATCTCGTATCAAACGATAGTTATCTTTCAAAGACCAAACAAAAAAGTTTGAGCGCTGAAGGTGAAAATGCAGAGGTTGTAGAAACCGAAGAGGTAGAAGCAGTTGAGGTGATCCACAAGCCTGCTACTGATAAATCCTGTCTGTCACCTGAAAACGCAATAGCTTTAGACGAAATGTATTCGAATTACCTAGCTTTTAAACGGGTAGCGCTTAATGAAGATGGATTACTAAATTTCGATAACGCAATTGGGGCTTACAACGGCATCACACAGAACTTAGCTACATCGGTCCTTATGGCCCATACAACGTCTTATGACAAAGAGGTATACAAAGTGGTAAACGAATGGGCTGAGGATGCTTCTAACGTCTCAGATGACATGCTAGGATTCATTCAGGGTACGGTGGAGGTGAATGACTATAATTTAAATATCTTCAAAGCTTCGTTTGATGATCTGGATAACTTCTACGGAAATAAACAGAAGTGGGAGAATTGTCAATGATTCTGTAGGACATGAAGAGAGTAACTTCATTAGACACGGGATGGGGTGGATAATTATCCCCTGCTTACGGTGAAGAAGTATGGTAACGCAGTAGCTGTATTGGAGGAAAGTAGTATGCTAACATCTTAGATCCGCACTGGCAAACTCAAGAGATACATATTCTTACAGCCGTATCAACCATTACGTGCATAATCATATTTGTTAATGACCATTACATACTTTTGAAATTTAATTAACTCAGCACAATTAATCATAGTTTCTTCTGATCGATTCCTTTAAGAAAACAATTAACAATAGCTTCATTCACTATCGGATGGTCATTGTCCAGTGGATGAAGCTTTTTCACATATGCACCTTTAGCTGACATGTCTTAGACATGGTGATGTTACAACCCACTTTAAACATATTAAAATCATTAATAACTTACAACAGAAAAAGAAGCCGTTCTCGACATGGAAAACGACTTCAAGCCTGCTCAATTTATTGAATTTGATACTAAAGAAAAGTGAATGGTTACCGCAATTATTATCACTCTTTTTAAAAGCCTTGATACACCTGTATTTTGAGCAACTAGATGGAGACGGCGGGAGTCGAACCAACCGTCTCTAAATGCTATTAAACCAAGGTTTGCGGGGGCAATTGATCTTTTTGATTACGTTTTTGACTACGTTTAAAGAACTGCGGTTTACGAAATATTTATATACCTCTGATACAGTAAAAAATTAAGTGCATTTTAGTTATTTAAATTGAACGTATGAATAGTTTCAATTACAACTTTTTCAAATACATTATTAATTTGTTCTATCTGAGATTTGTATTCGATAGGAATACTTCTGTAATCATGTACATAAAGATTCCTAACACTATATAATGCTTTCTCTGGGCTATTTTTTTTATCTCTACCGATACCCTCTAATAATACGTTACATAAATTCATTAACTCATTTCTAGAGGCATTATGTTTACTGTATTGATTAAATAACTTTTTTATTCTTTCACTTTCATTCGCCAAGCTACCTAAATCTTCTTTTACTTGGAAAAGGTTTTTCTCATCTTTCGATAAGCCATCTAATAATATCGTAAGTTCATAATTAAAAATTTTTTCAATTAATAACTCTATAACTTGATATAACATATAAAATTTTACTAATGGATGAGACGACTCCACTAAAATTTCATTGAATAAGTATTTAACAAACACTTCTTGATTTAAATCAGAAGATACCTTATTCAATTTAATTTTCCCATAACAATCTATTTCTTTATAATTTCCACCATATCTGGATAAATACCCTTTCTCATATAAAGACGGAATATAATTTTGATAATCGTAGTCGTTTATTTGCTCAGTATTAGCATTACTAGTAATAAGAACATGCGTACTCTCAATATCAAATAAATCTTCTAATTTATAATTACAATCTTCTCTATAACTTAAATTGTTTATCTTTAAGTTTTCAGATTCAATCAACAATTTTAAAAAAGCTACATACGCATAATTTAAAAAATGTTTGTTTTCAGCAAAATCATGCTTTCTCGAAATTATTGCCTGCATAGGAAATAGCCAACCTAATCTTGTATCACCATCAAAAATTTGAAATATATTATTTTCAGCAAAATTCTTGTTGTACAATAAATGAATATCATAATTACTTATATCATTCATTTCATTAATATCTAAATCATAATCGAATTGAGCTTTTAGTTGATCACCATTATCCTTAAATACAAATTGCTTATTTACATTATTAAATTCATATACATCTAAAGTATATTCTAAACTTTCATTTTTAATAATTATGCTCATTATTCTGATTCCCTGCGATATTTTTTAAAACCATCTTCTACTGCCTGACTTAGATTTAAATATGAATCTGAATCTTTATTAAATAAAGCTCTAAAGAACCAGTAAAAATATTCACGTTGTGAATTACCTATTTTTTTCGATTTTCTTTTAATTTCGTCCAAATTAGTAATAAAATCAACTATCCAATCCTCTTCGTTTCCATCGGATATTAGATTAGGTATTATCAAATTAATATCTTCAAACCCATGAATTAAATCTAGATCTCTTAATTTACCTATGGCTGCACCAAATCCAGTAAATCCTTGAGACTTATTAAATAATTTTAATGCTGAAACAGCAAAGGCTTTTGAACTTAATTTCATCTCCTCTTCATATTCTGAATCCAATTGCCAATCAGAGGTATAGTCTACAGTCTTCCTTATAAATGAATCAAATGTCTTTAAATAGTTTGTAAATAAATCATATTTTTGATCTTCAATAGATAATTTTTCTAAACTCTTTATATTATTCAATACATCAAATCTATCCATAGGTAATGGATCCCTTTCAAGGTATGAATTAAATCCTTCAATCACACTTTTAAAGTTATATGTTCCTAACTCATTATTATTGTTTTCATCTACCTCTCTAAGAATAGTAATACCCTCTATTTCACCTTGTAGATAATCTTGATACAACATTTCTATTTGATGACGTACAGACATAGGTGTTTGACCTGTATTTAGTGTTAACATTCTATATAAAATTCCAAATTTATTAATCCCCAGGTATAATTCTATTCTTAATTTATTTGAATAAAATGCACTTATAGCTTCCTTTTCATTCAGATTTTCAAGTTCCATTTCAACGTCTTTTAATGTATGCGTTCGCTGTAATCCATCTAAAATTATTAGTCTCTCTTTATTTTCAACTATATATTCTATTAACTCATTATCACTCATAGCTGAATACATATTATCATTTCCATTAGTAAGTGCCAGAACCATAGGTGGCATTAGACACCCAGTTTTCAAATCATGTTTTAATAAAGAATATACTGTATTAGACGATTTTACCCGACGTCTTTGTAAAGGATTGTTTTCTATAATTTTCTTAGCAATTTCCGAATATTCCCCATAAGTCATTTCAATAAAAATGTTTTCAGCTTGAATACGGGAATCTGTTATTCTTGATTTAATTTCCACTATACAATCTCCCTTTTTAAACAATCTATTTTGTATAATCATACCATTTTTATTACAAAAAAACAGTCCAACATAAATTAGTTAGACTGCTTTCTTATACAAATAAACTATCAATAATCATGAAACAGTTCATCCTCTTATTTATTAGATTAACGTCCTCTCAGATCTAGTTTTATAGAAAAAAGGATGTACCCTTCTCCATTCATTAGCCATTGTAAACCATCTTATTTCTTTGCCTGCAAGAATAATAACAGCAAACCTTTTTGCTATAAGTGCCAAATTTAAATCATCACTTTCGAGATTTTCAGCAATTTTGACGGTATCAAATATCATGAGAAAAGCCTCACAAATAGTTTTTATGTCTTCGATGGAGGGATTAACTGGGTTTTTAATTATGAAAACTGCTTTTTTAAAATAACTATTTAAGTAATTCAAATCTTTATTTTTATAATTTTTGAGAACAATATCTTCAATCCACATTACAAGAGAGTGGAATTTATCAGTACTTAAAGTCTTCTCAAAGTTATCTAAATCAGATGGTGTGATGTCGTAAATTATATTACCAATTCGTTTTGAAATATGCTTATTTACATAAAAATCACTCATAGAAAGTGGATCATTCGGAATAGTAGCATTCGCAGAAGTTCCTATTTTTATACGATCATACCAATCACCTTGAGGAGATGTGGTTCTATTTTTCCTCGTAGTAGCCCAAAGTAGCAAATCAGAAATTTGAATTCCTGGATGTTGTCCATTAACAATCGAAACATTTAACTCTGGAAAAGGTGTTTTTATGGCGGGGTTCCCAACTAAACTATATCGTAACTCTTGATAAAATGACTCTATCCACTTCTGTTCTGATCCTAAAGGAAAACTTTTATCTCTTTGGGCAACATATAAATTTATCTTTTTTACTCCATAGTTTAAGCCTATAACAGAGCAAAGGTGAATTAGTTTAAAATGTAGCTCTTGTTCTATAAGTGGCTGCAACCCTAATTTAGAATGCTTTTGTTTGTCATATTTATTATGATAAAACTCTATATCAAATTTATTTGCTTCATCCATTAACTTAGATTTAGCATAAGGCCCATCAAATGAAGCATGAAAATAACCTCGTTCCAGAGTTTTTATATCTGAAGATGTTAATATTGCTGTATCGACTTTCTTTAGCTCAGATATTGCTCGCTCAATTACCTCTTGTGTTACTTCATGAGAAAATACCGCTGCTCCTACTTGAAAATATCTATTATTATCATCACCTTTGAAATCTTTAATATTAGGATTACCAGCTTCATCTACATAAATAAAAATTTCATCCATATTTATTCTCCTAGTGTATGACATTTCTATTTTTTAGTATTCATTACTAATTTATAATAATCATAGTTTTTCAATAATTACTATCCCTAAACTTATAAAGCTTAAACTAAGGAAGAATTAATTGTTCTCATAGAAATAGATTACTTTACTATAATGATATTGTTTTAACATTAAATTTTATCTTTCATAGTACCTATATCTATATATATTTTCCCCATTGTTTGAGCTGCTTTAATTTTATGATTCAGCATTTCTTTAAGACTATATAATCCTTCAACTACAATCATTAAGTCTGCTCCATCTATTAAAATAGTATTGAGCGACTTGCCTTTTACTAAAGCATTCACTGAATCCTTCGAAAATCCATTAATTGAAATAAATATACCTCTACCATAAAGTTTCCCATCAACTTTATAAGCAAACTGATACAAAGCATTAGATGCAGTCAAGGAATCATGCCATTTTGCTTCTAAAATATAATTTTCACCATCATATTTTACAGTTCCATCTATCTGCTCTCCTATTAATTTAATCGGGTCAGATATATTAAGAGATTCAGTAATCAATAAATCTCTTAAAAACTTTTCCAATAAATAACCCCGCTGCTGTAACGAAATACTTTTGCCTAATTCGTCCTTGCCATGATACAAATTGATGTATTGTTTTTTTAAGCCCTCTAGCGTTGCTTTTCTTGTAAAAATTTCATTTACTTTTCTATCACGTTCTTCTTTTTTTTGCTTTATTTTTGAGTCTCTAATTTCCTGTAATTGTTTTAAATGATTTATATTTCGAATGGCTTCACTCTCATCTAACTTTTTCAGATTCCCAAAAAAATATGGATCGAAATGGTTCCATTCTATCAATGCTTGTAACATAGCTCTAAATTGACCAATTCCTCCATCGTTTCGCTTAAAAAGGTCGTTAAAAACAATATCTATAATTCGAGATCTATTAATATTTAATTCTTCAAAATCAATTACGTTCTTTAAATCATTTTTTGTACATCCGTTATTTTCAAAGAATGAAATAATATCTTTTTTAGGCCAAAAAATAGATAAAATACAAGTTCTCATAGAATCTGCTATATCTTTTGGAAAAACTGTTTTCATAGAAATCCCTCTCTTAATAGACTCATAAAGTTTTGCTTCGGAACACTTAATTAAGAAACATATTAAAAATAAATATTTAAATGTCTTATGTAAATACCACTCGTAATTTAAACTTTTCAAAGACACCATTAAATAGACACTGCCCATAACACCTATTATTAGAAATAATACTATATTCAAAATTATAACATTTATAACTAAATTGTAATTCAAATTTTAAAAATTAGCTTTTATTACTCACTTCTTCTAAATCAAAAAATCCACCCCATAATTTACCGAGTGAACAATTTTGTTGTCTGACTATATTAATAGAAACAACAATTATAACTTTTCTTGAAGAATTGATTTTAACAATTAAATTGCTGGTTCATCAGTTGGATCATTTATACCTAATTCACATTTGAAGGCTTTTGAAAGGATGGACTGTTTTAACTCCGCTTAATCTTTTTTACTTTGCTCTATGAAATGTTAAATCGAGCCTTCCACTTGCAACAAACTATTTAAATTAGCTACTGTTTTCTTGCTCAGCTAAACTACAATTAGGGACTAAAATTTCTACTTCGCGAATTAATGTACTCTTAGAGATACCTGTATATGAATTTGTATCGAGTAATCCTATAGCATGGTCAAATTGTATAGATGTATAGATTTTCTTTCCCCCTTCTCTAAAGTCAGGGTTATACCTTGCAGTAGCTATACCCTCTTGAGTACGTTCTACGATCAAGTTTCTTTCCATTTCAGCCACTGCAAATAATGTCTTTAAGAAGAAGATACCATTTTTGTGTTCTCTAATAACCTAACATTCAATACATGATCCTTAACCCCTTAATTAAACAGTCTCTCGAATCTTTATACCTTCTTTAGTATTTCGGGCTAATCGGTCTAGTTTAGTGACAACTAGCTTGTCATTAGCTTGTAGCATTCCTTATGCTTCTTACTATATAGACATTAATAAAGATTTTGAAGATAAATATAGTTATTCAATTAAAGAACATATATCAATTATCTTTGGTTTAATTTCATTCTATTTAAAACCAATAGGTGATTATTCATGGCTTCAAAACATAACAACATCATTTTCAAAATCGAAATTATATCAAATTTCAATACCAATTATATCTTCACTAGCAATTGATTTAACTTCGATAAAAGATTGGTCTTTACAAAACATCCAATCACCTTGGAATTTTAATAAATTTAGAGAGAAATCACTTCTAATGATTTAGCTATTAATATTAATTTTATACTAATATAGGTACTATATCCATAATATTACACATTTCCTAAGTGCAATAAAAGTAGCGGATAGGTCATCCCCTGATGACCTATCCGCTACTTGCTAAAACACTTGGACCGTTTTGATATGGAATATAACTTTGAGAGTCAATATAAGTATTCTTAGTATCATATTTAAGCCTATTCATGTAAAGACTTATCAGCAAATGTTTCCCCTTGATTTTTTATACAAAATCAATTTTAATAGTTCTTCTGGTGGTCAAAACAATAAATCTGTCCATTGAATCTAGAAGCGTTTTCTAAACAAAAGTTAATAACTTTTTCAGAAATAAATTTACCGCAATCTGCACATATATTCCTTGGATCTACTGATTGTTGATGGGGATAACAATAATATGTATTATTAAATTTTAATTTTTTTGATTCACAAAATGATTTTTCTTTATCAGATAATTCCTTACCGCACCCTTCAAATTGGCATTGAACTCTTTGCTCCAAAAATTCATTACTTTTGGATCTACATTTATTACAGTAAACTTTCCCTTCATATAAACCCTTATCTTTAGTACATTCATCAGCATCTTCTTCTGTTACCATTGAAAAGCATTTTTGGCATTTTCCGGTTGTTATAGGGGGGGAAGGATTAGAATTATAAAAACTGATATAGTCTTCTATTTTATTATGCAAATTTTCATTAGGCGTTTTACCATAATAATTTAAACCATTAATTATATTCTTTATACTACTCATTCCATAGTTTTCATTATCATTATTTCTAAAAGTTAATAAATATAGCGGACAATCCAAAGCTATTGCAAGTTTCACTAAGGGTTTCCAAGTGAAATAATCATTTTTCAACGGATCTTTTTTATCATAGAAGTATCGTGCAGGATCATAGTTTTCAATTTTTGCATCAGCTTTACGGATTCGCTTCTCAATTATTGCCTTGACTGTATTAGTTTGTGGACAAACCATAATGCCGTCTACATTGCCACCCCACATCAAATTACTTTGAGCTAATACTATATCTATATAACTACTACCTGTTCTTTCTTTTCCTTGTTCTCTGAATTCTTTAGTTTGAATAGTACCTTTCAAACTACTCCACCAAGTAATAAATTCTGTGGAATTAAAATCCCAGTTAATATTGAAATGTAAAGAATTATTATGTCTCTTGTACTCTATTATTTGGAATCTATGTTGATTACACAAATCAAAGTAATGGCAAATCACATAAAATGGAACACCTAGTCTTTCGGCCACTAACAATTTTGCATTAATTTCTTTATTACTAAAAAATAGTGAAAGATCTTGCCATCTCTCTTCTTTTTCTAAATATACACCTTCAATAGCGGCAGTAAATTCATATTCCTGGTTAAGAAGTAATCCTTGTAAATCATAAATATTCCAATTTGCAAATAAATTATCTGCTAAGAAATGGACATTCTCCGTATCTCTCTTTCTCATATTTATACCTCCGAATATATGTAAATAAGAGAGTACTTAAAATAAGTACTCTCTTACTATATTACTATATCACATGAATATTTTGGAATTAAAATCATCTAAAAATTCCCTATAAATTAATTCATCTGAATTATAAAACTTAAGTCCTTTAATAATAACATTTTTATTTTGTCCTAAAATTTCTATATCTGTTCTATCATTAATTTGTTTGAGCATCTCTTGTTTCCATTGATCTTTCTCTATTAAATGTGATCCTTTTGGTTCTATGAAAATAAAATAATTAAATTTAGCGTCCTTTAAGAATAAGATAAAGTCAGGCATAAATCCCTTATACGAGTCGAACTCTGTTAGCTTAATTTTTCTCTCATTTCTTATAAGATATACTTCGTTATATCGCTGTTTAAGTTCATCTACACGATTATATATAAACTCTAATAATTGTTCTTCTAATGAGTTTACTAACGCAACATCATACACAAACCAATCTTCTTTAGCCATATTTCTAGATTTAATTAAACTTGATATTTTCTTATCACCAGCACTTAGCTCGATTACATAATCATCTATTACTGTAGAAACCTTAATCGGCTCAAATCTTATAGTTCCTTTTTCTTTTTTATAATTATTTTTTATATTTCGCTCTATGCTATCAAGGAATTCATTTAATATTTTTATTTTATCCAAATTACTTAAAGACTCAATTGATAAATTTTCGGGTAAAGAAACATAAACTTCTTGTCCCCTTAGATATTTTGGGGATTGAATGAATTCTTCTATCGTACTTATACTAGCTACATACTTCTTTAAGCGATCATATCTAAAGAATGGATTCAAACGAATAGCTTTTCTAATTAAAATTTCATTATAAGGTAATTTATAATCAGAAAACTTTATAAGGTCATTATCTTTTTGCCCTAGTAGTTGTTCACTGGACCTTTCCCACTTATAAAAATATTTATCTGGGATCCCATAATCATTTAAACATTGATAATCTTCTGCCAAAGTTGTCTGTACCTTATTGATATAAATATAACCATTTCTATAAAAATTAGTCTTTTTAAAGGATGCCTTTAAAGTTGCTTTTAATCTATGGTATGAATCAGAATAAAATTCTATATTGGCAGCCTCAAGTGATTTCTCCAAATTTTTTATATAAGCATTATCATTGATTGTATGATAATGCATTGTCTCTAAAATTTTCAAATTTGAAGATGACAAATCAAATTGTCTTGTACCTACCAACTTTTTATTAAAATTATACGGATTGAATCTAGCCCCCCGTCCAATTAACTGTGCTTCACTATCCGTAATACTTTTTGAAATGGGCACACCTTCGCTTAAACGAACAATATCAAATAAATTTAAAACATCCCATCCCTCATTTAATTTAGCAACAGCAAATATTGCTCTAATAGGATTATCTAGTTCTTCTAATGAATTTAGTAATACCGCATTTTTTTCAGAAATAAAACTTTTATCATTAGCATTGATTATATTCCCAACCTCAAAATCCCATTTTAAATCCTTTAAAACCCTATTAAGATCCATTGTCGAGTAATATTTAAACATCTTCTCGAGGATTGTATCTGTACCTAAATAAGTTTTATAACCGTTAGAAATAATTTCTTTTAAAGATTCAAGATTCATTTGATCGATTAAGGCGTTAAAATCATGATTCGCCTTCAAAGACTGATCTATTTTATTTGATTTAAATAAAATTATAGGTTTAATATCGATACTATGATCTCTTGCGATATATTTTCTATATTGACTTAATAAAACAGCACTAATTACTTTTATTTCATCATCTTGATTTGCCTTTAACAAAACAACATTTTTTGAATAACCATCTTCCATAAATTTTCTCAAATCATATTGAAAAACTATTTTATCCCTATATTTGTTAAATAAAGATTCATTTGTTAAATTAACTGTAGCTGTAAATTCGACTAATTTACTTTTTATATTTGATTTTAAAATCTGCTGAACTGTTGTTTCCCAAGTTTTTTCTTCTAGTTCTGCCTTAGATAATCCCTTTTTTTCACTTCTAGTATATGCATTTATATGATGTGCCTCATCAGCTAATAAACATATTGGGTTCTCAACGAAATCTTTATAACAAATGCTATTTTCTCTCGGGAATGTTAAATCCATGTGTAATTTTTGGATAGTTGTCAATTTTAAATAAATCGTAAGTGGATCTTTATTTACCGGAAAATTATCAACAATTTGAATTGAGATTAGATTCCCTTCAATTAATATTCCTGATTTATTAAACAAATATTTTGATGAATTTTTATTAGTTAAATTTTCTAGTGTTTTTCTAATTACAGCATCACTGTTTACAAAGAAAATAAAATCTTGCATATGTTTCTCTTTATATAAATATAGTATAACAGCAGCAAGTATATTAGTTTTTCCGGAACCTGTTGCCATATGAAATAATAAGTGATTAAAAAAATCTTCATTAATACCCGATCTTTGAGTATAAATATAATGTCTAATAGCCTCTTCTTGATAAGGACGTAAATTATGATTCAAATTATCATAAATATATTTAGGTACATCCGGCGGAGTTTCAAATACATCATTAAATCTTTTCACTATTCTAGAATGTAGTAACTCATTACTCATAAATTATCCTCACTCGAAAAATTATAAAATGATTTATTAAAACTTATCTCATTCTTCTTTAGTTGATATTTTTTATCTTCTAATTCATATGCACTTACATATATTTGATTTAACTCAAGAGAATTAATAAGAATAATCTTCTTTTCTTCTAAGGTTAGGTTTAGAAATTCCTGATTTTGGAAATTTATTTTTTCTAAGTTAACTTTATAATTAAAGCTAGCTTCTTCCATAATTTGTTCATAAATATTTTTTAAATCTCCATCATCACTTGCACAATTTATTTGTTCAATATATTTTAAATTTAATTCTGCTAACTCAGCATATATAAACTCTCCTCCACCATCCCAGTTTACAGTTTTAGAAATTCCCCCTTGTTCTCCCTCAATTACTTTTAGTAACCTTTCAACAGATACTTCCTTTATATATTCCATTTGTTCAATTCCTATAAACGTACGGTTCATTTTTAATGCTACAGCTTGAGTAGTCGCCGACCCCATAAAGAAATCTAAAATAATATCATTCTCATTAGAACCAATACTTAGGAGCAGATACAATAATTTTTCTGGTTTAGGTGTAGAAAATACTTCATTAACCAATTTGTTATATTCTCTTTTAGCTGTTTGATTATTCATTCCATCCTCGTACGAAATCATACTTGGTAGAGGGTCAAGAAGTTGCTCTTCCCACAGAACCGTAACAGGGACTGAACCATCTTGAACTTCTGATAAAAAGCGTTTTATTCGTGGAACTGCATTCCCATCTTTTCCAAACCAAATACGATTTTCACTTACCATTTGTTCAAAAGTTTCTTTATTAATGCGCCAGCAACTTTTCGCAGGAGGATTGACTACCCTACCTGAAGGTGTAACTATTTGATAATCTGTGTCTGGGTTATAAGTTTTAACGGACATATCTCCTGATGCCCATGGCCCTCTTGGATCATCATCTGGATTCTTATACCTGCTATTCATTTTTTCACTTCTTGGTAATAAATTTGGCTTCCAAATAGATTTATTTTTTGCATAAACCAATATATGATCGTGCATATCTGAAAAGTAAGTGGCATCATTTTGTGGAGATTGCTTTTTTTGCCAAACTATATTAGCAATAAAATTTGATCTCCCAAAAATTTCATCCATTAAAACCTTCAAATAATGTACTTCATTATCATCAATATTCACCCATATACTTCCATCTTCCTTTAGAAGTTTATGTGCTATTTCTAAACGATTTTTCATAAAGGTTAACCAAGTAGAATGAGTAAAACGATCATTATATCTAAAATCATCATTTCTAGTATTATACGGTGGATCAATATAAATCATTTTTACTTTATTTGCATATCGCGCTTCAATTGAATATAAAGCAATTAAATTATTTCCTTTTAAAATTAAATTATCATTTTCATTGATGGAACATACATTTTCTATGCCGTTTTTAGAATATTTCACTATGTTACTAAAAGCTTTGTACTCAAGAAGAGTGTCTATTTCTTCTTTAGCTATCACCTTGTGATAGAATATTTCTTCTTTTTGAATATCATCTTTTGTCATTCCACCTTCTAATACACAATCTTTGTGAGGAAAATCAATTACTATATCCGAATTATATTTAAGGTAATCCCCTGAAGATCCCAGTCCAATGTAATTTTCATATTTTGTAAAACTATCGTCAAGATAATTCTTATATTTTAAAAACTCTATAAATTCATCTATTTTAAATATCTTTATACCTTTGATATCTATTGAATAAATTTCATTTATTTTCTTATTTTCAAGCAAGGTAGATATCAAATCATCATTATAATTTCGTAAATCTTCAATCAGTTTATTCTTTTGTAATTTACCATCAATCCAGTATTTCTCTAATTTTGACAATGTAAATTGGATCTCTTTAAGTATGGTTGTTTCCATTTCCTTCCTCCTATATTATCTTTTTTAGATAAATTAAAGTTAAAACATTATTTATATTATACTAGATATTTAAAACTTGATTTTATACCATAAAATTCTTTTAATTGTGTCATCGTTATTTCTATACCGACTTTTTCTAGACGCTCTTTAATATTTTTATATAGAGTTACAATCATTTGCAAACGAACTTCATCTGTACCGTGATGAATTTTGCGGTGACATGTAGGACATAGACAAACAATATTAGCTGTACGATCTAGATCTACCTCTGGAAATTTTTTATAGTGTGATATTCCGATGAAATGATGTGCTTCAGCATATTGTTGCTTTGTTGCTTTAGCAATAAATGTTTCATGGCTAGGGTCAACTTCACAAGTATAGTTAGCACGTATTAATGCAGTTGCAGCTTCTTTTGCACTTCTTGGGTAGCGTTCTTTACCACCTTCATCAACAATTGGAGTTTTAGGAGGACGTGGCTCATCCTCTTGTTTAAGAAGGTTAAATTGACTGTTTGCAACTTCATTCACTTTTTTTTGGTAGTTTTCTTCATCTGTTTCCAAAAATTCAAGATCCTCTTGTAATAATAGATAATCATTAAATTCTTTTACAGAACGACCATTCATAAATGTAACTATTTTTTGATATGACTCTAAAAGTCCTTTAAAATCAGCAATTAATTCATTTTCTGGAGGTATATTTCTTGCATCATAGTACTTGCCATAAATATGCCCTTTTTCGTAGCCAATTGCTAAATCACGACTTGAACCTAAATCGATATATGTTAGATTGTATTCTGCTGGGACAACCACTTTTGAACGAATCAATTTGGCTATAGTTTCAATTTTAATTCGCCCTTCTCTTGTACCATATTTTTCACGAAAATAAGTGTAACCTTGGTTCAAACTTAAATAGAATCCTGACATGTCTTCTTTAAATAAATAAACAAGATAATAGCCATTTGTTGCAGATACAGATATGGATCTATCAAAGCAACTTATCCAAGGGATTGTTGCCCATACACCTTGTCCAACTGACCCTCCAACATAATATCTACTTTCATCTAGTAACATTGTTTGATTGAGGATTTCTACAAAATCATTTCTAACAAAATGCCCTAGATTATTGCCTTTAAACGATTTTTCTTTTTCAACTAAATATTCATCAAGAACACGTTTAAAAGCACTAGAGAAATCACCTTGCACATAATTCAGTAACTTTACATCCTCTAATTTTAAGGAAGGATTAATAAAGTAATCGGCTTGGATACCAAAATAGTCTACTACTTTTTTTAAAGTCTCCATATCTAGGCGCTGAGTCCCGTTTTCAATTTTGTTTAGTGCAGTATGATTTACTTCTAAAACCCTTGCTAAGTCTCTTAAATTAACTTTTTTACTTTCACGCAAATTTCTTAATTTTTCTCCAATTTGAATCATTAAGGTTTCCACATAGAACAACCCCCACAGAATGTTTCGATTTTTTTATTATGCTTGTTTCGATTTTATAATATTATTTACATAAGACAAATAATATTGCAAGTAAGGTTTTTGTGTATCTTTAAAAAAGGTTAATTTTAATATAATTAAAGAGGATAAAAACAGATCCAAACTTCCTATTTAATATAAAAAAAACCTAAGAATGGAAAAGACAGCTCTCATTCTTAGGGTTATTTTAATATCTTAAAGTCCTTGTTATACAATCAATAATTGAGTATATATCTTTTTGATTACCAAGTAACTCCCCATCATAAAGAATTTGGTGTATAGAAAAATAATCATCAAATTCAGGAATCAAAATAAATTCAAGATAAGAACAACGTTCAGGTATAATTTCTCCGTTGTAGTACCCAGAAATAAATATTGATCTAGCCCTAATCTCAATGTTTAAATCAGTAAAAGAATTGTCATTAAAAATAGCATAAACAGAGGTATTAGGATATTCAACTAACATAAAATCTCCCATATCATTTGGAATGAAATAATCACTTTTTAATCCTGATAGCTCTGGTTCATCATTATAATATAAAGTCGTTATCTTCTTTTGATCAGTTTGTACTTTAGTAATATAGACTTTCTTTTCTGTAGCATGGCTTATTTTATCAGAGATAGATTGTTCTTTTCCTTCATATAACATGGCCTGTTCATTTTTAATGTCATTTATTAGACCAAGAAAAATGAATAACAGTAAACTTGAAACAATCAATACCATAAACTGTACAATACGAATAACACTATTTTTTGTTTTCTGAAAAGCAGTTCCAAATATTAATTGTAATTCAAATTCAACTTTTTTCATTAAAGTATTATGATTTATTTTATTTTTTTTTTGTTTATATTCTCTTAATACATCTTCTCCAAGTTGAATTATCGTTTGATTATATTTAGTTTTTTTAGCTTGTTTAAAGTAATAACTGTTCTTTATTAAACCTCGCAGCTTCCAACTTGTAAGAAATGTCTTTATAATCCAACAGATAATCCAAATTAATAAAATAGATATTATTGTTTCTACTATACTTCCATTTCCAAAGCTCAAAAGTTGTTTCTGATTTTGCCCAACTAAAAATCTATCAAGATTATAAATTAACTTATCACTATAGTAATTTGAAGACAGATACATAACTTCATTTCCAGTTTTATATCGAATATCTTGAACAAATGGTAAGGCAGTATTTGGATAAAGTATTTTAGGTATATAAGTCACAAAAAATATTCCAATAAATGTAATTATTGATTTAATAAAACTCGTAACCCAATTCTCATCTACTTCTTGGTGAGTTTTAAATATTGCAGCAATAATTATTCCGCTTATCAGGCCTCCCAAATGACCAGCGATAGATATTCCTGGAATAAAGAAAGTCCATACCATATTTGCCCACAGCATATTCCATACCCAATTACGTGTCTTGTGATCGATCCATGGATCTTTTTTCAAGATTAAACCTACATATAGTCCCATTAATCCATACGCTGAACCAGATGCCCCACCTACAAGTGTATTTACATCCGTGAACATCAGGACAAATAAACCACCAAACATCCCTGTTACCAAAAAGAAACCTGTGTACTTAATTGGTCCATACACTCTTTCTAAAAAGGGACCTGTCACTAAAATTGCCCCTAAGTTCATTAATAAGTGTACTGGGCCACCTATTTGATGAAATGTATAAGTAATAGTACGAATTATTCCATCAGTCGTCGCATCTGACGGTATGATCGAACCAAACAGTCTAGCTGTTTCGGAATTTGTTGGCCCATTTCCCCAAATATAACTGCCTATAAAAGATATTAATAGCAAAAAAACAAAAAAAGTTGTAGCTGGTGATCTTTTAATTACATCCTTCAACAGCTCTATATCAAAAAATCCCATTTATAACACCTCAAGTTGTACAACTTATTTTCAAATTAACCCCAATAATTACATTACTCATTCTACGATTCATGCAATTTATTTTAAGCGCTTTTAATAATTAATCATTCTTCTAATGACTCAAGCCAATTTTGGATTTTTTTATTTTCTTGTATGAAATCTGACTCCATTATAGATGGTAACTTATAATTTAAAAATTCTATGTAAGAATAATTATACTTTTCCACTTCCTTTTTAATTATGGTTATCCCAATAAAAGTTAAATCCATACACAGTATTAAAGCTAAAATTAGTACAATATAAGATTTTCTTAATTTCATACCTTTATTACGAATAACTAAAAGGAGAATAATTATACCTACAATTGAAAGTACTGTTCCAAGTGAAAACACTATTAAAAAGGTTAATAATTTAAATCCTGCCTCACTGTTCTTTAAGCTAAATGCTGCAAGTAAACCAAGTATTATCCCTATTGTTCCTTTAATTAAGGCGAAAACTGTAAATATATCCATATAGCAACTAACCCCCACATCAAATCTAATAATAAAAAAACTATGTTACTTTCAATCCAGCTTAATTTTTTGTAATTTTTCCTATCAATAGTTTAATTATACACTCAAATAGTATTTATAGTATATATAAAATATCAATAAGTATTAATAGTATATAGAATAAGTAAAACCTTCCTACTAGGGTTATCTTAGGAGGGATTGAATGGATAGTTTAGTGGAATCAGTCGGAGTACACATCCGTGTGTTAAGGAAAAGTAAGAAACTTAGTCAAGAAGAGCTTGCTTTTAAAGCTAATGTTCACCCAACATATATTGGTCAAATTGAACGTGGAGAAAAAAACTTAACTATCTCTAGCCTTTATCAAATTACAAATGCTTTAGAAATTAATCTTGCGGAGTTCTTTTCAGTTATTGAACCTGACAATAGTTCAACTGAAAATTTACCTTATCGCTTGATTATTAAATTACTACAAGATGTAGATATAAGTGAGCAAAGACAGTTATTTGAAATACTTAAGCAAATTGTTGATTGGAAAAAGACTTAAGAAAATCTATTTATGTTATTAGAGATTTTTGTATTTTTCATTTCAGAAGACGAAATTCCCCTAACTAATTGATTAACATACGAGAATTTTATCTTGATCAAGTCACTTGCTATAACTAAATAGAAACTACGTTATTTTTATTGATTTACTGCTAGGAGGAACCAAATGGGGGATATTAAATTTTTTAAAATTGACAATGATAAAGTGCAAGAATTACATGGACATTCAGTTTCACTTGAAAAATCATTACAAAATTTAATCGAAAAGCACCTTGATGCATTTCTTGGGATAAAATTTTTAGCTTCGGAATATTCAACTGGAAAACGCCATGGGGGCAGAATAGACACACTTGGATTAGATGAAAATCACTCACCTGTTATTATCGAGTATAAAAGATCTATGAATGAAAATGTGATCAATCAAGGTCTCTTTTATTTAGATTGGCTACTAGATCATAAAGCAGAATTTGAATTGATGACATTAAGAAAATTCGGTCAATCGTATGCAGACAATATTGATTGGAGTAGCCCACGTCTTTTATGTATTGCAGGTAACTTCACAAAATACGATGAACATGCCGTTCAACAAATTAATCGCAACATAGAACTTTATCAATATAAGCACTATTCAGACGGATTTATAATGTTGGATTTAGTGAATGCAACAACAGCCCAAACTGTTTATATTGAAGATACCTCTATAGATAGAACGCAAAAATCAAATATCAAAACATTTAAAACCGTGTCAGATTATTTAGATCAAGCAAATGAACAGTTAACAGACCGTTTCGAAAGTTTAAAGGCCTTTATGATTGCTTTAGGTGACGATGTACAAATGAAAACATTAAAATATTACATTGCTTTCAAACGTATTAAGAACTTTGCTTGTGTTGAAGTTCATCCACAGTCAAATTCAATCTTAGTATATTTAAAAGTGGACCCTACAACAGTAGCTTTGGAACAAGGTTTTACCCGGAATGTAACTAATATCGGACATTATGGTACTGGTGATTTGGAAATAAGAATCAATAATGATGAAGATCTTGAGAAAGCTAAACATTTTATCGAAAAATCATATGATATAAGCTAAATTAACACTTCCTATTGAGCAATTATTATTTTTCAATACAGTAATACTTAACTCCCCATACCCAACTTTTGCTATAATCAAAAATAATTAAGTTGCTATAAAAAAGTTGATGAGTATGGTAACTCATCAACTTTTTTTAATCAGTGATTTTTTGTTTTATATAGATTTTGAATTATTATTTTTTAAATAATCGAATTGTAAGACCCACTTTTAATAATATTATTAGTTAATTTTTATCTACCTCTTATTTCCTCTTTCCGAGCTAATTCTTTTATTCGCCGATCAATTCGCTCTATTTCTGTTACTGGGTCTTTCCACCAATTTCTACTCCAAATTCGTTCTATTGTCCATCCTCTTGATTCTAAGTACCTTTGACGGTATACATCTCGTTCTCTAGCACTTGGAGAACTATGATACATGGCACCATCACATTCTATACCAAGTATATATCTGGAATGGTCGTTCGGATGGAGAACTGCCATATCAATTCGATAACCAGACATTCCTACCTGAGTTGTAATTCCATAACCTAGACTACGAAGCTGCTGGTATACTTGCTCTTCAAATGGTGAATCAAAGTGAAGTGAATGTTGTACAACGTGAGTGTTAACTGATTCGTTAATCTCGTGAATTACTGCATCGATGTCTTCAATTTTTCCCCCTGAAACAGATCTTGCATATTTCAAATAGGATTTTAACAGCTTCGGTCCCCGTTCGGATGTATTAGCTACATTTAAATCTTCTGGTTCAATACTAGAAACGACAATAATTCCCTCTTTTGCACGACTAACTGCTACATTTAATCGATTTTCTCCGCCTTTTTGGTTAAGTGATCCAAAACGATTATACACTTTACCTTCTTCATTTTTTGCATAACCAATAGAGAAAATGATAATATCACGTTCGTCTCCTTGTACGTTTTCAATATTTTTGACAAATAGCCGTTCGTCAAGATCCCTAGACATTAGTTCATTATAAAGAATTCTAAATTCTTCATCTTCTATAGCTACATTTTCAATCATATCTTGTATCTTTGACTGTTGTTTGGCGTTAAAAGTAATTATTCCAACTGTCTTACCAGGTTGTTTTTGGAGTGTATCCTTTAACTGTGTGACGACTTCCAAAGCTTCTACTTCATTTGATTGGTTAATCCATCTACCCTCTATACGTTTCCATACTAGGGCAGGAGGTTCTTTAAATGGTGTTACATTTGGAGCAATTTGAACATAGCCGTTATAAAAGGCATGGTTAGAGAAATTAATAAGCTCCTCATATTTAGAACGATAATGCCATTGCAAAATTTTTTCTGGAAATCTCCTTTTTGCTAAGTTAAGTAAACTAACAGATTCATCAGTATCAAAATTAGTGTCTTCCTCATCTTCTTCATCAGCATATCCCGCTCTGAATAAATTGGACGGTGGAAGTTGCTTTTCATCACCCGCTACAATAATTTGTTTACCCCGATAAACAGAAGGTATACTGCTTTCAACTGTTAATTGAGAGGCTTCGTCAAAGATAACCATATCAAATAAACCTTCTGTTAATGGGAAAATAGAAGATACCATTTCAGGTGAAGCTAGCCAAACTGGTAAAATTTCCACTAAGCCTTTATTTGCAAAGTTATTTAATAGTTTACGTAGTGGCCAGATCATTCTTTTTTTACTTGTTTGATGTTTTAGCTCTTTTATTGATTTTCCTTGGACTTTTTGCACCAATTCTACTTTGTTTTTCAGTTCGTGGATCAGATAGTTTGCAGCTAACTTTCTCTTTTCTTCTAATAACCCAGCAAAGGATTCCCTTATTCTCCCAAATTCGTTAGTTGAAATCTTTTGTACATCAGGGTATTTTGCTTCGATCTGATCAATCCAGTGGATATACGCTGAATTCTTTAATATATCTACCCAAAACTTTGATAATGATTGTTCGGTACTATTCTCTTTTTCTTGTAAAGCAGCTATTACATACTTTATATCCTCGCTAGCTTGCCTCCAAAACGTATCCATTAATTTTAGGTTTTCAAAATCTCTATGGATATACTCCAATAATACGTCTAATTCTTTTACTGGAATATCCCCTTCTGCTACGCGGTCCTGTAATTTCTTAACTTGTTCTACTTGCATTAAAACAGACAAAGACTTCATGTCATCCGCTAAAGCTTTCGTAACTTTCCCTAAGTTGTGCATTATCGTTAATGACTGCTTTATCTTTATCCATTCTGTTGAGCTGGTTCCTTTGAACTTCTCCCCGTTTGTAATTTCTTCAATAATAGATTTACCAGTAACTGTTGTCCACCAGAAAATACGTAAACCTTGCAGTGTACGTTTTTGACTATCATCTAAATCTGGATAGATTTTATTTAATCGATTTTGTATTTCCCAGGTGTAAGCAGGGGTAATTTTTTCAATATCCAACGCTTCAATATATTCTATTGCTTTTTTCGCTTTAAGAATTAATGCCTCTAAAGTTTCAATCGCTTTTAACTTTGCTTTCATATCAAAAGTAGCAAAGCTCTTCCGGTGACGTAGTGGATAAGATACTTGTCCAAACTGCTCGTACCACTCACCATACGTATACACTGCCTCCGCCATGTCTCGCAAAGATTCCCTTGTTAATCGATCAATAACACTGTTTAAAGTGATAATCTTATTGGAATCCGTTATCGGTTTAGATTCACCGTAAAGCTCATATAGTCTATATCCATGTGGCTGTGTTTCATAAAGGGCTTTGGCTATCGTATTTAGTAACTGCTCTTGATTATCTAACCGTGAAGTCACGTTGATTAGCTTTTCAACGGATTCAGCAAACCGTACCTCATTTTGTTCTAGAACGCTAGAAATTTTTTGGTAAAGTGCATTTCGGTCAATTTTTTCGTCATGCACAAGAGCAACATGATCATTTAGGCCCAAACTACTCATTCGATGATATACAACATCTAGTGCAGCACGTTTTTGACAGACGATGAGCACCTTTTTCTTACGATGGAGTGCATCCGTTATGAGATTTACAATAACTTGAGACTTCCCTGTTCCTGGTGGTCCATGTACAACCAATCCATGTTGATGACGAGCTTCTCGTAAAATTTCTTCTTGAGAACCATCTGCATGTAATAGGGTTAATATATCCTCTTTATCGCTTATTTGCTCATTCTCCTCAACTCCACTAGGAAGTACACCTGCTTCATAAACTAAATCATGTTGTGGATTAATCATATCACCAACTAATGAAAGCGAACTTGTTTCCGATAGGTTTATTAGCTCATCATAATCTCGAACAATAGAAGAACCACCTTGTGGAAAATCACCAATAACTGCATTTTCCAGCAATGTCATTTTAGCAACTTCTGGAATATCGCCTACCTTATATTCCTTTAATCGACTGAGGACGTTTTCAGTAAATTGAACTTTCAATTGGTGTTTTTCCAAAAAAGAGACAATTTCTGCAAAGTTCATGGAGCTTGCAATTGCTTCGGCCTCTTCGAATATCTCCTCTGTGAATCCAAGCTTATTCAACTTTTTTAATGCCAAAAAGAGCGTCCGATTTAACTGTGGTCCGCCCTCTTCTATATGTAACACCCATTTTTTTATCGAAATATTATCTTTTTCCAACCGTATTGGGTACAAGAAAAGTGGGGCTTGAATAAAGGTACCATCGAGGAGAACACCAGATAAAAAAGGATATCCTAAGTAAAAGTCATGTACGCCTGTTTCATCTTTCATCGCTTTAATTTGACGATAAAGATCAGTTAATTTTTTGGATAAAATCAGCGATTTTTCATCTTCAAAGGAAGGTTCCAATAAAGTAATCTTACCTTTCGTTTTCTGCTGTACAATTTTCTTTAAAATGGACTGTGCATCTTCTATTCCTTCAATAGAATCTATACTTGCAAGATCAAAGCTCCACTTTTGATGAATTTTTAATAAGCGAATAGAGCGATTGCGTTTGTTTATATTATTTAGCTTATCGCGCATATGCATTAAATGGGCTTTCAATTTTATCACTTCTTTCAGTTAATGCGGAATTAAAAAATAATTGTATTAATAAAATTATACTTTAAATTATGGGTAAATGATAATAAGACTTAGATAGTAAAGTTTACATGTAATAATCCATTTCTCAAACTATGAATAATTAGCCTTTAGTAATATTGAATTTATTACATCTACAATGTTATTAAAAATAGTTATTCTCAGGTTCGGTAAATAAGATTTAATTTACGTTTATACAATAATTATACTTAAAAAAACCGACCCTATTGGCTCGGTTCTTAAAATGAATGGTTTTTCTCAAATTACAAAGGCATATTTATTTCAATTGACTTCAGAGCCGAAGTTACTTCATCTAATTTATCGCAAACATCAGTAACTGAATTATATAGCCCTGTTCCTTTTAATTCATCTAACTTTTCATTAATATCCGTCAAAGAATTATATAAACCAGTTCCTTTTAATTCATCTATTGAAGAATTTAAATTCTCGATGGAAGAATTCATATACTGAATTCCATCCCTTATTTCTTCAAGTACACTAACCAATTTATCCATATTTAACCACCTTCTGAAAATTACTAATTAAATTCATATTATTACTATATTACCATTTACCTGGAATGTAAAGCCGGATTTTTGATTCAAAAGTATTTTAGAAACATTAATTAAATATATAACTTTTTCTTCAAAGTTTCATAAATTTATATATTAATACTATACCTCATTAACCCTAGATGCGGTTCACCAGGGTTAATATAAACCTCGTTAATATAAAGATACAATCTATTCTTCAATAGAATTTCCTGTTTGTTAAACTTTGCACTCCCTCATAACTAGTGCCTCTTTTCCTTTAAACTCATCGATAGTTAGTAGGCTGTTTCTGATAGCCTGACACCTTCTTCTAGATATCCTAGTCCCATGAAGCAAGGGACTTGTTATGATGTGGAATACAAGTTTTAACGTGGCAGAACAAACTTTAGCAAGAAACATACCTCATAAAGACATTGATTTCAAGGAATTAAAATCCAATTACACTAATAACACATATGAAAGTCGCTATTCATTCAATTATATATTATTGATATAGAGCAGCTAATCCTTTTTAGATAAGGATTAGCTGCTCTATTTACATTTAAAAATGAATTTTTACGAAATTACGAAGTATCTATTAAAGCTACAATGCCTGTATTTACAACATTCAGCCGAATTTTCATTACGCTTCAAAATGAAAAATTTTTATTTTGAAATTCATTGATATATTAATAGATATTTTTAATAAATAATTTTCGTAAAAAATCATTTTGTATATATGTAAAAGAAACATAAAATATTGGGTTCTATCTCAACGAACAAAGGAGGTGCAAATTAAATGAAACTTGTAATTATCGTCAATATTAATTCCGATTGCTTTGTCCCTAATTAATTTTCAAATTCTAAAAAGTTTGCCAAAGTCACACAAGCGTTGATGAAACCTAATTATCCTTAAATTAAATATGAACCACCTTTGTGTAAAACGAAATTCATACAAACCAACTAAATTCAGCAAAAAATTTAAAAAAACTTTAAAGGACGTGAAAGAATTTATGTTCCCCTATGAAGTCTCTCCAGCACATGGTGCCGTTTTAAATTCTATTTCAAAGAAATTTCAGAATGCTTTAATCAATCGTACTTCATTTCAAAATATTATTGATAACGAATTCAATGAGTTAAAATACACCCTACCTATGGCATTAAAAGACCTTGTCGATTTTTATGAAATTAATAAAGTACAAGATCCAAATAATATAAGTATGAAGGATTTGCCTTTTGAAGATATAAGGATACAAAGTGCCGAAGCAAAAGGCGACTGTGCAACGATACTTTTAACTCGCAAATTAAAAACTATTCATGATTTAAAAGTAGGCATTATTTGTAATAATACCGATTCAATTAAAGCAAATCAAAATCTTATAAAACTAAAGGCAACTACAGAAACAATGGAAGCTATTGGATTAGATAAGAATGATTTTAACAGCATAATCATCGCAAAATATTTGTCTTATTACTTTTTATCATCAATTGGAAAAAAGCAACTAATACAATGTCTTGAAAGTAAGGACTCATTCAATACTTTAAAAATCAGTCGTTTAAAGGAACTATACATTCCTATAGCTCTCAATATCAGATATTTAGTAGAAAGTATTGAAACTCAAATTTATTGGCATGATGCAGAACGCTATTCAAGTCAGTTGGACGATACAACATCTTTGTTTAATACGTTTGATAAAATAATGGATTCTTTAGTAAGTGAGAATCAACACACTCATTACGTACCTAAAAATTTATTTACTGCACGTGAGTTTGGCTTTTTATTGGCTCAGTATATTGTAAATAAGCCATTATTCAGCAAGTTAAATATTTCCGTTGTTCTAGAAAGCATGGTTCATTATGGAATATTTGAAAGTCATCAACAAAGTAGCTGGAATGATGTACCCATCGAATTTTATAGCCCTCATCATGAAATTGAAGGGGATATTATAATCGTCATTAAGCAATTCGAACAGCCATTACGATTACCTGAAAATGCTAAAATAATTTATTTGAAGGAGCAATAATCATGGGAATTTGGGACGGACTAAAAATTGCTTTCGAAGGTATTTCAGCTGCAAATAAAGAACTTGTCGAGGGTATAAAAGAAATTACAGCTGAAACAAAGCGTGACATTATTTCTGACTGGAAAAGGGGAATTCCTGCTGTTGGTAATACCATTGAGAAAGTGGATAGAACAATAACGACTTTAAAAAATGTTATTGAACAGATACCTGATACTTCATCAGGGCCATTTAACCCCAATATTAAGTTACGAAAAATCCTTAAAGAAGCAAATAAAACGAGCAATATATCTTCAAAAAATTCCATTAAAAGCGCTCAGCATTTAAAAGTAAGTCGAATAGGATATTCACATCATGCTCTATCAATTAATGAATATGAAGTGATTCATTATCAAGACGGGGAAGTAAAAATTGAAACGATTGAAAGCTTCGCAAAAGGGGCTGCAATCCAAGTGGTTGATACACCGAGGCTTTATAAAAAAGACAAAGTACTCGCCCGTGCTCACTCAAAATTAGGTGAGAAAGAATATTGCTTGATTTTCAATAACTGCGAGCACTTTGTTAGATGGTCTTTGAACGGTGATTAATATTATAAAAAGGCTGCCCTCACTTGGGCAGCCTTTTTCTTTATATCATATTCAAAAACATAAATGGTGCTGGTTCAGAACGCAACTAATTTTATTAATTCTAGAATTTCATCAATATTAACAGCTTTCCTCCTAAAGACAATTAATATTGTATTTAAAACGTAACGATTAAATATTCAAATATATATTACAGATTTGAATACACCTATATATGTCCAATTAATGGTTATTAAGGAGAGGATTAGATGAAAAATAATACTGCTGCTAAGCGCTTTCAAATCGTTCAAGTAAAATTAGTCCGTGAAAAATCACTATTGTACAAGGAAAGAAAAATTCGCTCACCTCATGATGCTTATACCCTTATGAAAGAGTTTATTGGTGATGCAGATCGCGAACACTTCGTAGTACTTTGTTTGGATACCAAAAACCAACCTACATGCATTCAAACTGTGCACATAGGTAGTTTAAATGCTAGTATCGTTCATCCACGTGAAGTACTAAAGTCTGCGTTATTAAGTAATTCCGCATCGATAATCGTTGGACACAATCACCCAAGCGATGTATGTGATCCAAGTGCAGAAGACATTCAAGTAACTGAACGCCTTAAAGAAGCTTGCAATATTCTCGGGATTGTTTTACTCGACCATCTCATCATTTGCACAGATACATTTAAGTCATTAAAAGAGGCGGGTGTGATTTAATCTGAATTAGGAGGTTGTTCGTTTTGACCTCCTCTTCTCTTTCTATTATACGCACTCATTTGTTCTAGATACTCATGGGCATCTTTATTCACATTAGAGTTCTTATGTGTACTTTGTTCACATTGTTCACTTGTTCCTTTACTTTCTTTTTTTCTATTATATAAAGTTTCATATGCTACTCTATAAGCAATTTTAGAAATATTATCGGAACATTGGACGTTTTTTAACTTAGAAAAATAATCGCTATATAGTTCATTATCCTTTAATAAAAAATATAATAAAACTTCATCAACTAATTCAGAGGGAATATCAATTTGATTTGACATCAAAAGCTCTTCTGTTAATTTATCCTTTATATAATTTTTTTGGGATGTAAAAAATGCATTATAGCGGCGAACTATTTCATTATAAGGAAAGTTAAGAATGCTAAATTCTATATTCTCAAAGAAAAATAACTTTGTAAGTAAACCATGTATATTTGTCAGAGCTACATATGGTTGAAGATCGACCTCAGTTGATTTTTTTATATCACTATAAATTTTTTTATTATCCATGTGGACTTTTTCTAAAGCAATATAATTAAATTTCACTATTTCCGCCAAATGAAAAACATCTAACAAGCTTGTATTTTTATTAAAATACAACAAGTTTAACGAGGAGTTAAATTGCTTGTTTGATACATTTAACATTTTCATATATGTATTAAAATCATCTATTCCTTGTTTAGTGTGTCTGTCGACATCATTTTTTATATCAAATAAAGGCATTTTTTTAGAATCGAAGATTCTGTTTATATTTTCGGAGTTATTTATTCTGCCTTCAATAACTTTACTTAGTCCATAGATATTCCAAGGGAATAATATTCTAGGGATCAATTTATAATAACTTAGTGATGCACTATTTAAGCACTCATCTATTTCGGGATTAATCGTGACATAATGTAATTGTCTTAAAAAATTTTTATTATCCTCAAAAAAAATCCTCTTATAAAGGTCATTAAACTTATTCTTAGCCGCCCTGTTATCAAAATATTTAATAATTTTTGATGTAGAATCAAAAATTATTTCCATTATTAAATCCCTTTTAAAAACCTCACAATACCCTTCATAATCACTATTTTCAAACTTTCCGTTTAATAAATGATGAAAAATCCCTAACATTTTTTCATGATTAATATTTAAATCAAATACTAACGGTTCATCTATAAATTCTACATCAACTACTCTTTCTAAATAGTTATCTACAATATTTTCCATTTTTCCACCCCGAATCAAGAATTATATAAAATAATTATAATAAAATACTAAGGCATAATGAATTTGATAAATAATTATGACCCAATGTTTTTCTGTTAAATTTCCCTAAAATTTAATTATAAGCAACAGCTTAAATAAAGTTTAGGAGTGTTTTATATGAACAAAGAAAAAATCGAAAGCAAGTATAACAATTTAATTAACTCTATCTTAAAAGGTGAACAATGTGAACAAGATGAACTCAAGTTATTTGCTGTCCAAATCAAAGGGAACAGAATTCATTTATATGGCCCAGCGAATACCCCTCTCCCTCTTACAAATGGGATACTTCTAAGTGATATTGGCAATAAAATTAAGTTTTATGGCTCTTTAAATGGAACAGACTACTCACTTAGCGAAAATGGAAGCGATATGGTAACAATTATAATCGATTTAACAAAAGAAAATAATCCTAAGATTTACATTGAAGATGGGGAGTTGAATTGCATTTCATCAAAATCTACTTTTGGTAAAATAGATAAATTATATTTCTACTGGCAATATGGTGTTGAAAATTTTTTATTAATTATTAATTGCGACCCTCAAACTAAAACAGCAAACATTAAAGACATTTGTTATCAAAGTGGCGAACATCTAAACGAAATAAATATTATTACTCAGAATGTACTAGAATACATGTTAGAAAAAAAGAATCGAGGCATTTCTGATGAATGCTAATTCATTTACTTATGAAAAACACAATGTAAAAGGGCAATTTAATTCAACAATTAAAGTTACTAAACCTAAAACTGAAACCTCGAAAGGATTTAAAAGCACAAACAGTATTAACTATATTTTTTCAGAAAAACAAACAAAATCTAGCAAAAAAATAAATATAAACAGTTTATTTCACGATCAAATAAATTCTAGTGATATGAATGGGAACGACGAGAAAATCCAAAAGGAGACAACTTACTCCTTGTCTCAAAAATTCAAGGAAATGTTCACATTCAAAGTTTTTGAAGACGTACTATATGTCTGGGATGAGAAACGGGGATATTATATTCCCCTTTCTAACGAGAATGCAGATGTATTCTTTAGAAAGTATTCGCCAGAGCGTTTGAAATTCTTTATTAACTCAAGAAATATTAAGGAAATCGTGAGTTGGATAAGGGCAGAATGTGGCATTAATTTAACAGCTACGGATTTAATAGAGAACAGGAACCTTGTCATATTTAATGACGGTATTTATAACACAGAAAATAGCAAGTTTTTTAATCTCAGTCCAGATAATAATATTCGTTCCAAAATTCATGCTGACTTTTGCACTTCATTAACTCAAGGAGAATTTTTCGAAAAATTCTTGACTGATATCTGCCAAAATGACGAGAGACTTTATAATCGTATACAAGAATTTTTTGGGTATGTAATCTCAGAAATTCGGGATTTGAAAATTATTATTTTTCTTGTTGGACCAAAAGACTCTGGGAAATCGATTGTTTTAAAACTGTTGGACTATTTAATAGGTGAAGATTTTTGTACAAGTTTGAGCCTAGACGAATTAAACCAAAGGGAATATTTAAATCGGCTATTATCTAAAAAATTGAATACTTGTGGTGAGGTTAGCGAAATCTCCATCAAACGGTTAGATAACTTAAAGAAACTCTCGGGTGGGGACAAAATCATGTCTAAAGCATTATACGATCAACCCGTATCATTCGTTAATAGAGCTGCTCTTGTATTTGCAGGAAATCATTTGCCTGAAATCAATAATTTAGATAAATCAAATGCATTTTCAGAACGATTATTAATCATCCCATTTCTAAATCAAATACCGAAAGATAAGCAGGACCCAACTTTGTTGAATAAACTTTTAAATGAAATTAACTATATAGCACAGTGGGCATTAAAGGGATTACTAAGATTAATAAAAAATAATTATAGCTTCACCGAAACCAAACAAGACTCCAAAATTATGGATAATTATAAACTACAAAGTAATTCTATCGAACACTTTATAAAAAATAAATGTATTATGAATCATGACTGTAAAATATTTAAAGCTGATTTTGAGAATGCCTACTACCAATTCTGTGAGGAAAATGACGTAATGGCTTCAAATAGGCTAGATCTACACAAATATCTAAAAGCTTCTCCTTATATAACATTTAAAAAGATCCGAATTGGTACACAACCTAAAAATGGATATGTAGGGATTCAACTAAAGATAGAAACGGAGGCTACATAACTTTATGAATGAAGCAATTTTTCATGAGTTGAAAAAATTTATACTTGATAACCTATCGTCATACAAAGATTGGATGTCTTTGAAAGAAGCAGCCAGTTACGCAGGCGTATCTTACAACACTTTCATCAAATTCCGCACACTAGGTTTAAAAGTATGTGAAATTGATGGTATTAAACGCGTATCAAAAAAAGAAGTCGATCGCTTTTTAGAAGGGCATAGTTTCTAAATGCTACGAGAGGATTTTTCCCCAGTTAAATTATATATTATAACTGTGAGGATCAATCCTCTCTTTATATCTTGCCCCCGCAAAGATATTAGGAGGATCACTATGATAAAAAATAATTCTTCCCCCATCAAAAGTTATGAAAACAAAGATGGTAAAACGTTATATAAGTTCCAAGTTTATTTAGGTGTAGACGAGCTTACAGGTAAAGCTCGGAGTACTACTCGTAGAGGTTTTAAAACGAAAAAAGAAGCTGAACTTGCTTTAGCACGTATCAAACTTCAAGTCTCAGAAGGCACATATAAACAAAAAAGCACGGAGACATATCAGGAAGTATACGATCTTTGGATCACTCAATATGAAAAAACTGTAGAAGAAAGTACGTTTGTTAAAACAGTCGGCTACTTTAAAAATCATATCTTACCTTCTATGGGCAGTTACCGTATCGAGAAAATTACAATCGCTATTTGTCAAAAACATTACAATGAATGGGCTTCAAAAGTTAAAAAAGCTCGTACGATTAAGTCTTACGCTAAAAAGGTACTAGATTTCGCTATAGTGCATGGCTTTATTAAAACAAATCCCTTCACTCATGTTGAGACTAAAGTTAAGAAAGCTTTTACGGAGAGTGCTGAAGATGCAAATGAAAACTTTTATACAAAGGAAGAGTTAATTTCATTTTTAGAGAAAGCAAAAGATCACCTTGACTATAAAGCATATGCGCTATTCCGTTTGATTGCTTATACAGGTATGCGTAAAAGTGAGGCCTTAGCTTTAACATGGAATGATGTGAACTTTGTGGAAAGTGAGATAATTATTAATAAAGCTATCGGACGTGGTAAACAAACACAGCTTTATTTAAAGACTACTAAGACTGGTAAACCTCGTACGATTAAATTAGATGAAACAACTTTATCGATCTTAAAAGAATGGAATAAGCTTCAAAAGCAGCAATATATTCAGTTAGGTTTCAATGCGTTGAAGAAAAATCAATTGATGTTTAGTAATACAAAAAATGATTTTATCCAGCCTGGTCAAGTTCAGAAGTGGATGTATAGTGTCCAAAACAAATACACTTTGAAGAAAGTATCACCACATGGTTTACGTCATACGCACTGCTCTCTTTTATTCGAAGCTGGTGCGAGCATTAAAGAAGTTCAAGATCGACTTGGGCATTCTGATGTAAAAACTACTTTAGACATTTATACACACGTCACGAAAAAAGCGAAAGAAGGTGCTATACAGAAGTTTGTTAGCTATTTAGAAGGTTAAATTTTCGAATTAGTTTTGACTAGAAATTGACTAGATTTGAATGAAAATAGGTGATATTGAATGAAATTAAAAAAGTGTCAAAACCCTGTATTATCAAGGATTTTGACACTCATTGAAATCATTTGATTTCTACAAAATGGAGACGGCGGGAGTCGAACCCGCGTCCAAAGACTCCAATACTTCAGCTTCTACGCGTGTAGTTTGCCTATTTACGATTCGCGTAACATTATGCCGACAAACAGGCGTCCTGCACGCTAACCTGGAAATCTCTTGCCGATGACTCAGGTGGCACCATCGACCGTATCCCACTAAAGTTGGGCCCCACGTTCTCTACATGGGCGATAGAGAGGCAGAGCGCTTACGAGCTTACGCTGCGAAAGCTAAGTTTTGTTGTTTGCCAGTTATTATATAACTGTCGTTGATGACGGAGCCGAGCCCTCCGACGCGCGACTAAAGCTTGAACCATCCCTGTCGAATCCGTAACGTCCCCTTGATATATGAATCGAAGCGGTTAGGCCTCGTTCAAACAAAGAGCTAGAATTGCTTCTAGTACGGTGGGAGCTTAAAAGTACGCTTCCATGAAATCTGGCAATCAGTAATTCATATTATAAAACATAATGAGCGATAGTTCAAGTGTCCCGCTTTAGTAAGAAAGATTGGTTTTGACTTAGAAGCTATCCGTGACATTTTAACTTTTATCCGTCACTTCCTCGATTCTATCCGCCACTCTTTAACTTCTATCCGTCACTTTCTCGATTCTATCCACCACTTTTTAACTTCTATCCGTCACTTCCTCGATTCTATCCACCACTTTTTAACTTCTATCCGTCACTTCCTCGATTCTATCCGCCACTCTTTAACTTCTATCCGTCACTTTCTCGATTCTATCCGTCACTTTCCCTGTTCTATCCGTCACTCTGTCTTACCCCCGCACTTTATCTTCTATTCAGCACTTTTTCTGCTCTACCCTCCACATTCTAACTTCTATCCATCACTTTCCCTACCCTATCCACCTCACTCTAACCCGCCCCACCACTCCCCAACCCAAACAAAAAGCTCACCAACCACTAGGTGAGCTTTCTGATAATCTATTAATATTGGTTTTTGGATTTGAAGGTGCGTTCCATTTCGCGTTTGGCTTCTTTTTTGCGCATGTCGTTGCGTTTGTCGTAGTCTTTTTTCCCTTTGCCGACGCCGATTAAGAGCTTGGCATAGCCGTCCTTGATGTACATTTTCAATGGGACGATTGTGTAGCCGTCACGTTTGACGGCACCGACTAGCTCGCCGATTTGCTTTTTATGGAGAAGCAATTTGCGGGCGCGTAGTGGGTCGTGGTTGAAACGATTCCCTTGATCGAACGGGCTGACATGCATATTGCTAATCCATGCTTCGCCATTGGTAATGCGGACGTAGGAGTCTTTTAGCTGGGCCTTGCCTGCACGAATGGATTTGATTTCTGTGCCGGTTAGGACCATGCCTGCTTCGATTGTCTCTTCAATAAAGTAATCATGTCCAGCTTTTTTGTTTTGTGCTAATACTTTTCCTGAACCTTTTGCCATCTGATTCACCCTCTACTTAAAGGTTGAGCTTGAGCGAAAGTACCCTTACTTAGGACACTTTCGCGCATGCTTATTTGCGTTTTGATTTTTTCTTTTTGTTTTTCTTTGCAATGCCCTCATAGAATTTTTGCTTTTGTTTCACGCGTTTTTTAGGACCTGGGCTGCTAGAGTCATCTTTGCGACGTCCACGTGGATCACGGTCACCTTCACGGCGTTCACCGCGTTTAGTATCTCGACTTCCACTTTCTTCTTGGCGACTGCTTCTATGGCTGCCACCACGCCCGCCTTTTTCGTCATCGCTACGTGTGCTTCTGCGACTGCGTTCACCTTTATTGTCGTTATAATTTTTACGTGCGTGAATAACAGTAGGTGCGGCTTTGCGTGTTCGTCCATATGAAGTTACCATTCCAACGATTTCAAAGTCAATGGATGACTCCTCAATAATGACATTGGCAACACGGACTGTTACTTCATCACCAATACGGAATTGACGATTTGTACGTTCACCGATCATGATCATTTGACGATCATCGAAACGGTAGTAATCATCTGTCATATTGCTAATATGGACAAGTCCTTCAATCGTGTTTGGCAGCTCCACGAAAATACCGAAGTTGGTAATGGATGATACGATTCCTTCGAATTCCTCACCAATTTTATCAGACATATATTGTGCCTTTTTCAAAGCATCTGTATCACGTTCTGCATCAACCGCACGGCGTTCACGCTCAGATGTGTGGTCAGC
This sequence comes from Lysinibacillus sp. GW247-5R2A, assembly GCF_059424475.1. Lineage (NCBI taxonomy): Bacteria > Bacillati > Bacillota > Bacilli > Caryophanales > Bacillaceae > Lysinibacillus > Lysinibacillus sp. GW247-5R2A. The sequence goes on along the minus strand of NZ_JBWKZL010000009.1, from coordinate 65,560 downwards.
AATTTCATCCATTGCCATTCCCCACTGTGCGACCGTTTCCCGAGAAGTATCCTTATTAATTAAATACGTACGAATTAAACGGTGTACGATTAAGTCCGGATAACGGCGAATTGGTGATGTGAAGTGTGTATAGAAATCAGTTGATAGGCCAAAGTGACCTAGGCTTTCTGGGTAATATTTTGCCTGTTGCATGGAGCGTAGTAGCATCGTTGAAATCACAGGCTCCTCTGGCATACCTTCAATGGCTTTTAGAACATCCTGTAATGCTTTAGGATGCACGGTATTGCCTGTACCTTTAATTAAAATACCGAAGTTCGTAACAAATTCAAAGAAGCGTTGAAGCTTTTCTGGCTTTGGATCTTCGTGAATACGGTATATGAACGGTACATTCATCCAGTGGAAGTGCTCCGCTACTGTTTCATTGGCAGCTAGCATGAAATCTTCAATTAGCTTCTCCGCTACTGTACGTTCACGTATCTCAATATCAACTGGCCAGCCTTCCTCATTCACGATGACTTTAGATTCCTTAAAGTCAAAGTCAATGGCACCTCGAGATTCACGTTTACGACGTAAAATGCCAGATAGCTCTGCCATATTTTTAAACATCGGAACAAGTGGCTCGTAGCGTTTGATTAACGCTTCATCTTGCTCCTCTAAAATTTTGTAGACATCCTTATACGTCATACGTTCAGTTGTTTTAATTACACTTTGGAATATTTCATGTGCAATAACATTCCCATTCGCATCAATAATCATTTCACAGGATAGTGTTAAACGGTCAACCTGTGGATTTAATGAACAAATGCCGTTTGAAAGTCGATGCGGAATCATTGGGATAACACGGTCTGTTAAATAAACACTTGTTGCACGGTCATAGGCTTCAAGATCAATGACAGAGCCTTGCGTTACATAATAACTAACGTCTGCAATATGTACGCCAAGCTTATAAGTACCATCTACATTTTTTATGACAGTTACTGCGTCATCCAAGTCCTTTGCGTCAGCCCCATCGATGGTTACAATCGTTTCATGACGTAAATCACGACGACCTACTAAATCAGCCTCTGTAATATCATCTGGCACACGTTGTGCAGCAGCGATGACTTCGTCTGGGAATTCAGGTGGAATATCATGCTTATATAAAATCGATAAAATATCCACGCCTGGATCATTTTTATGCCCTAAAATTTTTGTAATATAGCCTGTAGCAGATTTTAAATCCTCAGGCCATGTAGCTACCTCGACCACAACCTTATGTCCATCAACAGCGCCTAATGTATCCCCTTTTGCGATAAAGATATCCATTGGCAGCTTTTTATCGTCTAGGACCACAAAGCCAAAGCCACGGTTAGCTTGGAATGTACCGACAAAGCTTGTTTGACCACGTTCAACGACCTTAGTTACAGTCCCTTCACGGCGATCACCAAATGATTCTTTTAACACACGAATAAGAACGATATCTCCATTTATAGCGCCATTAATTTCATGCGGTGGAATGAACACATCATCCATGCCCTCAACATCAGGTGCTACAAAGCCGAAGCCCTTGGCGTGGCCGATAAATTTACCTCTTAGTAAATTCATACGTTCTGGTAGGCCATAACGATTGGAGCGAGAACGAACAACTAAGCCCTGTCCTTCCATACGGACTAATGTTTTCACAAGCTCCTTAAATTCTTCCGCATCCTCAAAGCCGAATTCTTCCTCGATTTCACCGACAGTTAATGGTTTGTAATCATCTTGGCCGAAAAAAACGAGTAACCGACTTTGTAGTGTATCTTTTTGGTCTTTCATACATATTCCCTCCTTCATGAGAAAATCCTATTTATAATTTTATTGTGCCCAATTTAGGCTTTCTAAAAAGCGATAAATGTCTTCATGTAATTGATCTTTTTCTTGATCTAACGTAATAACATGTTTTGAGTTTTCATACCACTTCATATGCTTATCAAGTGACTCAGTTTGATTATATATAATGTTGGCAGATTCTGTCTCTATTACCTCATCCTTTGTAGCCTGAACAACAAAAATAGGGGCATAAATCATGTCGATTTCTTGACGAGTACGCGTAATAAATTCACGTAGCTCTTGTAGAGACGGCATGCCTTTTTCAGCAATGAGTGCTACTTCTGTTTCGATTTGTTCCTCCTGTTTACCTTGGAACTTTTTATAGTCTTTAGCATATTTCAAAACACCCTCAAACATGACGTCTGTCGTACGCATAGTCATAGGTGCACACATCGTAACAATTCCTTTAACCGGGTTGTTTAAGGCAACATTTAATGCCATGACACCGCCTAATGAAAGGCCAGCAACAGCAATTTCTTCATAGCCAGCATCCTGTAACTGTTTATAGGCGGCCACGACATCTTGCCACCAGTCTGCTGGACCTGTTGTGATAAGTTCTTCAGGTTCCACACCGTGACCTTTATAGTGAGGTGCTAAAGTAGTATACCCTTTTTTCTCTAAAAATCTACCAAGCATGCGGACGTCTGCCGAGCTACCTGTAAAGCCATGTAGTAATAAAACGGCACGTGGTCCTGCATGAAAGAAAAATGGCTGTGATAATGATTTATTCATGGTAAGCACTCCTTCATCCTAAAACGCTCATATATACTATACCCATTATAGCCCTCTCGATGATGCCTCGAGCATAACATTTGGCTATAACATTACATTTCAATTTTTACTCTATCGAGAAAATTTTCCATATGGTTATGATAAAAGAAAACGCCCAACCAATGTGGTTAGGCGATAGATCTTCAACTATTAGATTTTTGTAATAGCAATTGCTAAAATAAAGAATAGTATAGCTAACACAATTGTTGCACGGTGAAGGATTAAATCCATACCACGCGCTTTTTGCTTTCCAAATAGTTGCTCAGCTCCACCCGAGATGGCACCTGATAAGCCTGCACTTTTACTAGATTGAAGTAATACCACCACGATCAACGCTAATGATACGATAACTAATGAAACTAATACTACTGTATGCATTCACTGCACCTCCCGAACTTTGAAACATCACAACAGACTACATTATAACAAAAAAAGGTTGCCATGACAAACTTAGCTTTCTGTTTAGGTGGAATTTTTCCTCTTCACGTACATCTATTTGTCGGATTATACGACTATTTGTGGATAACACCTCCTCTAATTTTAGATTATAATGGAAAAAATGATATTTTATTGGAGGATTTATGTATTGAACAAAAAAATAGCACTGCTTTTATTATGCTGCACCATTCCCTTTTTTACAGCATGCTCAAAGGCAATCGACATCCTACTACAAGATGAAGAGGATGTCACAATGACAACTACTTTAACAGAAGAACCAAATGAAACAAATACTGATATAAAAAAACCAGAAAGCAAAGCATTATCTGCCTCATTTTCACCTACCGATCTATTTTCAACTACTTTATTTAAGGATGATCCCGCTTTACTACAATTTGCTAAAAAGGTGGAGAAGCAGGTTGCTCAATTTGAAGAGCATTTTGAGGTTTCTTATACAGGGAAGCTGGATTTTGAGGATTTTGAAGTACAGCTCAATGATTTAAATAACCTGATTACCTTCGTTGACCCTTATACAGCTGGTTATTTTTTATATTATGAATGGAGCGCTTGGGAAACCGATAATGGCTTTTCAGTAGAATTGTCCATACAATATTTAACTGATGCGAAGAAGGAAAAAAAGGTAGACCAATATGTGGAGGCATTCGCGAATCAATATATTACCAAAGACATGACAGACTTTGATCGTGCGAAAGTCATTAATGATTATGTTGTACAGCTAGCCACTTATACGGAACAGGGCTCTACTGAAGGTCAATCCGTTTTCGAATTAATTAATGAAGAAACTGCTGTATGTCAGGCTTATGCTTTACTTACTTACCGTCTATTAGTAGCATCTGATCTCGGTGCGAAGTACATCTATGGCTATAGTGAAGATCAGTTACATGCCTGGAATCTAGTCCAGGTTAATGGCAATTGGTATCATCTTGATACAACTTGGAACGACGTTGCACCTACCGAGCCTTTTACAATTTCCTACGAATACTTTTTGGTCAATGATGAAAAACTAAGTCAAGATCATTTATGGGCCAATGAAAACTATTTTGCCGCAACTAGTAATGCTTATGATTTTATGCATGATATGTGGTATGCCAATACAGTAGATAATGTGGTCTATTATAACAGCATGAGCGATAGTACCGTTTATTCCTATGACCTAACGACAAATGAAAATACACAAATTTCTGCAACTGCCTGCTATTATTTAGTGACTGACCAACAATCTATTTATTGTAGTGACTATGATAATGCTGGCTATTTAACAAAAATAAATGTCCAGGACGGTTCCGAGGAGGTATTATTCGAAGACGAGGTACTGAATTTGAACATCCAAGATGGTATTTTATATTATGAAACGCTTGACGGCACCAAGCATCAACAAAATTTGTAACCCTACATAGAATCTGTGTGCGGATTTCACACAGATTCTATCTCCCTCTGCTTCAGTTGGCCAACCACACCGCTTTCACTTCACATTTACAGTATTACCATATTTTATTAACAAGTTTTTAACGGTAGCTTTACACCCTTCCTTTACACTTACAGTTGATCATTCATCTAAAGGAGGAAAATCATGAAATACGCAAAAAAATGGGCTTCATTATTTTTAGCAAGTGCAGTGACTTTATCCGCAGTTAGTATTCCACAGCAAGATGTACAAGCAGCTAAAGTAAAAAAACCGACAAATGTCATCATGCTGGTGATGGATGGAAGCAGTAATAATGCTGTAACACTTTCCCGTTGGTATAAAGGTGAAAGCTTAGCAATGGATGACATTTTAACGGGTGCGATGCGCACTTACTCTGCTGAATCAGCCATTACTGACTCTGCCCCTGCCGCTACTGCATTAGCGACGGGACATAAATCGAATGATAAATATATAGGGGTGCTCCCATCGGAGATTACTTCACCTGGATTAGCGCCAATAGATAAGAAGGATGCCTTTAGACCCGTAGCCAATGTATTAGAAGGTGCTAAACAGCAGGGGAAAGCGACTGGCTTGATTTCTACCTCAGAAATACAACATGCGACGCCTGCCGGTTTCTCAGCTCATGCGAACAATAGGAGCCAATATGGAGATATTGCGGAACAACAGGTTTATCAAAATATTGACGTTGTCTTAGGTGGAGGTTTAGAATCGCTGACACCAGGTACGTCTAAAAATGCCCGCAAGGACGGCGAGGATTTAATGAAGGTATTGGAAGATAATCAATATGATTTAGTGCATACTCGTGATGAGTTATTCAATAGTCCCTCTTCAAAAATTTGGGGAAGCTTTGCACCAAGTGCCTTGGCGTATGATTTAGATCGTGCTAAAACTAGGAAATCTGAGCCTACACTTGCTGAAATGACGAATAAAGCAATCAACACGCTTAAAAAGGATAAGGATGGCTTTTTCCTTTTTGTTGAAGGTAGTAAGGTAGACTGGGCTGCACATGCCAATGACACCATCGGTATAATAAGCGATATTTTGTCGTTCGATGATGCCGTAAAAGAAGCCATTGATTTCGCGAAGGAAGATGGGAATACATTAGTCATCGCAGTTACAGACCATGGAAATAGCGGAATTACGATGGGGAACGCCAATACTACTAGTACCTATTCGAGTATTCCTGTTTCAGCTTATATTAATCCATTAAAAAAAGCTTCCATGACCGTTGAAGGGGCTTTAAGCCAACTAAAAGAAGACCGTTCCAATATTGTGGAGGTAGCTGCTCTGTATGGATTAGATCCACTAACGAAGGACGAGCTTTCTACATTAACATCAGCGAAAGATGTCGGTAGCGAAATGGTAAAAATGCTTGCAAACCGTGCGAACATTGGTTATACAACGGGTGGTCATACAGGTGAAGATGTCTTTCTTTATTCATTTGGTCCTTCTAAATTAACTGGACTCGTTGAAAACACGGATTTAGCTCATTCAATGGCGCAATTTATGGGCTTCGACCTAAAGTCTTTAACAGATGATTTGTATGTACCAGCGACAAAAGCATTTACAGAGAAGGGCTTTACAACAAAAATAGATCTATCCGATAAAGAAAACCCAACTTTCGTTGCTCAAAAGGCGGATGTGACGGTGAAAATTCCTGTTAATAAAAACACAATGATATATGAACAAGCTTCAAAAAATACAACAAAAACCCACACATTCAATACCATTAATGTTTACAATGGCTCTGAATTTTATGTTTCTAAAAAAGTTATAGATGCCGTGAAATAAAAATAAGGGCACGAACATAAGTTGAGATTATTCCCTTATGTTCGTGCCCTTTTTACATAAAAATAACCATCCAACAGTTTGTAACTCTTGTACATTCCCCCAGAACCTTAAATTTACCTTAAATTAATCTTATGATTTAATGAATTCACCTTAATCCAGCAACATTTTTCTCCACATTCCGTCAAATCAGTGTTAAAAACATAAGGTAAGGATTTTTAACTAGTAAATTAGTATTTTTTGAAAGTTTAATCCTATACTTTTTTTCATTGGAGGTGGACAAATGGAATCCATCAAAAATAATGAGAATCTACGCTTTATCGGATTCACGTTATTTTATTTGATCGTTTTGGTGCTGTTGTTTCTTATACATGGCTTTCATGATATGAACGCTGGACCATTTATATATACGGAATTTTAAATAAAGGAGTTTTACTGATGTTAAGTATTTTAGCAGCTATTGAACGTGTGGCCATCCAACAGCCACAAAAAACTGCTTATCAAACCCACAATGCCTCCTTAACATATGGTGAGCTTTGGCATTATTCGGATTGTATAGCCGATTATATCCTGGCACATCATTTGCAGAGACAGCAGCCCATTGTCGTTTATGGACATATGTCCCCTTTACAAATTGCTGCCTTTTTAGGTGCAGTAAAGGCGGGACACCCATATGTACCCGTTGACTCGTCAACACCGTCTGAAAGATTACAGTTAATTTTAGAGGCATCGAAAGCTTGTCTAGTATTCACGACAGAACCATTACAGATGCTAACAAACATACCTGTAGTAGCAGTGAGTGAAGTGTTAGACTCATCCTCCCTCCAAGACAGTCCAGCATCAACAAGCTGGGTGCAGCAGGAGGACATTCATTATATCATTTACACTTCTGGCTCAACTGGGCAGCCAAAGGGCGTCCAAATAACTGCCAATAATTTAGCTCATTTCGTTACTTGGATGCAGGAGAATTTTCTCATACAGGAATCAGGCGTATTTTTAAATCAAGCTCCCTATTCTTTTGACTTATCCGTCATGGATCTCTATCCAGCTCTTGTAGGAGGGCATACGCTTTACGCAATTACACAACAAGAAATCGCCAACCCGCGAGCTTTATTTGACTCATTAGCGTTGTCCAACACTCGTGTTTGGACGTCTACCCCTTCCTTTGCCAAGATGTGCTTAATGAACAAGGAATGGGAGCAAAAGCTCATGCCCGCATTAGATACTTTTTTATTCTGCGGTGAGGTTTTACCAATACCTGTCATTAAAGAGCTCATGCAACGTTTTCCACAGGCCACTATTTATAATTTATATGGACCTACGGAAACGACTGTCGCTGTATCCTATGTAAAGGTAACTGAAGCATTAATAGAACAATTTGAGCAATTACCGATTGCTCCTATTTCTGAGCCAAACGTTTCTTTATTAGATGATGGAGAAATTGTTATTTCAGGGCCCACTGTCAGTGCAGGCTATTTAGGAGCACCCGAGTTAACAGCTAAAGCCTTTCCAACTGTAGCTGGTCATCGCATCTATCAAACTGGAGATATGGGCTATGAGCAAGATGGGTATTTGTTCTTTTTAGGTCGCAAGGATTTCCAAGTAAAATTACATGGTTATCGCTTAGAGATCGAGGAGATTGAGAAACAAATTAGTAACCTGCCACCTGTTTCAAGCTGTGTAGTTGTTCCTGTCCATAAAGATAATGAAATTGTTTCTCTCAATGCTCATATCGTTTTGCGTCAGCCTTTAGCGGACTCTGCTTTTAAAATGACGAAGCAGCTGAAGACCCTATTATCGGAGTATTTACCAGCCTATATGATACCTAGAACGTTTAAATATATGGATGCTTTACCGCTAAATCCAAATGGTAAAGTCGATCGTAAAGGATTGGCGGTTATGGAAACAGTATGACGCCTTATGGAAATATAGCATTCTTTCTCATTATTGGACTATTATTGCTGCCTACCATTTTATTAGGTTTACGTGGCAAGTCTGCGAAGCATTATAATTTATTGGTTTCGTTGATTGTTTTAGCCCTTATCTTTGGACACTCCTTGAATGGATCAATTTCGTTAATATTGTTTACGGTCTTTCAAATAGTGCTTATTACGGCTTATCAACGCTATCGACTACAGCAAAATAATGGACCTGTTTTTGTCATGGCTGTGCTCCTGTCGATATTGCCGCTAGTGCTAGTGAAAATTTTGCCTATCCTTGGTCTGCATCATTTATTTGGCTTCCTTGGTGTATCCTACATTACATTTAAAGCTGTGCAAATGATTTTAGAAACACGCGACGGCTTAATGAAGGAAAAAATCTCTATCGTCGAACTGGCCTACTTTTTACTGTTCTTTCCTACAGTATCGTCGGGTCCAATCGATCGTTGGCGCCGTTTTACGAAGGATTTTCATTCGGTTCCCTCTTCGGAAGACTATCAAAAGCTGTTACTAAGTGGCATTAACTATATCTTTGTGGGCTTTTTATATAAATTTATATTGGCTTATTTAATCTACAACTACACACTTATTTATTTACCAAATCATACGTATAACTATTTGACACCTTTCCAAGGACAGTTGGCGTATATGTATATGTATAGCTTTTACTTATTCTTTGATTTTGCAGGCTATAGTGCATTCGCAGTGGGTGTAAGCCGACTAATGGGCATTCAAACACCTATTAACTTTAACCGCCCATTTGCTAGTCGCAATATTAAAGACTTTTGGAATCGTTGGCATATGAGTCTTTCCTTCTGGTTCAGAGATTATGTTTATATGCGCTTTGTTCTTTGGATGACGAAGAAAAAATGGCTGAAAAATAAATTCGCCATTTCATATATAGGGTTCTTTTTACTATTCTTTTTAATGGGCATTTGGCATGGCCTCGAATGGCATTTTGTCGTTTACGGTCTCTATCATGCCTTATTAATTATTAGCTTCGATAAATTCGAGCGCTGGAATAAAAAGCATAAGCTTTGGCCAAAAAATAAATGGACGCATGCCATTGGTGTATTTATCACGTTCAATGCCGTATGTTTTGGCTTCTATATCTTTTCAGGGGAATTATTTTAACTAAAGGCTTTCTACAAATAAAGCCTGTTCAATAAAGGAGAATTATTAATGGATAAACAACAAGTTTTAGAAATGCTAGTGGAGTTATGTGAAGATGAAATTATTGTAGAAAACCCAGATATCGATCTATTCGAGGAAGGTCTTCTTGATTCCTTTGGTACTATTAATTTATTGGTAGAAATCGAGAACCGTTTTAATATTTCTGTACCTATTACTGATTTTAATCGTGAAGAATGGAACACGCCGAATCGTATTGCAGGGAAATTAGCTGAAAGACAATGATAAAAAAAGGCTTTCTATCACTTTTTATTGCCTTAGCCCTGTTTTCTGGCTTTGTCTTCTTTCCAAATTCTTGGATAAAAGCATGGATATCAGAAGATGATGTGGAGCAAGCCAAAACAAATATGTCTCCACTCGTCTTTCAAGGCACGTATTTACAGGAGCGAATGTTACAGGAGCCTACTTCCATGCCTTTATATGGTTCCTCTGAATTAAATCGTTTTGACCCGTTTCACCCTTATAATTATGCCCGAGCAACAGATGCCCCGTATACGACATTTATGATTGGTCGTGGCGGGATGCAGTCCATTACGCATTTCTTAAATTTTGCTGCACAAGAAAAAAATTTAGAGGGCAAAAAATTAGTTTTTATTATTTCACCTCAATGGTTTACGGAAAAAGGTATGGGTGAATTCCATTTTTCACCAAATTATTCTATGTTACATGCCTATGACTTAGCGTTTAATCGTGACATGGATGCTCATCTCCGTAAACAGGCTATGGAGCGCCTGCTAGAATTTGATACCGTTGAGCGGGATCGTCTCTTAAAAACGATGTATCAATATCAAATGTCTAATGGCAAAAAACATCCTGTTACAGGACGTATGGCTATGGTAGCGGGCCGCTTTCACAAGGAATTACTAGAAAAAAAGGATCTCTACTATTCGCTATTCCCTCGCAAGGGGCATTCATTAAAAAATAATGATAAGCTCGTTGCGGACCAAAGTTTTGAACAGCAAATCCAGCATGCTGAAGCCTATGGGGAGAAACGTGTCTCCAATGAATATATGATTGAAAATAGAGCTTACAAGCGACTGGTTAACGCTAATTTTTCAAAGTTTAAAAATATGCGAAAGCATGAAGATTATACGGAATCTCCTGAGTACAAGGATTTTCAGTTAGTTATGGATGTGTTAAAGGATGCTGGTGCTAAGCCATTATTCGTCTCTATTCCCGTTAACGGCTATTGGTATGATTATAATGGCTATCCTAAAGAACGACGTCAACAATATTATGAGAAGATGGCACAGTTATTAAAGGATGCCAATGTCGACTATGTTGATTTTACAGACCATGAGTACGACCCTTATTTTATAATGGATACGATTCATATTGGCTGGAAGGGCTGGGTTTATTTAGACAAGAATATGGATAAATACTGGGCACAGCAGTAATATAATAGCAAATAGAGAGTCAGTCTGTAATGAGCTAACACTTCAGACTGACCTTTTTTATGTTTATGAACTTTCATCATCTAATGAGAAAAGTCTAAGTTCCTCAGAATCATTGGAAAATTGGATGACCTTTTCAAACTGCAAGCCTATTCTTTCGAGTAACTTAGCTGACGCATGATTATCTTGGGTAGTAATCGCCACCATTCGATTAAATCCTAGTGTCTCTAGACCATAGACTAAAACGGCTGATGCTGCTTCATAGGCGTATCCCTTCCCCCAATAATCAGGGAGAAACGCGAATCCAATATCTACATCCTTTAAATTATCTCTTTTCACGAAACCGCATATTCCAATCGGGGTTTGATCTTCCATTTTTTCCACTACATATAGGCAGAATCCGAATTGCTCATACATCCGTATTGCACCATTTTCTATATATAGAGCTGCCTCCTCTACGGTCTTCACACCGCGGTCACCGATAAATTGTATCCACGAGGGATCATTCACTAACTCAAGAATGAATGGCGCATCATCCGTTGTTTGTAAGCGCAGTATTAGTCGTTCTGTTTCAAGAATGTTCATTGTCACGCTGCTCTCCTTTCGTCTGAAGCTTACAGTCAAATTTACTGCTCTCCCATTCAGACGCTAAAATAAAATATGGATATTCATCCATTGCAATTTACTTACCTATTATTATAATCATTTTAAGCAATGGATGCTTTGTTCATTTTACATGACAACATTTATAAAAAATCGCCCCAAAAGTATGTTTAACTTTTGGGACGATAATACATATTAGTCGCTTATTTTAAGTTGTAGAATGATTTTAAACCAAGGTACTCAGCTGTTGAACCAAGTTGATCTTCAATGCGAAGAAGTTGGTTGTATTTAGCTACACGGTCTGTACGTGATGGCGCACCCGTTTTAATTTGGCCTGCATTTGTTGCTACGGCGATATCAGCAATTGTTGCATCCTCTGATTCACCAGAGCGGTGAGAGATAACTGCTGTGTAGCCTGCACGTTTCGCCATTTCAATCGCTTCAAATGTTTCTGTTAATGTACCGATTTGGTTTACTTTGATAAGGATTGAATTTCCTACTCCTTGCTCAATACCTGCAGATAATTTTTTTGTATTTGTTACAAATAAATCATCACCTACTAATTGAACACGACTACCAATACGTTCAGTTAATAGCTTGTGTCCAGCCCAGTCATTTTCATCTAAGCCGTCTTCAATTGAAATGATTGGGTATTTGTTTGTTAACTCTTCGTACCAATCAACCATCTCTTCTGAAGTTTTAACAACACCTTCACCATCTAAGTGGTATTTACCATCTTCTTTATTGAAAAGCTCTGATGAAGCTACATCCATTGCAAGCTTCACTTCTTCACCTGGTTTGTAGCCTGCTTTTTCAATCGCTTCTAAAATGACTGTAATGGCTTCTTCGTTAGAGCCTAGGTTTGGTGCGAAACCACCCTCGTCACCTACTGCTGTATTATAGCCTTTAGCTTTTAGTACGGCCTTTAAGTGATGGAAAATTTCAGCACCCATACGTAGTGCATGACGGAAAGATTCTGCACCGACAGGCATAACCATAAACTCTTGAATGTCTACATTGTTATCTGCGTGTGCTCCACCATTTAAAATGTTCATCATTGGTACTGGTAATTGTTTCGAATTAAACCCACCAAGATATTGATAAAGAGGTACATCTAAATAATCTGCCGCAGCATGTGCAACTGCCATGGATACACCTAGAATTGCGTTAGCACCTAGCTTGCCTTTATTTTCTGTGCCATCAAGCTCTATTAAAGCTTTGTCAATGACAACTTGGTCAAGAACAGAATAGTTACCTTCTAATTCTTGTGCAATAATTGTGTTAACATTTTCAACTGCTTTTAATACACCTTTGCCTAGGTAACGAGAGTTGTCACCATCGCGTAATTCTACAGCTTCGTATTCACCTGTTGATGCACCTGATGGTACGATTGAGCGTCCGAAAGCGCCTGACTCTGTAAATACTTCAACCTCTACTGTTGGGTTCCCACGTGAATCTAAAACTTCGCGAGCATAAATTTGTGTAATAAATGGCATAATTAATTCTCCTCTTTTTCAATTAATGATTGACCTGTCATTTCAGTAGGCTGTGACACCTGTAATAATTCTAACATGGTTGGAGCCAAATCGGCTAAAATACCACCATTTCGTAAAACAACATTTGGTTTTGTCACAATTACTGGAACAGGATTTGTTGTATGAGCTGTCATAGGCTCCCCTGCTAGTGTTACCACTTCATCTGAGTTCCCATGGTCAGCTGTAATAATAGCTGCACCACCTTTTGCAAGAAGCGCATCTACTACTTTCCCTAAGCATTCATCCACTACTTCAATAGCCTTAATGGTTGGTTCAAGCATTCCACTATGACCTACCATATCAGGGTTGGCAAAGTTAAGAAGAATACCATCAAATTTTTCAGCCTCAATTTCTGCAAGTAAGGCTTCTGTCACCTCATAAGCAGACATTTCAGGTTTTAAATCGTATGTGGCAACCTTTGGGGATGCGATTAATAAACGTTCTTCACCTAAGAATTTTTCCTCACGTCCACCGCTCATAAAGAAAGTAACATGTGGATATTTTTCGGTTTCGGCAATGCGTAGCTGTGTTTTACCATTCATCGCTAACACTTCACCGATTGTATTTTTCAGGTTGTCATTTTCATAAGCAACCTGTGCATTAACTTCATCACTATAATGAGTAAAGGATACAAATTTCAAGTTTTTCGGATGCTTGGCAGATACTGCAAAACCATCAAAGCCTTCATTTGTGAATACTTTTGACAACTGTATAGCACGGTCCGGACGGAAATTAAAGAAAATGACTGCATCGTTATCACCAATCGTTGCCACTGGCTCTCCGTGCTCTTGAATACTAAATGGGATGACAAATTCATCTGTCACTTCACGCTCATAGGATTCTGCTACACCACTTTTTGCACTTTCCGCTGTTTGACCAACGCCATCTACCAGTACATTATAAGTAAGCGCGACACGATCCCATCGTTTATCGCGGTCCATTGCATAGTAACGACCGTGGATAGATGCAAATTGACCTACTCCCATTTCAGTCATTTGTTTTTCAGTTTCTTCAATATAGTTTAAAGCTGTTGTAGGTCCAACATCTCGACCATCTAAGAAGCCATGAACGAAAACGTCAGTTACATCTTGCTGCTTTGCAAGCCTTAATAGAGCAAACATGTGCTCATAATGACTATGAACACCACCATCTGATAACAGCCCCATAATATGCAGTTTAGAATTATGGGCTTTCACATGTGCCACCGCATCTAAAAATGCTTGATTTGTATAGAAGTCTCCTTCACGTATCGATTTATTTAAGCGTGTTAAGCTTTGATAAACAATACGACCAGCACCAATGTTTAAGTGACCCACCTCGGAATTACCCATTTGGCCTTCTGGTAGCCCAACGGCTTCTCCAGATGCTGTTAATGTAGCGTGTGGGAATTGGCTCCAATATCGGTCAAAATTTGGCTTTTTAGCCTGTGCTACTGCATTTCCGAATGTTTCATCACGAAATGCAAAGCCATCTAAAATAATTAAAGCTACTGGCTTTTTAGGCATTTGCTGCCGCCTCCAATAATGTTAAATAAGATTCTGGTTGTAAGCTTGCTCCACCTACTAATGCTCCATCAATATGCTCTTTTGATAAAAGCTCATGAACGTTGTCAGGCTTAACGCTGCCACCGTATTGGATGCGAACTGCATTGGCCGTTTCAGCATCAAATAATTCCTCAACGACCGAACGAATCGCTCCGCAAACTTGATTGGCATCATCGGCTGTAGCCGTTTTACCTGTACCGATTGCCCAAATTGGTTCATAGGCAATGACCATATGCTCTACTTGCTGCGCTTCGAATCCAGCAAGTGCCGCTTTAATTTGGCCCGCAACCTTTTGCTCTGTCGTTCCCGCTTCTCGTTCTTCAAGCGTTTCACCACAGCAAATAATCGGTACAATATTATGTGCAAGTGCTGCTGCTACTTTTTTATTAATAGCCTCATCTGTTTCATTGTAGTACTCGCGACGTTCTGAGTGTCCTAATATAACATAGTCCACGTCCACACTTGCTAGCTGTGCAGGACTAATTTCACCAGTAAAGGCACCTTCATTTTCATAGTGCATCGTTTGGGCACCAATAGCTAGCTCTGATTCACTAGCAACTTGCACAAGTGTAGGTAGGTAAAGTGCTGGTGCGCAAATTACAGCGTCTACTTTCTCATTAGAAGGAAGTTTATCCTGTACGGCATCTACAAATTGTATAGCTTCTTCAAATGTCTTAAACATTTTCCAGTTACCTGCAATAATTGGTTTACGCATCGTCTTGCCTCCGATTTTTTATTTGGCTTATTTATCGTTTAATGCAACAATTCCTGGAAGCTCTTTCCCTTCCATTAGCTCAAGTGAAGCACCGCCACCTGTAGAAATGTGATCCATTTTAGTAGCTACTTCAAACTTTTCAACTGCCGCTGCAGAGTCACCACCACCGATTACTGTATAACCGGATGTAGTTGCCATTGCGTCAGCCACTGTTTTTGTACCATTCGCAAATTTATCCATTTCAAAGACACCCATTGGTCCGTTCCAAATGATCAATTTAGAATTTTTAATGACCTCTGCATAGTGAGCAGCTGTTTTTGGCCCAATGTCTAGCCCCATCCAATCTGCTGGTATAGCATCAACATCCACAACTTTTGTTTCCGCATCTTGTGAAAATTCATTAGCCACTACCGCATCAATTGGCATATGTAATTGCACGCCTTTTGCTTTCGCTTTTTCAATAAATGATTTTGCTAGCTCAATTTTATCTTCTTCTAATAAAGATTTTCCAATATCGTAGCCTTGTGCCTTAATGAACGTGAATGATAATCCACCACCAATAATTAAGTGGTCTACTTTTTCTAATAAACTTTCAATTACACCAATTTTATCTTTAACTTTGGCACCACCGATAATCGCTGTAAATGGATGTTCAGGATTCGATAGTGCTTTACCAAGTACATCTAATTCCGTTTGCATAAGGAAACCTGATACTGCAGGAATGTGCTTAGCGATTCCTTCTGTAGAAGCATGTGCACGGTGAGCTGCACCGAAAGCATCATTGACATAAATATCTGCTAGCTGAGCAAATTGCTGTGCTAAAGCTGGATCATTTTTTTCTTCTCCTGCATGGAAACGAACGTTTTCAAGAAGTAAAAGGTCTCCATCCTGCATGCTCGCAACAGCTTCTTCCACTGCTTGCCCAATAGATTCATCTAGCTTCGTAACTGGCTTGCTCATTAGCTCCGCTAAGCGAATACCAACTGCTGTTAGACGCATGTCCTCTTTTACTTCCCCTTTTGGACGACCTAAATGAGAAGCTAAAATGACTTTTGCACCTTGCTCTACTAAGTATTCAATTGTTGGAATAGCTGCTCGAATACGTGTTTCATCTGTAATGGCCCCATCCGCCATTGGAACATTAAAATCAACACGAACAAAAACGCGTTTACCTTTTACATCAATATCTTTCATTGTCTTCTTATTTAACATGAAGAAACTCCCTTCAAAGTTGTTTTAGTCTTACATCCTTGTGTTTTACCCATCTTGGCTCCACACCATGCTTCCTAAATCGAAAAGTCATCTTGGTACTTTATCGGGGTCATCATCTAGTATGCATATGATTCTCCAACTTTTGATAATGAACCCTAATACTTGTTTTTATAGTAGCAAAAGTACTCTTTTATGTCTTGCAAACACCATATATTAATTACACCTTAGTGTTGGAGTCCAACAAAATCTGTGACATCCACTGGGCTATTATCTTGATGTAGTCGGTGTTTGGACACCCACTCCATTAAAGAGAGCCCTTTGTGTATTCATCTCATTACCTATAGAGGTGGGAATTTCCTACCGAATTTAGACAAAAAGGGAGTAAGGGTTATCCCTTACTCCCATTACCCTTGTATATTATATCTATTCGATATTATAAAGGCTATACTTTTTGTGCATAAAAAGCAGTATTATGTCACACTTTTTACTCAAAATGTCGAAATATGATACTTATTTATTGTTTAACCCTTGTTCAGCAATGTATAAAGCTAAGTCCATTAAGCGAGTAGAGTAACCAATTTCGTTATCGTACCAAGCTAGAACCTTCACCATTTTGTTTTCTAATACCATTGTTGAAAGACCATCAACAGTAGAAGAATGGTGGTTACCATTATAATCAATAGAAACTAATGGTAGCTCATTGTAGTCTAAAATGCCTTTTAATTCATTTTCAGATGCTTCTTTTAATACCGCATTAATGGCTTCTTTCGTTACATCTGCTTTTAATTCTACAACTAAGTCTACACATGATACGTTAGGTGTTGGTACACGCATAGAGAAGCCATCTAATTTACCTTTTAATTGTGGTAATACTTTAGAAACGGCTACCGCTGCCCCAGTTGTTGTTGGAATCATAGATACCGCTCCTGCACGTGCACGACGTGGGTCAGAGTGTGGGAAGTCTAAGATTCGTTGATCGTTTGTATACGAGTGGATTGTTGTCATCATACCGCGTTCAATGCCAAATTTCTCATCAAGTACTTTCGCTACAGGCGCAAGACAGTTTGTTGTACAAGAAGCATTTGAGATAACATCATCTGTTGCTGGGTTATAGTCTGTATGGTTAACACCCATCACAAATGTAGGCATTGCTCCTTTTGCTGGTGCAGAAAGGATTGCTTTTTTAGCGCCTGCTTCAATATGCTTACCTACTTCTTCCACTGAACGGAAATGACCAGTACATTCAAGAACTACGTCTACTCCTAATTCACCCCATGGTAATTGTGAAGGATCTTTTTCAGCATATACTTTGATACGTTGACCATTTACTACGAAAGAATCTTCATCTGCATTGACTTCAGCATCATAGATACCGTGGACTGAATCATATTTCAATAAGTGTGCAAGCTGACCTGCGTCTGTTAAGTCGTTTACAGCTACTACTTCAAATTCATTTTGTTTCATTGCCTCACGAAATACTAAACGTCCAATACGTCCAAATCCATTAATTGCTAATTTTAATGCCATTGTTAATTCCTCCAATAATGTGTAATGTCTGCCTCTATTGAAATAGAGACGTTAAATTGCTTTTATGCTCATTCAAAAAGTGCTTCAACACTTTTTGAGATCGAGTGACATGGTAATGCTCACACCCATCAATCAAAATGGCTGTCAGAAGATAAAGTAGCAGCAATGGCTTTTGCAGCTGCTTCATCTGTAATAAAAATCGTTTGCTTTGGCGCTACTTTAAAATATGAAAGCATCGCATTGACCTTTTGTTTTCCTGCTGCCACGGCAATAACTTGCTGGCTATTTTTTACCTGTTCAAGCTGAATACCAATCGTGCGGATACGATGTACGATTTCACCATCGGCATTAAAGTAATAACCAAATGCCTCACTTACCGCGCCCTTCTCCTCAAGAATTCGCAAATCCTCTGAAGATGAATTACGTCGAATCGCCATTTCCTCTGCCGATCCAATGCCATGGATCACGCAATCTGCTCGATCATAATACGCCATCATTTCAGTTACCATCGGCTCTGTTAGCATTGCTTGATAAGCTTGCTCACTTAAATGCTCAGGTAAAAATAATGTACGGTATTGTTCCTCCATCTGCATGGCAAATGTTGCAACAAGCGTATTCGCCTGCATTTGCATTTCATGACCAATTCCTCCGCGTGCGGCAACAAAGGTAATATCTTTTTGTCCCTCTAATGGATGTAAAAATTGAGCGAGAGAGGCAACTGATTTTCCACCAGTGACCGCTACAACTTGTTCATTAAAAGCAGTAGACATAAATTGCAATGCTGCTTCCTTGCCAAGCAAGGTTAGGATTGTATTGTCTTCAATATAGTCACCTGGTACAACAACAACATGCTGTATACCAAAATGATTTTCAAGCAATTTTGCAAGCTGGGTTAAACCAGACCATTCATAAACGATGGCTCTCAGTTTTTCAATGACTTCTTCACCATCATCTGTACATACCATACCCGACTTTTGCGAATCTAATAACCCTTGTTCACGTAAAATGTCAGTTTCTTTACGAATTTCTCTCTCTGTCATTTTCAATGAATCTGCGAGTGTTCGACGCCCGATAGGTTGCATGAGTTGAACGGCTTGCAAAATACGATATCTAGATTGCAGAAGCGGATACATTTCAGGAAGTAGCCTTTGCTGTGCCTCTGGAATAGTGAACATATTTATCTACTCCCTTGTTAATAGAGGTGGGATTAATTTAGTCCCACTATATTATTTTGTGTCCCACTTATAATTTCATTATAATACGCATATTTGGAAAGTGCAAGTAATTGTATAGTTTTGGATTAAAAAAAGCCCCATAGCTTTGTCATTAGCTACGAGACTTAGGTTTGCTTATTTTGTGAAAGATAAAATTGCGTTTTTCTTAAATCCTTCTAAAGCTTTTGTTGCTTCATTTTTATTTGTAAATTCAAAAATACGAACGTCCTTTTTTTCAAATACTGTAATAACCCACATTGTAAAATCTCCCTTCACATCGCTTTTGTAATATAACAACCACTAGAATTTGTGATACTTTTCATTATCTGTTTTATAACAACGTCTTACTTGATACCTATTCTACTCCGATTTTTATAAAATAAAAGACTAATGTGAAGGTCTTCACAAACTGTTCAAATTCAAACCGCTTTCATTGAACAATTTGTGAATTGTATGAATGCCAACTAACAATAGAGCGATTTACGCCGTTATTATCTTTTTAAAGACATAGTACTTAACTGCCCAAGTACTCCATCAATGTGGCATAATCCAGATTGCCGTATTGGATAATGACCCCATCCTTTTCTACTACAGGTATCATTAACATATATTTTTCGTGTATGAGATCATCCTCTTCAATATTAACTATTTCAATATCGAACGCTACATCTTCCTGTACAAGCTTTAATGTATGTAAGCCCTCTACACATAATGGACAATTAGCTCGACTAAAAAATTGAACATTCATGGATGGCACCTCCTGTTTCTATTATTTCTTCATCGTTGAATGATGACAATGTTAGCTACAACGATTGTAAACCATGTGGTGGATTCATTCAAAAGCTTACTAGAAAAACGAAAGGCATTGAGTGCGAATAACAAGCACATCAATGCCTTTTGGCTATTATGTTATTTTAAATGATGATCAAGGAATTTCAACATGGCATTATAGAATTCGATTCTGTTTTCTTCATTCGCGAAGCCATGGCCCTCATTATCCTTTAACATATACTCTACATCTACACCTCTAGCACGTAAAGCTTCAACAATTTGGTCTGATTCCGCTTTGTTGACACGTGGATCATTTGCGCCTTGTGCAACAAATAAAGGTGTTTTAATTTTATCTGCATGGAAGACCGGAGAAACCGCAGTTAATAATTCTTTATCTTTCTCTGGATGACCTACTCGTTCATAAAACATGTCTCGCATCGTTTCCCAGTATGGTGGAATTGTATCTAATAGTGTGAAAATATTAGATACACCAACATAATCAACTGCTGCTGCATATAAATCTGGTGTATACGTAATGCCAGCTAATGTAGCATACCCACCAAATGAAGCACCGTAAATACCGATACGTTTAGGATCTGCAATACCTTGGTCAATCGCCCATTGAACGCCATCCGTTATATCATCTTGAATTTTCAAGCCCCATTGCTTATTACCAGCTTGAAGAAATTCTTTGCCATATCCAGTCGAGGAACGGAAGTTTACTTGTAGCACTGCATAGCCACGATTTGCTAATAGCTGTACTTCTGGATTGAATCCCCACATATCACGAGCCCACGGTCCACCATGTGGGTTTACAATAAGAGGAAGATCTTTAGCATTTTTATTTTTCGGCAACGTTAAATAACCATTTATAATTAATCCATCACGACTCTTATAAGAGATAGGATGCATTTCTGCAAGCTCTGAAGATTTCAACCATGGGCTCAATGTTGCTAATTCTGTTAATTCATCTGTTGTTGAATCATAGTAATAATACTTTCCATAGATGGTGTCACTAGAAACACTTACAATAAATTTTGTCATCTCTTTATTGTAATCGTTTATGCCCAATTGGCTTTCTTGAACACCAAGCTTGTTTTGAATTTTACGGAATAACTTTTCAAAGTCTTTATCAAAGAATTGATAATGGATTTTATCCGTAGCATACGCACCATACAATAATTTATCTTTTTCAGCATTATACAATACACCCGAGACATCCACTTCATCATTGGACATGATTACTTCTTCTTTACCTTGTAAGTCATACTTCACCACTTCTATTTTATCCCGGCCTTTATTGGATGTAGCATAAATAAATTTATTGTCCTTCGAGAAAGCTAGCGGCATCACTTCATCTCCAGCACCGATTTTAATAAATGGTCTGAATTCATCCTTTTCTGAATCTCGATAAAGGACAGTACCTTCCACCCCATCAGTAGCCACAGCTACACGTACATTGCCGTTACGATCTGCTAACCAGTTCGTAATATTGCCAGGATTTTTTGCGACGTGAGTCGTTTTACCCGTCTTTACATTTAGCTTGTACACATCAAAAACGGTAGCATCCTCTTTGTTCATCATAATAAGAATTTCGTCTTTTACACCCTGTAGGCTATCCAATATCCCTACCGTTACGTTAGGATATGGCGTTAAATCTTTTTCCACAGAACCGTTAAAGGTTGTAGAATAAATATGGAAGTTTTCATCTCCACCTTTATCTTTCAAATAAAGTAAAGCATCATCCTTCCAGAAAAAACCTGCAATATCTCGATCCTTTGAGCTTGATACACGAACAGGCTCACTATTATCATTCATTTTTTTCACAAATATATTCGAGCGGTTCTCCCATGCAGAGGCAAATGTAATGTAATTACCATCTGGGGACAGTTCGTAGCCAAAATTCCCTGGATTTTTCATAAAATCTTCTACAGAAATTTCTTTTACTCCTTTATTATTAGAACCATTTTTTATATGTTTAACATTGTTAAGGAGTTTGCCAGCATCTTGTTTCGTAATAAAATCTGTACTTGAAGATACTCCCTTAAAGAAACCAAGCTTATTGGCCTTCTTTGAATACTCTCCTAGTGATTTTTCTTTTCCTTCTTTATTGGCAGCTCTAACTAAAATCCTAGCTGCTTGATCACGTTTAATAGTAGCGCTTAAGTCAGAAATCTCTCCAGCCTTTACCCATTGATCCTTAATTTGTTGACGCATTGAATCAGAGCCATGCTGGAATGTTAAAGCTGTTACTGCTAAATCTAGAAATTCCTGTGCTGAAAGATGTTCCTCTTGTGCTAATACAACATTTGTTTCATTAGCAGCACGTACTTCTTGCAATGTTGCAGGAATAACCGTAGCAGTTGTTAAAATAATTGCTAATGATGCAGTTAAAAATCTTTTTTTCAAAAATGATTCCTCCCTATATCAATTTACGTTATATCGATAGTCGATATATACAAATTATACCATTATTTGTATATTTGTCAATATTTTCATATCAAAAGCGAACTAAATAATTAGCTCGCTTGTCGTTAGTATTTAAAATTTCCGGCTTGCCCCTCCACCTGCTGAAGATCCGCCACCAAACCCTCCAAAACCGCCACCACCTGAACGTCCGCCACCAAAGCCACCAGGATAACCGCCGTAGCCTCTCCCACGAGGTCCGCCTCTTCCGCCTTTTGAAAAAGAAGAAAAAATGAGGACTATAATAACGATGACAATAATGAGCCAGATGGGCATTCCTTCCTCTTCATTTGCACCTGCAGGTAATTCACCATTCCAATTATACTCTTCAGCTACAGCACGAAAGACCTCAGCATATGTAGCTAGAAAGGCTTGATCATTATCACCTTCACTTGCAAAGGGATAAAATGCATTATCTAATATACGCCCTAATTTACCGTCTGGTAATGGTCCCTCTAAGCCTTGACCGACAGCTATCACCACATCATTTTGGCCATCGCCCTGTCCAAATGTAGCGAGTATAAGGACACCATTATTTTTCTCTTTGTCCCCAATGCCCCAGGAACGAATCATCTTTGTCGCATACATTTTCGCCTCCTGCCCATGAAGGCTATCAACAGTTACGACCATGATTTCAGCACCTGTCCCTTTATCTAATTGCTCTGAATAATGGTTTAGCTCTTGTTTTACATCTAAAGATAAGACATTCGCAAAATCATGGATATACGTATTTTTCATTGGTGAAGGCATTGCTGCTTTCGTCATAGTCATGCTAAAAAGAAGCACTGAGCAAACGATAATCAGCTGTATAATACAACGCTTCATCACTGTGTACCTGATTGACTAAAATCAATAGACGGTGCTTGTTCGGCACCCGCTGCGGCTTTAAAGTACTCTTTTTGTTCAAATCCAAACATTCCTGCCATTAAATTGCCAGGAAAGCGTTTAACATGTTTATTAAATTGTTGTACTTCATTATTATAATCCTCGCGCGCAACTGCCAAGCGATTTTCTGTGCCAGCAAGCTCATCCATTAACTGACGAAAATTTGCATCTGCCTTTAGGTTCGGGTAGTTTTCCACGACTACTAGTAAACGACTAAGTGCACCAGTTAAAGCATCGTTCGCAACAGCTTGCTGCGCGGGGGTATTAGCATTGCTCATTTGAGCACGTGCGTTAGTAATATCCGCAATGATCTGTTGCTCATGATTGGCATACCCTTTCACAGATTCAACCAAATTGGGAATTAAATCATAGCGGCGTTGGAGCTGGTTTTCAACTTGTGCCCATTTGGAATCTACATTTTCCTCAGCTGTTACTAAACTGTTATATTTAGGAATCAACACTAAGGCTAACACGATAAGAATGATAACAATTATCCCAATTGGTCCAAACCATTTCTTCATTTTCTAAAACCTCCTTGACTTGCTTTTCCTTTTGTTAGTCTACATTTTTGCCTTTGCATTTATACCGTATGAAAATCATTTGGCTTGACATACTAAATACTGCATCAAAAATTATATGAGGAGGCGTTTTTTTTGTCACAATCGTTTTACAATGAATCATCATCCAATCAAACAAATTTCAATCAACAACATAGTCTAAATCATGGTGGACACGAAATGATGGACATGCATGAAGCAATTGGTGAAATTATCGCTGGTATGAACCAAGCGATCATTTTACGTCCACAAGTAAAGGATCAAGAATTACTCAGCATTTTGGATCGCCAATATAATTTTACATTGGGTATGTATAATACGATTGTTGAGTCCTTTAAAACAGGTCATGATCCATCTGTTCCCACGGGACGTTACCAAATGGAAACAGGTAATGATTTTAAATATGGCTTAACTCCAGGCCAACCAAAAAAACCAATGCAAAACGCCAATGAAATTAATGATGAAGCCATTTCTGGTTTCTTACTAGGCGCTCAAAAGGGAGCAGCAAAATGTATGACGGCTGCTGCAACAGAAACAACAAACCCCGTTGTTCGTCGTGTTGTTGCTGATAGTATTCCCAACTGCATTGAAATGGCCTATGAATTATCCATTTACCAAAATAAACATGGCTATTATCAAGTTCCTCAGTACTCTCAACAAGATATGCAAACGATGCTTAATGCATACGATACAACCTCTAATCCCCTTCATTAAAAATCAAAAGGCAGTCCATAGTGATGAATTCTCATCATGGACTGCCTTTTTTCATTATAATACTTTTCCTAAAAATGCTTTTGTACGTTCACTTTGTGGGTTTCCGAATAATTCCTCTGGCAACCCTTCTTCCACAATATAGCCACCATCCATAAAGACTACTCGATCACCGACTTCACGAGCAAAGCCCATTTCATGTGTGACTACAATCATTGTCATCCCTTCAGCCGCTAGATTTTTCATAACATCTAACACCTCTTTTACCATTTCAGGATCAAGAGCTGAAGTAGGCTCATCAAATAGAATGGCCTTTGGCTTCATTGCTAACGCACGTGCAATAGCTACACGTTGCTGTTGTCCACCTGATAGCTGTTCAGGATAATTATAGGCTTTACTGTCAAGACCGACCTTTTTTAACAGCTCATGCCCTAGCTCTTCAGCTTCTGGACGACTCATTTTACGAATTTGCATGGGTGCCATCGTGACATTATCGATGACGTTCATATGAGGGAATAAGTTAAATTGTTGAAATACCATTCCCACCTCTGCTCGAATTTCATTGATATTCGTTTTCGGATCATTGATTTTCACATTTTCAATATAAATAGCACCGTCCGTTACTTCTTCTAGCATATTAATGCAACGTAAAAAAGTACTTTTTCCTGAACCAGAAGGCCCAATGACACAAACAACTTGTTTTTCTTGGATTTCATAATCAATCCCTTTTAATACTTCTAGCTTACCAAAATATTTGTGTAGGTTCTCAATTCTTATCATCTTGTTTCCCGCCCTTCTGCCTTACGAGGGACATAACTATTGCTAAATCGTTTCTCAATAAATGCAACAATCTTCGTTACACCATACGTTAATATTAAATATAGTAATGCAGCAACAATATACGGTTCCCAGAAACGGAAGCTTGCACCTGCAACAACTTTACTAGCATATAAAATATCTGGTGCAGCAATGACTGTTACTAGTGATGAATCCTTTAATAATGCTATGAATTCATTCCCTAATGGCGGGATCATGCGTCTAAAGGCCTGCGGTAAAATAACCTTACGCATCGCTTGGTTATGTGTAAGACCAAGAGAACGAGCGGCCTCCATTTGCCCCTTTGCAATACTTTGGATACCTGCACGGAAAATTTCTGCGTTATAGGCAGCACAATTTAAAATAAGCGCTGTAATCCCTGAAACCATATACCCTAAAGAATGTCCAAAAATGGTTGGAATAACAGCTAAGTGTATTAATAAAATTTGAACAAGCATTGGTGTTCCGCGGAATAAATCCACATATAATTTTGATGGCCAATAGATCCATTTTTTACTTGATAATTTCCCTAGTCCTAAAAACAGCCCTAAAAGAATACCGCCAAAATAACCACTAAGTGTCAAAATAAGTGTTACGCCAATACCTCGTATAAACATATTTCGGTAGTTCCAGACAATGTCCCAGCGTAGGTCAAAGATGTCCATCCGAAAACCCCATTTCCCCTTTAAAGTCACATCCATTAAATGAGTCGCTAGCATACTGCTTGGCGAGTGGCATTACCATATTATTCGAAATCAGTACCTGTAATTTCTTTTAATTTACCGTTTTCTTTAATCTTTTTCAGACCTTCATTTAATTTATCTAATAGCTCTTTATTCCCCTTTTGAACCATAAAGCCATAATATTCTTTTTCGAATGCGTCATCTTGAATGACTTTAATTTTTTGATCTGGATGCGCTTTAATATATTCGTATACTACCGCATTGTCTCCAATAGCTGCGTCAACATTACCATTTAGCATTTCTTGAATTGCGATTGGCTGACTTTCAAAAGCCATAATATTTGTACTTGCTTCACCTTGTAACTTTTTAGCTGCCATATGGCCAGTAGCATTAATTTGTACGGACACCTTTTTATCTTTTAATTCTTCTAATGATTTAATCTTTGAATCTTCTTTCACAACAATTAATAATTGAGATTCATAGTATGGCTCAGTAAAATCGAATGATTCTTTGCGCTCATCTGTAATTGTAATCCCTGAAGCACCAATATGTGTTTCACCGTTTTTAATTGTTTGGAAAACAGGTTCCCAACCAATATTATTCCACTCTACCTCGAAATCCATTTCATCAGCAATTGCTTTTAAAATATCGACATCAATCCCTACAATTTTCCCTTTATCGTCAACAGATTCAAACGGTGCAAAAGTTGCTTCTGTACCTACTTTATATACTTTCTTGCCATCCGCACCTTCTGAAGGTGTGCTACCAGAAGAAGCATTGTCCTTTGTGCCACATCCTGCAAGTGCTAAAGTTAGCGCTGCTATCATCATAAGTAACATCCAAGCTGTTTTTTTCATTGCATTTCCCCCTATTTCGATAATTTTCCATCCTGCGTATTATTTTTCGCAATTCGGAAATGTTAGACTATTAGGTCAATTATATTAATATTATAGTATTTGCACAACAACTTTTCGCATAAAACTAAATATTTTTTCATATTAATGAATGGTAAAGCTACTTAAATAGAAAAAATAAGCATTAATAACAAGAAAACGAACCTAAAACTAATATATATACAATAGGAGCAATGTCAAATTTCGATAAATTTAAACAAAAAAAAAGAATCCCCTCAGAAAGGATTCTTTTTTTCGGCTATTCCTAGCCTTCACGGACAGTATGTTCACTAAAAAATAATTTGGAGTTGTTGCTTTCTTGAAGGTTTGAAAGGCATAAATAGGGGAATAATGCCAACTAGGACAGTATTCCCATTACTTTTCCTCTCTATCCCCACTAAGCAGGCTGCTAAACTACTTATTAGGAGATTGAGCTATTACAGTATATCAATATTCAGTAAAATGGCGCCCTCGGAGGGAATCGAACCCCCAGTGCAAGAACCGGAATCTTACGTGTTATCCATTACACCACGAGGGCAAAAAACACAAAAAAAAAGTACTCACCCTAGGCTTGCGAAAAGCATGATGTAGATAATCCTCTTTTGAAGCATACCTGCAAAATAGTGTCCTGTACTTTCAAACTTATAACCTTACCTATTATACAAACGTATCACATATAATTCAACCATAGAATGCAAAAAAGAATTTATTTTTTTATTTTAATTAATTTCACTTTAGCAGGGTTAATATTTGACCTTCCCTGACTATAATGTGTATGATAAGGTTACAGCTGAAATAAACAATGTAGATTTCAGCAAAGGTAATCGAATTTAGTTTTTTGAAGGAGGATTTAACATGAATTTAATTCCTACAGTTATTGAACAAACAAGCCGTGGTGAGCGTGCATATGACATTTATTCACGTCTACTTAAAGACCGCATTATCCTTTTAGGAAGTGCTATCGATGACAATGTGGCAAACTCAATTGTCGCACAGCTACTTTTCCTACAAGCAGAAGATCCAGACAAAGACATTTCTCTTTACATTAATTCGCCAGGTGGATCAATTACGGCTGGTATGGCTATTTATGACACAATGCAAATTATTAAGCCAAAAGTTCAAACGATTTGTATTGGTATGGCTGCATCAATGGGAGCTTTCTTACTTGCTGCGGGTGAACCTGGTAAACGTTTTGCATTACCAAATGCGGAAGTAATGATTCACCAACCACTAGGTGGCGCACAAGGTCAAGCGACAGAAATTGAAATTGCTGCTAAACGTATTTTATTCTTACGTGAAAAATTAAACGGTATTTTATCTGAACGCACTGGTCAACCACTTGAAGTCATTGCAAGAGACACAGATCGTGATAACTTCATGACAGCTGAACGTGCAAAAGAATATGGTTTAATCGATCACATTATGCACCGTAGTACGGATAATAAATAATACTAAAAAGCCTCCCAGAAAATTACTCTGAGAGGCATTTTTATTTGTTTGTTAATCTTCATTTTCAATAATTGTAGCTAATGCTGTAACCGCTTGCTCAGCATCATTGCCTTCACTACTTAACGTTACTTCGGTACCTTTCGCAACCGCTAAGCTCATAACACCCATTATCGATTTGGCATTCACTTTTTTTTCATCTTTTTCTAGAAAGATATCCGCACTGAAACGATTGGCCTCCTGCACAAATAGTGCCGCTTGTCTAGCTTGTAGTCCTAATTTTAATTTAACCTGGACTCTTCTCTCGATCATTCTCAAAACTCCCCTTCACTACCGTTCATCTATTAGTTTTATCTTACCTTACTTACTAGCAAAAGAACAATAAGCGATTACGCATGACATTCATACCTGAAAAGTATGAAAACTTAACCACCTATTTTTTCACCGCGTCTTAATGCATCTGCTATTTCGTCTATTTTTCTTAAACGATGGTTGACACCTGATTTGCTGACGTTGCCACTGGATACCATTTCACCAAGTTCTTTTAACGTAACATCTTGATATTCTACTCGTAATCGTGCAATTTCACGAAGCTTTTCTGGTAGTTGGTCAAGTCCAATAGAATTTTCAATAAATCGAATATTCTCTACCTGCCGTAATGCTGCTCCAATTGTTTTGTTTAGATTGGCCGTTTCACAGTTCACAATACGATTGACACTATTGCGCATGTCTCGCAATATCCTAACATCCTCAAATTTCATCATTGCCTGATGGGCGCCTACAATATTAAGGAAATCAGAAATTTTTTCAGCTTCCTTTAAATAAGTAACAAAGCCTTTTTTACGTTCAATTGTTTTGGCATTGAGTTCAAATTCATTCATTAAATCCATCAATGCCTCACCATGTTCTTTATATAAGGAATAAATTTCCAAATGATAGGCGGACGTTTCTGGGTTATTGACAGAGCCTCCTGCTAAAAATGCACCTCTTAAATAGGCTCTTTTTTGACCATTTTTTTTAATGAGCTTTCTTGAGATCGTATGATTAAATTGAAAGTCGTCTGAGATGATTTCTAAATCAATTAACAGCTCGCGCGCTCCTTCTCTTACACGGCAAATATATACGTTATTTTTTTTCAATCGCATTTTCTTACGAACTAGCAATTCCACATTGTACGGATACAATTTCTTCATAATCGTATATAATCTTCTTGCAATTGCAGCGTTTTCAGTTTGCACGTCCAAACTTAGTTGTTTATTCGCAAAGGATAATGAACCATTCATACGAATTAGGGCAGAAACTTCTGCTTTCATACAATGATTGTCCGCTTCTATTTGGGTTAATTCCTTTTTCGTTTCAGAAGCAAAAGACATATCACGCCCCCCTTTCAATCATAATTTCTATGTATATGTTCATCTTACCATATACAATAAACACTTTATGTTTCTATTATCAGTTCTCTTACCGATCATAAATACCGGCATAATCTACCAGCCACTCTGCAACATTCGTAGCATTATGTCGAACCGTACCATCTGATCGAATTGTAGCAATATCGCGCCTTATAACCTCTAATCCCATACTTTCAAGCTTTGCCACATCAAATGTCACTGGCTCTGCTCTTTCTTCTTTATACAATTCTTTTACAGGATTCGGTAATTCTTCATCATTCACTAAAATCGAATCAATAAAGGAAGCGCCAACATGCTTATGTATGGCCGATACATGATCACCTGCTGTATAAGAAATGGTTTCACCTTTTTGTGTCATTAAATTACAAACATATATTTTTCTTCCTTTAGCTCTCACAACTGCTTCCCCAATCTCTTTGACAAGGAGATTTGGAATAATACTTGTGTATAAGCTTCCTGGGCCAATTAATATATAGTCTGCACGCTGAATTGCTCGAATAGCTTCTGGTAACGGTTGCACGTTTTCGGGTACTAAAAAAACGCGATCAATGCGTTTTGTCGCTGTTGGGATTTTTGATTCACCTTCAATGATTGAACCATCCTCTAACACAGCATGTAAGTTAATTTTTTTATTGGCTGCGGGTATTACACGGCCATGTACTTTTAATACCTTCCCCATCTCACTTATAGCATGGTTAAAATCACCAGTAATATCAGTAAGTGCTGTTAGCATTAGGTTCCCTAAGGAATGACCACGTAAATCCTCTGACGCTGAAAAACGGTATTGAAACATTTGCTCCACTAGCGGTTCAATATCTGATAATGCCGCAATGACATTACGAACATCACCTGGTGGTGGGATATCATAATCATCTCGTAAACGTCCTGAAGAGCCGCCATCGTCTGCTACCGTCACAATAGCAGTAATATCAAATGGATGGTGCTTGAGCCCACGAAGTAATGTAGATAGTCCTGTTCCACCACCAATTACCACAATCTTTGTTTGCTTTTTCCCCATTCACTCATTCCTTTCTACGATTAATATCACGATGCGTAATAACCGTATTCTCTTTGCTGGCTAAATAAGCCCCAAAAAACTCTGCTAAAGTTACTGAACGATGCTGACCACCGGTACAACCAAAAGCGATAACGAGTTGTGATTTACCTTCTTGTCGATAAAGAGGAATCATAAAGTCGAACAAATCCGTTAGTTTTTGTATAAGTATTTGCGTATCTTCCAAGGCTAAAACATAGGAGGATACTTCTGTTTGAAGACCCGTCTTTGGGCGTAGCTCTTCTACATAATACGGATTTTTAAGGAAACGAACATCGAACACTAAGTCTGCATCAATTGGCATACCATGCTTGAAGCCAAAAGACATGATGTTTACGGTAAAAATAGTATCTGCTTCACTGGCAAATTCTTTAACGATCTTTTCACGTAATTGCTTTGGTTTCATGTTAGATGTGTTATAAACAAAATTAGCACGGCCTTTTACTTCCGATAAAAGCGCTCGCTCTTGCTTAATACCATCTAAAGGTAAGCCACTTACTGCCAATGGATGGGCTCTTCTTGTTTCTTTATAACGTCTTACTAATGTGGAATCATCTGCATCTAAAAATAAAATACGAGCTACAATGTCGCCTTCTTTTAGTATATGGTCTAACGCCCCAATAAGCGCATCAAAAAAGTTACCTCCACGCATATCCATCACTGCCGCAATACGTGTACTATTCTTTCCAGAATCTCTGAGCAGAGTTAAAAAAGTTGTAAGTAACGCAGGTGGTAAATTATCAATACAGTAATACCCTAAATCTTCAAAGCTTTGAATAGCTACGGTCTTCCCAGCTCCAGACATTCCTGTAATAATAACCAATTCATGTGTACTTTGTTGGCCTTCAACCACCACTGTCATGCAACTCCTTTATTGTTCTTTTGATATTTGTATTTTCTGATGAAGTAATTCAAAATTCGTTGTATAGTCAAACGTGCCATACTGAATACCGGATTGCGAAATAGCAAATCGTAAATTAGTGCGATCTCCTTCAGCCATTGGCAAATGTGCTAAATCCTCTACTGGGTGCCATGCAAGTTTACCTTCTCTAGTTTCTACAAACGGTACACCGTCTACATCCTTAGCAACAAATGTATACAGCATCCATTCATCTACGACTTCATCATTTTCTTTAATGACCATCGTATAAACACCCTTTAGGTGTACATGTAAAGGTATAACATTTGTCTCTTCCTGAAATTCACGAATAGCAGCCTCAAAGATGGACTCACCGCTTTCCATTTTTCCACCCGGAGCAACGTACCAACCTCGTCTTGGTTTCTGAAGTAATAATACTTTACCGTCTTTTACGGCAATTAAATTTGCAATTCTTTGCATAGGCACACCTCTAATCACTTTTGCATTCTACTCTCCATTATAGCAAGACACTGCAAGATTTGTCCTCATTTACAACTCTCATACATAGACATTTAACAATTTAGTTTTATCGAAGAATTTATTGAAAAAAAGCTCATGCCCTTTTCA
The DNA here is from genome assembly GCF_059424475.1 of Lysinibacillus sp. GW247-5R2A. Lineage (NCBI taxonomy): Bacteria > Bacillati > Bacillota > Bacilli > Caryophanales > Bacillaceae > Lysinibacillus > Lysinibacillus sp. GW247-5R2A. Next base: position 33,213 of record NZ_JBWKZL010000009.1, on the reverse strand, counting down.
TGATCTATACAAATAAAAAAGTAGGTTGTTCCCACCTAATTGAGGCGGAAACAACCTACTAAACAAAATAAAAGGGGGATTGCTAATTACACTTTTAATCATACACCTTTTATATGTCATTCAAGTTACAACAATATTAAAACCACATTAAAATTGTATTTTTCTCCTTAAAATAGCCAAGTTATGCATTAATTTTCTCTAATAGCTCTTCTACATAATGCTGTACAGCTTGAGCCGCAATACTGCCATCACCAGTCGCTGTAACAATTTGACGAAGTGATTTTTCACGTACATCTCCAGCTGCAAAGATACCTGGAATTGTTGTTTCCATATTATCATTTGTCAAAATATAACCAGCATCATTTAAAATACCTAAAGATTCAAATGGCTTTGTTAAAGGTAGCATACCGATATACACAAACACACCATCTGTTGTAAACTCAGATTCAGTCCCATCCACAGTTGATTGTAGTGTAACACTGCCCACTTTACCATTAGCTTCATTAATTTCTTTTACTGTAGCATTCCAAATGAAATCAATTTTGTCATTGGCAAAGGCACGATCTTGGAGGATTTTTTGTGCACGTAATTTATCACGACGGTGGACAATTGTTACTTTATCAGCAAAGCGTGTTAAATATACGCCCTCTTCTACAGCTGAATCTCCTCCGCCAACAACTACAAGATTTTTTTGTTTAAAGAACGCGCCATCACAAACTGCACAGTAGCTGACACCACGGCCGCCAAGTTCTTTTTCACCAGGCACACCCATTTTTTTATACTCTGCACCAGTTGTAATAATAATGGAACGTGTTTTATATTCTTTTGTACCTGATTTAATTGTTTTAAATTCTTCCCCGTCGATGATTTCTGTTACATCGCCATAGGCATATTCAGCACCGAATTTTTTAGCATGGTCAAACATTTTTGTAGAAAGCTCAGGTCCTAAAATTGTATCGAAACCAGGATAGTTTTCTACTTCTTCAGTGTTGGCCATTTGTCCACCAGGGATTCCTCGTTCAATCATAAGCGTTGCCAAATTAGCACGTGATGTATAAACAGCAGCAGTCATCCCAGCAGGACCTGCACCAATAATGACCACATCATAAATTTTTTCTTCCGACATAAATACTTCCCCCTAAACAGAATACTTTTTATCTTCATTCAACAAATAGTAGTGAAAGTGTAACGTCACCTACATATGATCCCACCTTACAATAGAGGGGATGAAGATAAACCATTGGCAACTAGCAAGGAGTAACACTCAAACGCAATGTTGCCAGGGCAAATTCTTGATAACGTTAGTATGTTCATCGTATGTGAAAGTATAAAGTTATTCAACTATGTTGCTCACACACTAATTATGACTGTCTGGTAAAAAAGCTAAAATTTCTTCAATATACTTCGATAAAGTGGCAACAGATACTCCATATTGTTGAGCTATTTCTTTTTTTGTCACCTTAAGCATTTGAGAAGATCTAAATAAATAATCATTTGCTCCTGCAATCGCTACAGGATTTGTAAAACGATAATTTTGAATTAAAGCTTGTTCACACAGGACAAACCACATTTGAAACATAGGTACAATCAATGATGATAATTTGCCATACTGCTCTAATAAAATTTCTGGCACATTTACAGCACGTAAAAAGCTGGCCTCTACTTTGTTTTTCTTATCAAATTCATGACCAAGTGCATAGGCTAAAAATAATTTCTCAAACGCACCGAATTGCTCGATATTGACCCATTTAGGATGGGCGATTATTTCTTGCTTATGAGCCGTATCCTTCAATAAAAACAATCCAAAGATACGTTCACTTGGATAGCTACTTTCTAATTTTTCAACGATAAAATTCCGATCATGTTCCAACGCATCCAGTGCAAATTCATTTTCATGTTGGCGCCAAGGTTCAAAGCCCTCTTTATCTGGGTCTACCTCTAGCAGTTGACCCCAAGCACTTTTAGAAACCTCCTCATGCCCAGAAAAATAAGCAGCATGGGATAACCAGAAATAAAAGCCTGCGTCGCCTACATAGCCTCTTTTTTGCATACTGCGCAACCATTTATAGGCTAATTCATATTGCCCTATTAAAGCTAAGGTAGCACCTAGTTTATAACGATGCTCCCATGTATATGGCTGAATTTTAACAAGGATATTTAATAGCTCTTGCAAATCTTCTTCATTCTTTTCGTAATACGCAATCACCGTTAAGTTACAAAGTGCATGTAAGTTTCCCTTATTTTCACGTAGTACCGTATGTAAGAGAGCCTTCGCCTGTTCCTCTTCTCCAACATAAAAATAAGCAAGTGCAAGATTATTATAGGCCGACCAAAAGGCTGGTCGATCTTCAATTAAATCTTCTAAAATAGTAATAGCTTCAGGAAAGTCGCCCTTCTCCATATGACGGCGAGCCTGTTCCTGACGATATAAATCCTCACCAGATCCTTCAAGCTCCTCAAATTCATCCTGCTCGAATGCGACAAATTCTAAAATTTCTGCTGCTTCATCTGCATAAGCACCTTCAGGCTCTAGCTGTAAATACTCTTCAGCAAAGCGTTTTGCATCCTGCATGATTCCTACACAGCCTGACACTTCCGCCATGTAAAAAATAATTTCCGGATTATCGGGGTCAATTTGATAGGCACGACGAAGCAGATCATACGCTTCTTCAAAACGTTGACCTTCTAACTCTACAATAGCAAGCTGCAAGATTATCATAGGATCATCTGGGCTAAGATCAACTGCACGCTGCAAATATTTATAAGCTTTATTCATTTGTCCACTGTTCATAGCTTGAATTGATTTTTTATAATAATAGTCGCCTGTTGGAATGAACGACACTATATTTGATTGGTTCTTATTTTGACGTTTCTTTTCCAATACATTTCCTCCGAAACAAGAAATAAGGAACGTATTAAACGTTCCTTTACACAGTAAACCCTATTATACCATACAATTAATAATATGCTGTTATTTCTCCTCGTGACGTTTTTTCAACACATGAAGAACATCATATATACTTACCTTTTGTTCTTGCAGTAATACTAGTAGGTGATAAATTAAATCAGCGGCCTCCCACTTTACTTCTTCTGCATCCCGATTTTTGGCCCCAATAACAACCTCTGTCGCTTCCTCACCAACTTTTTTACAGATTTTATCGATGCCCTTGTCAAATAGATATGTAGTATAAGCTCCTACAGGCATTTCCTGTTCTCTCTTTTCAATAACACTTACAAGTTTTGCAATCATTTCTACAGAGCCGACTTCAGCATTTTGCTGTACCACCTCCGTAAAGCAAGTAGTTGTACCATTATGACAGGCTGGACCATCTGGTAAAACCTCCACAACTAATGCATCTTGATCGCAGTCTGTTTTAATGGCGACAACCTTTTGTGTATAACCACTTGTCGCTCCCTTATGCCAAAGCTCTTGACGTGAACGAGAATAAAACCAAGTTTCACCTGATTCGATCGTTTTAACTAATGACTCTTTATTCATATAAGCCACTGTCAGTACTTCCTTCGTATTGGCATCCTGTACAACTGCCGGTACAAGACCTTTCTCATCAAATCGAATACGTTCTATCATCGTACTGCCACTCCTTTTTCACGTAAGTATTCTTTCACTTGGGCTACGCTTGTTTCTTTATAATGGAAGATGGAAGCTGCAAGTGCTGCATCTGCATCAACTTCTTCTGCTAATACTTCGTAAAAATGTTCGGCATTTCCTGCTCCACCACTTGCAATAACAGGGACTGTCACAGCCTCTCGTACTGCTTTTGTTAATCCCAAATCAAAGCCAGATTTTTCCCCATCTTGATTCATACTAGTTAATAAAATCTCACCTGCTCCTAAGCGCACCGCTTCCTTTGCCCAGTCAATAGCTGTCCAAGTAGTTTTGTTGCGCCCACCATGGGTATAAACCATCCATGTACCGTCCTCTTCACTATAGCGAGCATCGATGGCCACGACGATGCATTGGGCACCAAAGAAATCGGAGCCTTCTTGAATAAGGGCAGGACGCTCTAAAGCGGAAGTATTAACAGAAACTTTATCCGCACCAGCGCGTAAAATATGCTTCATATCATCCAACGTCCGAATACCTCCACCAACTGTAAAAGGAATCGCTAATGTGGCAGCACTTTGTCGAACTACATCTATCATTGTTTCGCGACCTTCATGTGAAGCAGATATATCTAAAAATACGAGCTCATCTGCGCCTTGTTCATCATAGAATTTTGCTAGTTCCACTGGGTCACCAGCATCTCGAATGGATACAAATTGTATCCCTTTTACAACACGGCCCTCCTTGACATCTAGACAGGGGATAATTCGTTTCGTTAGCATGCTTTCACACCTTTCAGCCATTGCTCCAATAAATATACGCCCAGCTCACCTGATTTTTCAGGGTGAAATTGCATCCCTGTCACGGAACCTTTCGTTACAATACCTGGAACTCGTATGCCACAATAGTCTGCATAAGCAACAAGCTCAGACTCCTCAATATGAGTGGCATAAAACGAATGAACGAAATAGACATGCTTTGCAGGGGCACTATTTTCTAACCAAGCAGGACGATTCGTCATCACCAATTCGTTCCAGCCCATATGGGGCACTCGATATCCCCGCCCCTCATTTGTTCCACTAAATCGCTTAATTTGTCCCTTAAAGAAACCTAAGCCATTTGTTGATGTGACCTCATCACTTTGTTCAAATAATAATTGCATCCCTAAACAAATGCCTAAAAGAGGGCGGTTTTGGCTTTGGGCTTTATGTAAATAACGATCTAATTTAGTTTCTGCTAAACGCTTTCTAGCATCCGGGAATGCCCCGACTCCTGGTAATAGTAATGCATCTGTAGCATCTAGCGTTTGTTCATCAGCTGTCACAACCACCTCACAGCCCAGTCGATTTAATGCTTGAACCACGCTAAATAAATTCCCCATACCATAATCAATCACACCAATTTTCACGTTAACAGCCCCTTAGTCGATGGTACTCCTTTAACACGTGGATCAATTTCTACGGCAGCATCAATCGCTCTAGCTAATGCTTTAAAAATCGCCTCAATGATATGGTGCGTATTATGTCCATAGGGTACAATCACATGTACATTCATTCGTGCCTCCAAGGCAAATTTCCATAAGAACTCATGCACTAATTCTGTATCAAAAGTTCCCACCTTTTCTTTTAAAGCGGGCACACGGTATTCTAAGTGTGGGCGATTCGAGCAATCAACCACCACCTGTGCAAGTGCATCATCCATTGGCACAAATGCCGTTCCATAGCGTTTAATGCCCCTCTTATCGCCAAGTGCTTCTCGAATTGCTTGCCCTAACACAATGCCAAGATCCTCCGTAGTATGGTGATCATCGATATAGGTATCCCCATTCGCATGGATGGTCCCGTCAAAAAGGCCATGCTTGATAAATAAATCCAGCATATGGTCCATAAACCCTACGCCTGTTTTAATATTTGCCTTCCCTTCACCATCTAAATTGATAGCTATTGAAATTTGCGTTTCATTAGTTGTTCGCTCTACTTGTGCAAATCGTTTCTTTTCCGTCATTGTCTTATTCCTTCTTCCATCCGCGAGATTCCACCGCACGTGCATGCCCCTCTAAGCCTTCCATACGTGCAAGACGGGCAATTTTTGGTGCATTGGCTTGCCAAGTTTTTTCACTGTAATAAACAATACTTGATTTTTTCACAAAATCATCTACGTTTAAGCCACTAGCAAAACGAGCTGTGCTATTGGTTGGTAACACATGATTGGTCCCCGCAAAATAATCACCAACAGGCTCTGAACTATAACGACCAATAAAAATACCACCTGCATGCCTTATTTGTTCAGCGATCGCCTCAGCATTTTTTGTCATAATTTCTAAATGCTCCGGTGCTAATGAATTAATCGCTTCCACTGCATCTGATACCGTATCAGCTATATAAATGACCCCAAAATTTTCGATTGAAGCACGCGCTACTTCTTGACGTGGTAAAATTTCCAATTGCTTTTCAACTTCTTCAGCTACCTTTTTGGCCAATTCCTCTGAGGTCGTGACGAGAATAGCACAAGCTAAAGGGTCATGCTCTGCTTGTGATAATAGATCTGCAGCAATTTCGTCTGGAAATGCAGTGTCATCAGCTAATATTGCAATTTCGCTTGGTCCCGCAATCATATCAATTGCAACCTCTCCAAATACCTCCCGTTTAGCAAGGGCTACATAAATATTCCCTGGGCCTGTAATTTTATCGACTGGTGCGATGGTCTCTGTGCCATATGCAAGAGCAGCAATCGCTTGTGCCCCACCAATTTTATAGATTTCATCAATCCCTAAAAGCTGAGCCGCCACTAGGACACCTGCTGGTATTCTTCCATCGCGGCCTGCCGGTGAAGCAATCACGATTCGCTTCACACCAGCCACCTGTGCTGGAATCACATTCATTAGCACGGATGATGGGTATGCTGCTGTACCGCCAGGAACATATAACCCTACTGCATCTAGAGCTGTTACACGTTGTCCTAGCCAAGAACCGTCTCCAAGCTCTAAGCGATAGCCGTGTCGTGACTGTTGTTCATGATAAAAGCGAATATTCTTGGCCGCTTCTGCCAAATCCTGATAGAGTTGTTGGTCAAGGTCATTTACGGCTTCTTGTATTTCTTCCTTTGTGACCCACAAGCTTGCAGGCATATATCCGTCCCACCGTTCTGTATAGGCACGTAACGCTACGTCCCCCTGTTTCCTGACATCTGCTAGCACCTGTCTTACAACTGTTAACTGTTCCTCATTTCCTCCTTCAAGTGGTCTTTTTAAGGAAATACCCTTTGCTAGTTTTGTTATTTTCATACAATTAAACCCCTTCAGTTACTCATATGTAGCCAGATATGATTACTTTATTGTTCATTCACACACTTCTTTAGTCGTCTTACAAGGTCAATAATGCGTTCACCCTTCATGCGATAACTGACTGGATTGGCAATTAACCGAGATGAGACAGCCGAAATAAATTCATATTCCACTAGGCCGTTCTCTTTTAATGTGCGTCCTGTAGAAACAATATCGACAATTCGATCAGCTAAGCCAATCATAGGAGCTAATTCAATAGATCCATTCAGCTCAATGATTTCGACTTGCTCCCCAATGCCTTTATAATATTTCATCGCAATATTCGGATATTTCGTTGCAATTCTAGGAGCAATCTCATTCATCTCTGTATGGGGTAAACCCGCTGATGCGATATAGCAATTACTAATTTTTAAATCCAGTAATTCATGTACCTCTCTCTGCTGCTCTAACAAAACATCCTTCCCTGCAATACCGATATCCGCTACACCATGTTCAACGTAAACAGGCACATCCATTGGCTTTGATAAAATAAAGCGAATTTTCTCTTCTGGTATTTCAATCATTAATTTACGCGACATCTCTACCTCTTCTGGTAAATTAAATCCTGCCTCTAATAGCATTTGGTAGGCTTCTTCAAAGATTCGCCCCTTTGGCATTGCAATTGTTAATTCATTCACTGCCAACTTCCTCCTGTCCAACTACAACTACTTCAGTAAAGTGTGCTAAAAAGGCTTCTTCATCGACTAGGCTACTACGCAACTGTAAGGTAGCAAATTTCCCCGCTCCTCGTAATGTGTTTACCTGTAATAAAGCTGCCTCAAATTGTTCTTCCTCAAACAGCACAACAGTTGTTTCTTGCTGCCCCTCTGATTGCCCATTTAATGTTTCCAATAAACGATCGACACGAATGCTAAAGCCTGTCGCACCAGCTTTTGATCCAAACACCTCTAACAATCCATCGTAACGACCACCATTCCCTAATGGAAAACCACTGCCTAAGGCAAATATTTCAAAAAGCATACCTGTGTAGTAACTCATATGACTCGAAAGTGTAAAATCAAACGTAACATAATCAGCTAGGTCAGCCATCTCCAATAGCTGAGCAAGCTGTTGCATATATTCTAATGCATCATTTTTGCGAACATATTGTTCAATATCACGAATGTCCTTCACATCCATTGCTTCTTCAATAAACTGGAGAAGAGCATCCGCTTTAGCCTTTGGTAAATTAAATGACTCTACCGCTTCTTCAAATCCAACATGATTTCGCTGGACAAGTAAAGTTCTCAGTGTAGCTTGCTGTTCAATACTCTCTGTGTAATCTTGTAAAATGCAGTTTAGGATTCCTGCATGCCCAATCGTCACTTTAAACGCTTCTAGTTGTAAGTGTTTCAAAAGCTCCATTGCTGTCACTATGACTTCTGCATCAGCAAATACGGATTGGTCGCCTATTAATTCAATGCCCATTTGATCGAACTCTGCTGGTCTCCCACCTTCTGCTTCTTGTGCACGAAAAACACTTGCGAAGTACGCTAAACGTTGAGGAATCATTTCTTTCAATAATTTTGAAGTGGCCACTCGAGCAATGGGGGTCGTCATATCCGGTCGTAGCACTAATGTATTTCCTTGACTGTCCACAAGTTTAAATAAATGAGTATCAGCGATCGCGGAGGCTTTTCCGACTGTATCAAAATATTCAACAGCTGGTGTTTTGATAAACTCATATCCTCTTTTACATAAGAAATCTTTGCCAGACTGTCTTACTGCTTCAACTTTTTCAAAGATCTGTGGAAATGTGTCACGCATTCCAAGTGGTTTTTCAAACATTTTTATTGACGACATTTGAACACTTCCTCACATTCACTTTAATTCACTAGAGTATTAGAGAATTAGATTATGAAAGAATTCTAACTTAATTCTTTTCAACAGTCAACGTAATTTCCCTTAATTATCTAAATCTTTAATTTACTTTTCATTTGAATAATATAGAGAGGCAAGTGCAAGTTGAAGAAAATCTACAAAACTTAAAGATTGAGAATGAGAATGTGTCTAAAATGTGACAAACAAATCATGGACGCTGTTAACTTGTCTGTAAAAAATTGATAATGATTCTCGAGTGGACGGAAATATAGACCATTCCACCACCTATTCTCAATACGACCCAACATAAAATTATATCAACATAATTTTATTGCGATGTATAATTAAAATGATTCTCAATCTCATTATCAATAAAAATACTATTCTATCAGTATTTCCGATGATTATTACTCTCATTCTACTTTTACTTTTACAATTTAAAATTCTTAATATAGAATAGCATTAATAAATAAAACAACAGTTATAATACACATTGGAGGGATTTATGATGGCATGTCCATTCGTACAACTTAGTGAGCAAATGATCGTTAGTATTTGTAAGGGAGATTTTTATCCTGGTGATAAAATTACATTGCATACAACCGAAGATATTGATGGTACTGCCATTAAATCAGCTTTCGTTGAATCAACTTGCTTAGGCGATCATAGTAATTGTGAATTCAAATCAGAATATGATGCTGTACACGCATAAATCGGCTTCATAATACAAAAAAACAAAAGCTACTCCCAAAAATTGTTGGGAGTAGCTTTTTGAACTTATTGAAGGTTTATTATTTTTTAGGTGTACACCATTGCACTATTTCATGACGTTTCCGCTCTGCCATTTGCTCTGCTGTATAAATAATTTGCATCGGGTTTCCTCCTGCTAGGCAACCAGCCGGCACATCCTTATGTACAAGAGTAGCGGCCGAAACAATGGCGCCATCTCCAATTGTCACACCAGGTAAAATGGTAGAATTCGCACCAACCATTACTTCATGACCAATATGGACATCCCCTAAACGATATTCCTCTATTAAATATTCATGGGCTAAAATGGTCGTATTAAAGCCAATCACTGTATTATTTCCAATAAAAATACGTTCAGGATACATAGTGTCTGGCATAACCATTAAGGCTAATGATGTTTTTTCACCAATGGTCATTTTTAAAAATATTCGATAAAGCCAGTTTTTCACACGTAAAAATGGTGTGAAGCGTCCAATTTGAATGATAATGAAACACTTCATCACCTTCCAAAAGGACACCGTATCGTAGATTTTCCAAAGAGAATTCGCTCCTTCGACACGGTAACGTTCTGTTTTACGCGCCATCTACCTTACCCCTCTTTCACAATATCCAATAAATCCGTCATATGATGCAAAATATATTCCGGTTGATACTGCTGCAAATACGCCTCACCTTTAATCGCCCAAGCGACACCCGCTGCTCTGACTCCTGCACGATGCCCGGCTTCTATATCATGCGAATTATCTCCAATCATAATGGCATCATCTTTGTCGACGCCTAGACGTTCCAATGCAAGTAATACTGGTTCAGGATCAGGTTTCACATTTTTCACATTATCTGTTCCAATACGCACATCAAATAGGTGTGTTGCTCCAAGGATAGATAGCCCACGATCAATCGTATCATTCCGTTTTGTCGAAACAATCGCCAATAATATTCCTTGCGCTTTTAATTGCTCTAATGTCGAAACAACATCAGGGTATTGACTAACAAGCTCATCATGATGCTCTAAATTCCAAGCTCGATATTTGGCTATTAAAGCTTCCTCTTCACCTGGTGCAATGTCATTAAATGTCTGCTTGAGGGATGGACCAATGAATTTCAAGCAATCTTTTGGCGAAAATTGCCCGGGAAATCTCTCATTTAAAACATGCATAAATGTTTGAATGATTAATTCATTTGTATTCAGTAAAGTTCCATCAAAATCAAATAGTAGTGCCTTTACAGCCATATGTTACATCCCCTTATTTATTATCTAAGTATTTCATGGCTGGTTTAACCTTTATTCGACGATAAATAATGGCCCCAAGACCTACTACAATACTTATAATAGATACAATTTGTGCTGAGCGTAAATCGCCAACTAGGTAAAGACTATCTGTACGCATTCCTTCAATGAAGAAACGACCAATAGAATACCAAATTAAATAACTGAAGAAAATTTCCCCACGATTTAAATTTACCTTACGTAATGCTAGTAAGATAATGAGCCCAATTAGATTCCACACGGATTCATACAAGAACGTAGGATGTACATAAGTACCCAATTCTTCAATATACATTTGATTGATAATCCAATCTGGTAACATTAAATTTTCTAAAAATTCCTTTGATACAGGACCACCATAAGCCTCTTGATTCATAAAGTTGCCCCAGCGACCGATAATTTGTCCAATTAAAATACTAGGCGCTGCAATATCCGCTACTCGTAAAAAGCTTACATTTTTAATACGAGTAAATATGTAAGCCGTCACAAATGCACCAATTAACGCACCGTGAATAGCAATACCGCCATTCCATATCTCAATGATTTTACCTGGATTTTCACTATAGTAATCCCAGCGCATTGACACATAATAAATGCGCGCACAAATGATGGAAATCGGAACTGCCCACAATAATAAGTCTGCCAAAAAATCTTCAGGCAATCCTCGTTTTACCGCCTCTCGTTGGCCCACCACATACGCTAAAATAATACCCGATACGATGAGCAATCCATACCAACGGACTGGAATTGGCCCTAAGTGAAAGGCAATCGGGTTAATTTGTAAAAGTAATAAATCCATCTTTTGCTCCTCTCCAACTATCTGTTACCAAAGCACGGTTAACTTTTAATCATCTAATACATCGTTTGACGAAATAACTTCATCTAAACGTCTTGAAAATTCTTCAGCCGCATTTACGCCCATTTTCTTCAATCGATAATTCATCGCTGCCACTTCGATAATTACAGATACATTCCGTCCTGGTCTTACAGGAATTGTTAATTTCGTCAATTCCGTATCAATGATTTTCATCTTTTCTTCTTCTAAGCCTAATCGATCATACACTTTTTGAGGGTCCCAAATTTCCAGCTCAATAATAAGTGTAATACGTTTATACGGGCGGACTGCACTTGCACCAAATAGGGTCATAATATCAATAATGCCGATGCCTCGTATTTCCAGTAAATGCTCTAAAAGAGGAGGTGGACTACCAATTAATAAATTTTCTGATTCTTGTCGAATCTCGACACAATCGTCGGCTACTAAACGGTGACCTTTTTTGACAAGCTCAAGAGCTGTTTCACTTTTACCTACGCCACTTTTACCAATAATCAGTATACCAATGCCATACACATCAACAAGGACACCATGTGCAGCTGTCATTGGTGCTAAACGACCCTCTAAATAGTTCGTCAATCTACTTGAAAACTTGGTTGTTGTCATATGTGTTTTAAAAACTGGAACATGCTTTTCGTTGGAAGCTTGAATCAGCTCCTCAGGTACTTCTAAATCCCGAGAAATTATAATTGCAGGTGTATCCTGGGAACAAAGTAAGCGCATCCGCTCAAGCTTGATATCTGTTGGTAACATTTCAAAAAACGACAGCTCTGTTTTGCCAAGCAATTGTACTCGATTGGCTGGATAATGTGTAAAATACCCTGCCATTTCAAGTCCCGGTCTTGAAATATCACTTGTCACGATCGTTCTGCCGATTCCTTCCTCACCTGCTAATAACTCTAACTTAAATTTCTCCATAACATCTCTCGTTAATACTACGACCAATGAAAAAGCCTCCAATCAATGGATAAGGTTCTCCTTATTTTAGCATGTCTATGTATAAAAGAAATGTATTTACTCTTCACAAAAAAAACTAGCGGCTCTCCAGTCCGCTAGTTTTTGAAGTATTATTTTTTAGTAGCTAACCATTTAGCAACTGCTTCAGCATCTGCGCCTTTTACAATTCCTCCAGGCATGCCACCTTTACCATTATTAATAATATCTAAAATTTCCGATTCCGATAAACGAGAACCTACATCGTTTAATGCTGGTCCATTGGCACCTTGTAGCTCGCCACCATGACATGTCACACATGATTTCATTGCGATAGCTTCTCCATCTGGAGCAGTGGCACCTTCATTGTTAGTTGCCTCTTTATCTCCGCCTCCACAAGCTGCTAAGAAAATTGCTGAACCGAACACTAATGTTAACATTGCTTTTTTCATTAGTACCCCTCCTCATAATCGATAATACCTTACGCCGCCATTATACCAAAATTATGCACGTTTGAAACCTTCTCCTAATACCTCATAGGCATCCGAAACGATGACAAACGCTGATGGGTCAACGCTTTTAATGAGTTGTTTCAGCTTTGTGAATTCTGTCTGATAAACAACAACCATAAGAACTGGTCGTGCCTCTCCTGTATAGCCCCCAAATGCTTGTAACTTAGTTACACCCCGATTGACTTCTGCATAAATGGCTTCACGTACTTCATCTTGTTTCAACGTAATAATATAGACCATTTTAGATTGGCTAAAACCTAGCTGAATAATATCAATCGTTTTGGTTGTTACATAAAGTCCAATTAGGGCATACAAACCTTTCTCTAAATCAAAAACAACTGCTGCACTAATCGCTATGATTCCATCTATTAACAGTACACTTGTACCAAGCGTTAATCCAGTATACTTCGTAATGATTTGCGCTAGTAAATCAGTGCCACCAGTAGAAGCATTCCCTTTAAAGACCAGTCCTATTCCTAATCCCACTACAATTCCTCCAAAAAGAGCTCCAAGCAAAGGATTGTCCGTCCATGGCTCCCAGCTATTTGTTAGCAAGACAATAAACGGTAATGTAATCGTACCAATAAATGATTTTATGCCAAATTTTTTGCCGAGTAATAAAACACCAGCAATAAATAGTGGAATATTAAAGGCATATTGTACAATACCCGGATTCCAGCCAAATAACCCATGCAAAATTGTACTAATTCCACTTACCCCTCCGGAGGCAACCTGATTTGGTAATAAGAAGACATTAAAACCAATAGCAATCACTGCCGCTCCTACAATAACATACACATAGTCCACAATGTTTTCCCGAACATCATGTTTCATTTCCCCACGCCCACTTCAACTATCAGAATTTTTTTAAGACGAGATGATTATAGCAAATACTTTACACATTGAGAACTTCATCTTGATGAAGAGATTAGCGATTGGGGAGGATAAAAATAAGCTATCTTATACGAATGTAAGATAGCTTTTTGTATGAAATATTGGCACTTACTTAAAATGATTTTTCTGCCCATTCCATTGCCTCATAATATAGAAGATCCATATCATTGAGCGGGATATTTAATTGAGCACCTAGCTCCTCTAAACGCTCCCAATTTAATTGGCCTAGAGCGATACTAAATTCTAGAAAAGGCGTCATTTCTGTTTCGTGGCCTAAAATTGTAGTTGTAATATCTTCTGAAAATGGTAGCTGATGCAATATGCTACTCATAGGTCTTTGCAGTAATGTATCAATGAGAGAAAACATACCTACAAGGAAATATTCCGAAAAATTCTTTTTGTAGGAGAGCTTCGCTAACTTCTCACAAACTTTTGCTCGAAACAAGGACATACACATCACTTCTTTGAAAAGATCTGAATCAGCATCAATATCAATTTCTCGCATCGCTAATAGATAAATCCATTTTCGTAAATTGGATATACCTAATAACACAATTGCTTGTTTAATGGAGCGTACTTTAGATTTTGAACGCTTAGATGAATTATTGATCATTTGTAATAATTTATACGTTAAAGAAATATCTCGTTCGATATTTTCTGCTAATAATTGAATATTCGGTTCTTCTTCTTTTAGCAATGAGATGATATGAATATACTGAATCGTATTTGCAGGTATATCTGTTGCTTTAATAATTTGAGGTTGTTCAAAGAAATAGCCTTGAAATAAGACGTATCCAGAAGATTTAGCCACTTCAAATTGATGACGAGTCTCCACTTTTTCAGCGAGCAATTGAATATGTGGATAATTTCCTTTTACTTTATGTTCAATCTCCATTCTTTTAACCATCGATGTTGCTAGAAAATCTACTTTTATATAATCAACTTGTTCAAATAATTCATCATAGATTTCAACATGTTCATCCATAATAAAATCATCTAATGCAATTTGAAACCCATATTTTTTTAGCTCCACCACCCGTTTCACTAATTGTGATGTCAGTGGAACATCCTCTAAAATTTCAATGACAACTTGTGAAGGGTTTAAAAATTCATGAATGGAGCTCATTAATAAGTTATCAGTAAAATTAACAAAACCTGGCTTACCTTTTGTTACTTCTTCAAAACCAATTGAAAGAAATGAGTTCACCAGTACATCAATAGTTGCTGCATCTGAATCAACCATTGGAAAGGCATTAACGTTTTTGCCACGATATAATAATTCATACGCAACGACCTGTTCGTGAAGATTAAAAATAGGCTGCCTGCCAATAAATACTTCCATTTCGTTGCCCCCATTTCTCCACATTCTAGTAATTAATAGTATAGCATTTTTTACGACCTGATGCTTATACTTCAATATAATTTATCATCACCATTATAGATTTACTAGTGCTTTTTTCTACCTAAAAAAGACAGTCCCAGTGATGTGGCATCACGTTAGGACTGTCCAAATTATTTGCTAACTTTGGCCTTTATCGCACCAATTACTGCTGGAACGACAGAGATAAAAATAATTAATATAAGCACAACTGAGAAGTTATCTTTAATAATAGGAATATTACCAAAGAAATAACCAAGTAATGTACAGCTGAATACCCATAAAATAGCACCTAAAATATTATAAAGTAAGAAGTAGCTATAATTCATTTTACTTGCTCCCGCTACGAATGGGATAAATGTACGAATAAACGGCATAAAACGAGCTATTACAATTGTTTTTCCACCATGTGTATTGAAGAATTTTTCAGCTGCTTCCATACGTTCTTTTTTCACAACTCTTCCGAGAAGGCTCTTTGGAGGAATCGACGTTCCAACTTTATGACCAATATGATAATTCATTGTATCACCTAAAATGGCCGCTGCTAAAAATACTGGTATTAATATCCACATATCAAAGGCTCCCATTGCAGCAGCCAATGTACCACTTGCGAATAGTAATGAATCACCTGGTAAGAATGGGAAAATAACGACGCCTGTTTCTACAAAAACAATGGCAAATAAAATAAGATAACTCCAATTGCCAAAATCACGAATGATTTCTTCTAAATGCACATCGATATGCACAATAAAGCTTATTAACTCCTGAATGAGTTCTATCATGTTTTTGTATGCTCTCTTTCAATAGTATTTTTACCTAAAAGCTTTGACGTAGCCTTACATCAAAGGGTTCCAGTTTTGTACGTCTTTTTACATTACTTCCTCACTATATGACAAGCTGTTGAAAAGTATGTAGAAGATTTCACAAGTTTGATTTTATCACTTCCAGATAACTTACCTCAACTGATTTTACTATTATACGAATAATGTACACAAAAAAAGAGCTACCATTTTTCAATAGTAGCTTTTTTCGTTTTATACTTTTTCTTTTAAGGAACGACGAAGAATTTTCCCAGTCGTATTTTTAGGTAATTCATCCATAATTTCAATGACCTTAGGCACCTTATATTTCACCATATGCTTACCACAATACGATAGAAGATCTTCCGTCGTAGTGGCCGCCACCTCTTTTAATACCACATATGCATGAACTGCCTCTCCTAGGTTAGGATCAGGGAATCCAACTACCGCTGCCTCTACAATGTTATTATGGGCAAACAATACTTCCTCTACCTCTCTAGGATAGACATTAAAGCCTCCTACAATGATCATATCTTTTTTACGATCGACAATATAAAAATAGCCTTCGTCATCCACCCTTGCTAAATCGCCTGTATAGAGCCAGCCATCACGGATTGTCATAGCCGTTTCCTCTGGCAATTTATAATACCCCTTCATTACATTAGGGCCACGTACTATTAACTCCCCAACCTCACCAACAGGTACTTCCTGACCGTTTACATCGACAACTCTATTTTCCACATTGCTAATCGATGTACCAATAGATCCAGCTTTACGGTCACGATCCAAAGGATTAAAGCACGTCACGGGTGATGCCTCTGATAAGCCATATCCTTCTGACACACGCACATTAAATTTCTGCTCGAAATTATGTAATAGTGCAACTGGTAAAGATGCTCCTCCTGAAATAGCTAAACGAATTGTCGAGAAATCTTCAGGATTACCCTCAGGTAATTGATATAAGAAATTATACATAGTTGGTACCCCAGCAAAGACTGTTGCTTTTTGCTCTCGCGCTAAAGCAAAAATTTCTGTAGGGCTAAATCTAGGTGCTAGTAAAACTGTTGCTCCACTTAATAATGGCGCATTTACAACAACTGTTAAAGCAAAGACATGGAATACAGGTAATGTGGCAATAACACGATCCTTTTCTTGGATACCTAAATAATGGGCAACATCACGCGCATTTGAATAAACATTCTCATGCGTAAGCATCGCTCCCTTTGGCGTGCCAGTAGTACCCGAAGTATATAAAATAATAGCATTGTCATCATCTGCCACTTCAACAGGTAGTAAAGATTGAGAAGTATTGGCGACAATTTGTGTAAATAAATGAGTTTTTTCTTGAGCACTTGGTGATAAAGCTGCTACTTTTTCTGCTATATCTGCCGTTGTTTCACAAACCACAAATGCTTTTACCTGCGGAAATGCTTGTACACCTTTCTCCACCAATGGTAGTAAAAGATCCAGCGCAATAACTGCTTTTACATCGCCATTATGCAAAATATAAGAAATTTCATCTGGTGTGTAGATTGGGTTAACAGGGATTGCCGTTGCCCCTAAACGCATTGTTGCATACAAAGCAATTAAATAATGTGGTGTATTGCCGAGTAAAAACGCCACATGATCCCCTTTTTCAACACCTAAATCTTGTAACCCCTTTGCAAAACGACCAACTGTTTGCTCGAATTCTCCGTATGTCGTATCTTTCCCCATAAAATGATACGCAACTTTTTCCGGCTGTTCTGTTGCCTGTTGACGAACACGTGAAACTAAATTCAATTACACCATCCCCTTATCGTATAAAATGAATCGTTATTCAGTAATATTATATAAGAAATATATGTAAAAAACAATCAGTCTTTTTATTTCATGTCATAAATTACGTTAAATAATTCATTTTTTTCTCTTTTACACAATTACATTACGAACGAATATGAGAAATGTATCGCCAACGAATTAAATAAAAATACACTACCTGAATTAATACAAAAAAGCCAAAAGCAAAGAATACTTCTTTTACAATCGAAATATTCGCGATATCCTTCAAAATGCCCTGTACCATTAGAAACGCAAAGGCACTGTGCATCATAGCAACGCCCCATGGTAAGAAAAATTGAGGAAATAAATGGCGGTTAACAAGCTTCTTTAACTCTATATCCGTTAAGCCCATACGCATTAAAACATCAAATTTACGCTTTTCTCTCTCTAGTGATGTATGCAATTTAAAATAGATAAAGCTTCCTGCAGCCAGTAAGAATACAGTAGCTACTAGAACTCCCACTAATGTAAATAATGAGTAGGTAGCTAATATATAAGAATAATTTAATCCGGCATTTTCAAAGTAGAATGGACTGAATTTATCCTTTTTAAGAAAATATAAATTGGATTCTAAATAATCGATGTCCTTACCGACTTCCTTCGTTTCCATCCACTGCGGAATAACAAATGTAAATAAATGATAGCTTGGTTGAATAATATTTTCCTCAGAAATAGGAAGAATAAGCTTTGCAAAATCCTCATCACTAATAACAATCGAGTTTACGCTTACAATTGAACCAGGAAACACAATTTTAGGATAAACACTATCAATCGTAATTGGTATCGAATTTTCTTCAAGCACTGTATGCACAACTCTATTTTTTAATTTTTTTAGTGAATCCTCTGAATAGGGAATAAATACCGCTTCACCGGAATCAAGATTTAGAAGTGGATAACTATAGGAAGATAGCAAGACATTCATATCAGACTCACGAAAAACCTCTACTTCATTTTGCGTGAAAGAAGATGTTTGCTTAACAACAACAAAGCGGGACAGCTGATAGGATAACCCCTTCTCTTCTAATTGCAGACGCAAAGAATTTATATGCTCTCGCTCAAAAGGATTATCAATATCGCCCTTATAAACTAAGCCCAATGGATTTAAACGATCATATTGGGTTGTGTAAGAAGACATTGTCGCTAATACACCTACAGATAAAAATGCGAGTGTGGAAACCATAGTAACGACAAAAAACATTTTCACATTATCCATCATAATATGAGTTTGCTCAGCTAGTGAGAGCAGACGATAGCGTTGCCAATGAAATTTACGTTTACCACGTGCTAAATCTAAAAAACACGGAACAGAATCGCTGAAAAAATAATAAGTACCAAATGTTGCTGAAAATGGTATTAATAGCGTTAGTCCTATTAAAGACGTATGTCCGACAACAAACGCGAGAATATAAGTCCCTAAAATTAAAGTAATACCGTATATAGCCCGAATTTTGGAATAGGTTGTTAAACTATTTAAATAATCACTACCTTTAATTAGATCCCGTAATTTCCTCTCTCGTGTAAAATATACACTAATAAAAGAAATGACGACAAAGGCACTTGTGAATACGCCAATTGTCAGTAGGAATGGCTGCCAGGAAACATATAATGGTAACTCATCCAAATGTAAAATTTCCCGTACAATCATGAAAAAGAATTTTGAAAAAGAAAAGCCAAAAACAATTCCTACAATGATGGAGCCTGCCCCAATAATCATTGTCTCTAGAAAGACAAGTTTATTCATCTGACGCTTTTCCATCCCTAGATGCAATAACATCGCAAATTCATGTGATCTAGCCTCTAAAAAGGCACTCATAGAATAATATAAAAAGAATAACGTAAAAAGGACGAGTACAATTTCAGCACCCACCATGCCAATAAGTGATACTTCTCCTAATATTCCGCGTTCAATATCAGGATGAAACATCAGCATTGAATAGATAAAAAATACAGCCACAGAAAAAAAGCTCGCCATGAAAAAGGCACCATATATCCGGCTGTTCCGTACGACATTACGGTAAGCGAATTGTCGAAAGGTCACCTACTTGCCCTCCTCCTAGTAAGCTCAAAACATTTAAAATACGTTGGAAAAACATTTGACGACGGTCATCTTTATAAATTTCATTGAAAAATTCGCCATCTTTTATGAATAGCACTCGATCACAGTAACTTGCTGCAATTGGATCATGCGTTACCATCACAATCGTCGTGCGTTTATCTTTATTTACTTTCGTTAAAAGTTCAAGTACATCCCGTGAAGAATTCGAATCTAAATTACCTGTTGGCTCATCTGCTAAAATGAGACTTGGATTATGAATAAGTGCTCGACCTATGGCTGTTCTCTGTGCTTGTCCACCCGAAATTTCATTTGGACGCTTGTGCAAGAAGGGTGTCAAATCTAACTTATCGACAATATTAGCCAGCCGTTCCTCCATTACCTCTAATGGTTGCTGGTCCAATGTTAACGGCAACACAATATTCTCCTCAACTGTTAGCATATGCAGAAGATTGAAGTCCTGAAAGACAAAGCCTAGCTGCCTTCTTCTAAAGTAGGCTAGCTCCGTTGCATTAAGCTTATGAGGATTCATGCCATCTAAAATTATCTCTCCACTCGTTGGTTCATCAATAGTAGAAATAATATTCAATAATGTTGTTTTACCACTTCCGGAAGGGCCCATAACTGCTAAAAACTCGCCTTCTTCCACGTCAAAGCTCAATTGATTTAAGGCACGATGTGTGACCTTGCCTTCATAAACTTTTGTCACATCTTTAATTTGTAATATAGGCATGCTAAATTCACCTTATTTCTTCATTAATTCTAATGATTGCGGTAAAAGCCACTGTAATACAACTTCAAAGCCGATTTGAAAATGGGGCTCTGTTAATTCTAAAACGGACTCTTCCGCTACTAAACTAAAACAATGCTCTCCTATAATGACATCCCAGGCATCCATTTCTCCCTCGAGAATTTCACCATATACAGTGTAATGTCCACTATACATAATCTGTTGACCATCAACAGGAAACCCATTTAATAATGTTGGTTGTTGTAAGTTTAACCCAAGGATATTTGAAAAATGCAGTAGTTGTTCATTTAGCACTTCATTTGCCATGACGAAATTTTGATAAGTTACTTGATCGCCCTCTTGCAAATGTGTCATAAAAAGAGACTTTGTTTTCTCTTTATCGATATTTAATAGCCAGCCTTCAATGCTTACTTCTGTCATCCTAGCTCCCCCTAATTTGTAAATGTCAATGTAACAATCGTCCCTTTTCCTACCTCTGATGAAATAGCCAATTCATGTCCAAGCTTCTCGCAAATTTCCTTGGCTAAATAAAGGCCCATCCCAGTAGACTCCCCTGTTTTCCGCCCATTTTCACCAGTAAAAAAGGCCTTCGTAACACGTGAAAGGTCAGAAGCTGGAATACCGATCCCCTCATCGCAAATGGCTAGCTGTACATAATCATCCTTTTTAATAGCAGAAATGACTATTTTTTTATTGGCTTCAAATGTGTATTTCACTGCATTGGTTACAAACTGACCGAGAATGAAGCGAAGCCATTTCGAATCACTCGCCACAATAAGATCATCTTCAATATGAATTTCAGGGAATACTCTTTTCGTAATAAATAAACGTTTATTCTCATTAACAGTTGCAGTCACTATGGACTTTAATGCAACCTGTTCTACTTGCATATCATCTTCGAAGTTTTCTAATCGTGCATTTACAAGCACCATGTCTAAGCCTCTACGTAAACGATCAATTTCCTCCTGCACATTTTTCTTATCCAGCGGACGATCATCCTGCAGCAGTAACTCTATGACAGATATAGGTGTTTTCATCTGATGCACCCACTGATTCATAAATTGATCATGACGTTTTTGACTAGCGTATAATGAATGCAGCTCATGTTGATAGAGTCGATATAGCTCATGCATATATTTCTCTGTTTGCATTGCTTCTGGCGTTTTGGCATTTTTTTGTAACACATCCTCCATTGCTGTTGGTAGCTGGGATATTTTCAACAAATAACGTTGCCGCATTAAATAGCGAACAAGTAAAAATGAACAGAGCAGCACAAGACTGATACAGAAGGAATATATAGCTGTATCGATATTTCTGAATCCATCTAGTCCATATAACACCATGATAAAGCCAACTAATAGGAGCTGAAATACAATAAATGATGCATAATCACGTAAAAATAATTTCCAGCCCACTATAATTCACCCGCACTCAATATGAATCGATAGCCTGCGCCACGCACAGTTTCAATAGTTGATGCAATTTGATAATCCGCTAATTTTTTACGGACGCGAGTCATATTAACATTCAACGTATTTTCATCGACAAATGCTTGATCATCCCAAAGTTCCTCTAATAGTTGCTCCCGTGTTACTACTTTCGGAGCATTCCCCATAAGCAATTCTAAAATAATACACTCTTTTTTCTGGAGTGGGATTTCTAATTCATTTTTATGCAGCTCCATCCTCTCTAAATGAAGAATAAGCTGTCCTTGCTTAATTGTCCGCTCCTCTTGCCTTGTAGCATACTCACCATATGTACGACGCAAATGACTACGAATTTTAGCCAAGACAATTTCATAATTAAAGGGCTTTGTAATAAAATCATCGCCCCCATTTTCAAGTGCAAAAATTTGGTCCATTTCCCCTGAGCGAGCAGAAATAAAAATAATTGGACACGTTGTATGCTGACGTAGCTGACGGCACCAATAGTAGCCATCATATGAAGGTAAATTTATATCAAGCAGCACCATATGTGGATTAAATGCTGTAAATTCTTCTATAAGATGATCAAATTCTTGAATGGTTTCAACTTCGTATTGATATTTTCTAAGCGTTTCCGCTAGTAATGATGCAATCTTCACATCATCTTCAACTATGAATATTCGATGCTTTTCCATATCAACACTCCTTTCTAACTATATTGTATCAAAAAAAGGTTCGACGACATAATTGTCAGCGAACCTTTAGGCTAAATCATTACATGAAATCGAATTTTTCTTAATAAATTAATTGTAAAAAGTCCTCAGTTGAAATTCCACCAAAATATGTAGGAATATCAATATCTGCTAATGCTTCTGCTATAGCCGTTCTATCATGGTTTGTCCCAACTAGGCGTTGTTCTATATCAGTCATATCCCCTACACCAAAGAAATCTCCAAAAATATGCGCCTCTTCGATGATACCATGATTAACTTCAAGACGAATATCAATGCCTCCTGTTGGGAAACGGTGCGTCTTTTGAATATTAAAGCGCGGTGATTTACCATAATTCCATTCCCATGTTTGATAACGTTCTGCTGAAAGCTTATGAATATTTTCCCAATCTTGTTCCGTCAGTTCATAATAACGAATGTTTGCTTCCCCATCGAAAATGGATTTTAAAATTTCAAGGCGGAATTCTTCAATCGTCATCTTTTCTTTTAAAAACTCCGAAATGTTTGCTACTCGGGAACGAATAGATTTAATTCCTTTAGACTCAATCTTGTCCTTTTTGACCTTCAAGGCTGACACAACGGCATCTATTTCAGTATCAAACATCAACGTCCCATGACTGAACATACGGCCTCGTGTAGAAAACTGAGCATTTCCAGAAACTTTACGCCCCTCTGCAAGAATATCATTACGTCCTGAAAGCTCCGCATTCACACCCATTTTTGCCAAAGCATCTACTACTGGCTGTGTGAATTTTTTATAATTCATAAAGCTATCGCCATCATCGTTTGTAATAAAACTGAAATTAAGATTCCCTAAATCATGGTACACGGCTCCACCACCTGACAAACGGCGAACAACAATTATGTCATTATCCTCTACATAATCCGTATTAATTTCTTCAATGGTATTTTGATTTTTACCGATAATGATGGATGGCTGGTTAATATAAAAAAGTAGCACTGGCTCCTTTTCAACATCCATTGTTTTAAGTAAATACTCCTCAATAGCAAGGTTAACACGTGGATCATGGATCCCTTTATTATCAACGAAAATCATAGTTTACGTTTCCTCCTTCACACAATATCCATATTTATTTTAACGCAAATTAGGCATTTTGTGTTGACGAAAAGCATCTGTTATAATACACTAGAAAATATCATAACAGTAATAGTACAGATGAACTTAAAGGAGGAGTCCACAATGTTAGAAAACGTAGTTGAATTTTTCAAGAATTTGCCTGCTAAGCAATGTACAGAGTGCGGTGAAAAAATTGAAGAACAAAGTGAATGCTACTGCAACACTTGTGAAAAATGTAACCACCTATAAGCATTTGCCTATTCTGTAATTGTCATTTACGTGCCCCACACGTAGTCATAATGACAACTTCATCATATTTTGATGAACCTTTAATTAAATCTCTTACACTTACAAAACAACAGCTGATACGCTCATATCAGCTGTTGTTTTTTGGCGTTTAAAACCAAAAAGAAGCACCCACCTCAGTTGGTGAGTGCTTCAACTATTTTAGTTTTCCTCAGCTATTTTAGAGTAACGTTTGTTATGCAGTAGCATGAAGTAACCGAATGTGATGGCTAAGAATGCTACTAAGAAGCCAGCTAAAACTCCATAGTTTTGCATTAAGAATGACATATCGTCAGTAGAAATGCTTGTTTTAAATGCTTGAACCGTATAAGTCATTGGTAATAGTTTGTTAAATACTTGTAATGGTGATGGAATTAATTCAAGTGGGAAAGTACCTGCACTTGTTGTTAATTGTAAAATCAATACAACAATTGCCATGAAACGTCCTGGATCACCAAAGATCGAAACAAGCATCTGGATTAATGCTAAAAATACATAGCTTGTTAATAATGCTGTTAAAATAAAGTAGCCCATATTATTGACTTCAAGTCCTAGACCCCATTTAACGATAACTACTGTTAGTACTGTTTGCACTAAACCTACGACTGCTAAAACAGTCACTTTACTTGTGAACCAAGATGCACCATTTTTTGGACGAATAGCTGGTTCAACAAGTGGGAACACAATTGAAATTAATAATGCACCTACGAATAAACCTAGAGAAATAAAGTATGGTGCAAAACCTGTACCATAGTTAGGAACATGGTTGACTGATTCTTTTTCAACTTCAACCGGACTACCTACCATATCGTAAGTGTCTTGATTAGCTTTTACTTCATTTGCTTTTTCACTTGCCTCACCTAATTTGCCTGATAATGTAGACGTACCATCAGCAAGTTCTGTAGAACCATCTGCAAGTGTTGCAGAACCTTGTGCTAGCTCACCAGATTTTGAAGCAAGGGTAGATGTTCCTTGATTTAAAGTCGTTGTACCATTCGCTAATTCATTTAAACCAGATGCCAATGTTTTAGAGCCTGTTACAGCTGTATTCACACCCGCATTTAGTTCCCCTAATTTTGCAGCTAATGTTGCATTACCTGCTTGTAGACCTTTGGCACCTTCCACTAAAGCATTACTTTTTGCTGTTAGAGCATTAGCACCTGCTAGCACCTCCGCTTGCCCTGCTGCAATTTGACCTGCACCTGAGCTTACTTGATTAGCACCAGCTTGTAATTTTTCTGTACCTGTAGATAATGATGTTAAACCGTTGTGTACACTAGCACTACCGGCTTGTAGCTCTGCTAATGTTTGCTTTAATGCCGCCGCTTGTTCCTCTGACATTGAAGCCATCATTGTTTGTAACTGGTTGGATAACGCTGTAATACCTGCTTCTACCTTAGCCGAACCAGCAGTTAATTGGTTGGCTGCACCATTTAATGCACCTGCATTTTCAGCAATAGAAGCTGCACCTGCACTAATTTGTTGCTGTTTATCATTTAAAGTGTTTAAACCTGCCCCAACTTTAGCAACACCTTGTGTATATTGTGATAATCCTTGCTCAAGGCTAGTTGCACCATTGGCAGCTTGCTGTGCACCTTGTTGTAATTGTACTGTACCATCTTGAAGTTTAACTAAACCACTAGATAAATCATTCGCACCTTTTGCAGCATCTCCAGCACCTTTTGTTAATTTATCTGTACCATTTGATAGTTCAACTGTACTTGATGCTAGCTGTTCAAGATAACCTTTTAAATCTTTTGCACCGTTCGCAACTTTTTGGGCACCTTCATCAAGCTTATTAGAGCCATCAGCGGCTTCTGTAAAGCCATCACCGAGTGTTGCGATAGAATCAAATAATTTTTCAGCGTAAGTTGCTGAAACTTGTGAATTTACTTCTGCACGGACACGATCCATTGCAGTCTCACCAATTTGTGCACCAAGGAAGTTTAGCCCTTCGTTTGGAATGTAGTTCATAACCAATTTTGATGGTTTGTCATCTAATAATGTTGTAGCATGCTCAGAGAAATTTGTTGGAATTTCTAGAATCATATAATAATCACGGCTATTTAAACCTTTTTCGGCTTCTTCTTTTGAGACCTCTATAAAGTTAAACTGCTCGCTATCTATCAACTTATCAACTAAGGTATCCCCTAAGTCTAATTTTACGTCATCCATCTCAGCACCAGTATCCTCATTAACAACAGCTACTGGAAGATTAGGAAGCCCTGCATAAGGATCCCAAAACGCCCATAAAAACATACCCGCATACATTACTGGAATAAATAATACAGCAATGATGGAAACAAGCATTTTTCTTGTTTTAAAGATCTTCAGCCACTCAGCTTTAATCATATAATATCCTCACTCCTAAACTATTTGACCGAAAACGTCATTCAGTCATTTTTGTTCAAAAAAAAATATAAACCCTTCAACCTTTGCAAAAAGAACACTTGATTCGACACTTTAGTGAATATCGAAATCGAATCAAGTTAGAATTAAACCTCGAAAGATTGTCTCCTTGAAAAGATTAAGAATCTTCTCTTCAGGGATCACATCACCGTGTAACTCATGCCAATCGACAACAAATGCAAGATAGGCCTTTAATAGTAAGTAACTAACCAGCTCTGCATCACAATCTCTAATTTCACCTTTATTAATACGTCGCTGAATTAACTCTGCAACATACGATAAAATTTCTGTCTCGATGCGTAGAAGCACCTGTTTAACAGCTGGTGTACGTAGTTCTTTTTCTTCCTCTATTAACTTCGCAAATAAAAGATGTTTTTCACGGAACTGTAGCATTTTCATTAAAGCATTATGTGCATTATCCATAAAGCTTGCTGATGCATCCAACACTGCATCCGCTTCACCCTTCATCTCTCGAACTAGTGACATAGCGATTTCCTGAAATAAAATCTCTTTATTTGCAAAGAATGTATAAATCGTACCTTTACCAACATTAGCTATCTTTGCCACTTGCTCCATTGTTGTTGCTTTGTAGCCAAACAATGTGAAAGATTTTGCAGCTGCTTCAAGAATTTCCTGCCTACGATCCATTAGTAACACCCTTTCTTGTTAGGTTATGTACATCAAAAGTACACTTTCATAAAAATGACCAGAAAACCATTCCGGTCATCTGGTCATTATCATATTCCTATTTTTAAAAAATTGCAAGTGTTTAATGATGATTTTCTTCATCTTTTTTTTCTTCAGTTTGATCAGTATCGTCAGAAGTGCCATTATCATGGTTCATCATGTTATTATCCATACTGTTATTGCTCTTTTCATCTTCTGGCAAAACTTGTGTCATATCGGGACTTCCTGCAAGAATTTCTTGCTTAGGCATGTTATGAACACCATTTGCTGTTGTATGCGCATACATATAATAAACCCCATCATGATCAAATGTAGTTGTCGCTTTATATACGCCATCTTTGTCTAATTTTCCATCAATCATTTGTCCTTCATCACGTTTCCCTGATTCCCACACCTCAAACTCTACTACAGCGTCATCAACATTTTTACCACCCTGCTCAACATGGGCCGCTAGCTCAATTGTTTCATTAAGTGGTACTTCTTTTGGTGTTAAAATTTCAACTTCTGGTATTTGTGGAACTTCTGGCTCCGGTAAAGCCTCTTCTTTTTTTTCTCCACAGCCTACCAATAAGGCAGGAATCGCAATTAGTGCAAATAACCATTTTTTCATTTTTTAATCCTCCATTAATGGCAATGTAATCTTAACGATTGTGCCTTTTTCAATAATACTTTTTATTTCCAATCTTCCCTGTAGCTGTTTTAATAATTGCTCTACAATCGATAAACCTAGTCCACTACCGCCATCTGCTCGACTCCGCGCCTTGTTAACACGGTAGAATCGCTCTGTTACGTGTGATATATCCTCTTGTGGGATGCCGATTCCATAATCTTTGATGGTGATTTGTGCACTTCCATTCTTTTCAAGAGCCACCACTTCAACCTTCGAATTTTCATACGAGTAATTAATAGCATTTTCAATAATATTTATGAAAATTTGTTTAAGCTTTACCTCATCCGCTTGAATAATTAAGGCATCATCCACATCTAAATGTAATGTTATGTTCTTTTTATCTGCTTGATGTGTTAAGATTTTTTGAACCTCTCGTAAAGTCTCTCCCAAAGGAATTGGATACACTACTATGTCTGTTTGTTCATTTTCAGTTCTGGCAAGTTGAAGTAATTCGTTCGTCAACCTCTCCATTCGATTAGCCTCACGAACAATAAGCTGAATCGTTTCTTCTTTTTGATTTTCTGTGATAATGCCATTTTGCATTGCTTCACTATAGCCCTTTACATAGCTAATTGGTGTTCGTAACTCATGAGAAACAGTCGCTAAAAATGTTTTTTGTGCTTCATCCTCTTGCTGGATTGCCTCTGCCATTTTATTAAAGGTGCTTGATAATTTGCCGATTTCATCTCGTGAATTTACAGGTACACGTGTCTCATAATTCCCGTAGGACATCTGTTCCACCGCAAGTTGCAAATCGTTTAATGGTCGCATAATATGCCGAATACCTTTATAAATTAAGTAGCTTACAACCACTAAAAAAATGAAAGCACTAATAAATAACAGAATCACCCCACTATTAGCTAATTCACTAATTTTGGCTAGAGGGAAATAAATGTAAATAATTCCTTCTAATCTATTTTGATCGACAAGGGGCAAGACGACAGAAATTAGCTGTCGATCGAAACGAGGTTCATAGCCAATTTTTTGCACATAACTACCAGAAAGTAATTTCTGTCTTTCTTCAGGTCCAATTAATGTTTCATAATCTATATCAAATGGAACACAGGCACTTAATTCACGTGGATTTCTTACGGCAAATATATTTAAATTTGAATAATCGTTAAAACGTTCAATATCTGCAATAAATTCATCCGTTACCTTTCCATTGTTATACATTGTCTGTAGCTTTAGGCCAACCTCAACCATTGTATCTTCGGTATCTTGTACATATAAGCGTTGGTATAAAAAATTCGTGAGGACATACATAAAAACAACAGTAATAATTAAAAATGCAAAAATTAACAACCAAATACGTGTGGCTATCTTTTTCATTCGCCAGGATCAAAGCGGTAGCCGACTCCCCAGACCGTTTGAATATGTGCAGCCGCTTCCTTTCCAAGCTTGATGCGTAAGGTTTTTATATGAGTGTCGACAGTTCGTGTCCCACCTACATAATCAATATCCCAAATGCGCTCTAATAATTGCTCACGTGTATAGGCATTTCCCGGATTTTTCATAAATAAATGGAGTAGTTCAAATTCTTTTAAAGTAAGGGGGATACTTTTTCCATCGACCGATACTTTACGTGCAATTTCATCTATTTTAATGGGACCAAATACAACATATTTTTGCTGTAGCTCTGCAATATTTGCACCACTTCTTCTTAATACTGCGTAAATTCTAGCGACTAGTTCATCATGTGTAAATGGTTTAACAATATAATCATCACCACCAAGTGTAAGACCCTTCACTTTGTCATCATTGGCGTCACGTGCTGTCAGGAATATAATCGGAACATTGGACATAGCCCGTATACTTTGACACACAACAAAGCCATCCTCATGCGGCATCATTACATCAAGCAGCACTAAATCAATTTTCTCACGTACAATTATATCGTATGCCTCAGTACCACTCGCAGCAGTAAATGTTTCAATTTCAGAGTTATTGAGCATCATTTCTATTAGGTTCCGCATATCTTGCTCATCATCAACTATTAATACAGTTGTCATTGTTTTTCCTCCCTTACTAACAGCTGAAAAGCACCTTTCCCGACATCAACTGTTTTTTCCTTTTGGCCATCTTTTATAAAGTGCAATTTGTGATCGTCATAGCCGGCGACAACAATATAGTCTTTAAATTGATTGACCACAAAAGGGTTTGCTCCTACTTCCTGCTGCCATTTTATATGACCATCAAAGTCAGCAACATATAACTCATTATGACCATGACTGACAACAAGTACAGCATCCTTTGTCTTTTTTAACCCTACTGGCATCAATGGCATGTTTATTTCGCCATGCAATTGACCACTGCTCAAATCATATTTTTTAACCGAACTATTTGGCTTACTTCCTTCTCCATGGCCACCTATCCAAAGTTCATGAGTCTCGTCTACAATGGCTATTCCATGTGAAGATTTTTGTATCGGCCACTCCTGTTCAATTTGTAAATCCTTCATATTTAAAACAGATAATTTTGTATCTTTGAAATTTATCACATACAGCTTATCCTTATACGATGCCATTGACATAGGATAATTACCTACCCGCTTGGAGGCCAGCACGTTTCCTTCATGATCAAAGCTTGTCACTGTATTAGTTTTACTATTCGTTATAAAAAATTGCTTGATATTGTCATCATAATACACATTCGTTGTACCAACCTCTACTTTTTGAGAATAGAGCTTTTCTCCAGTAGATAGTGTATAGACGTCGATGGTATTTAATTGGTGTCCGTATAAGAGAACTTGATCATCCCCTAGCAATGTTGCTCCTGAGTAAGCTCTATCAAATAACCACTTCGCTAATACATGCCCATTTTCATCAATAAAGTCCAATGATGGCTCTTGAATATTTAATGAAGCTATAAAATTTCGATCACGCTCAATCGATTCATACGATTTTTCAGTACAACCCGCTAACCAAACTATTTGTAGTAAAGAAAAAATGAAGAATGCCCATTTTTTCAACGTTATCACCTCTGCCCCTTTACTATACTTCACAATTGTGAAATTCGGGTGAAACTTGAAAGGTAAATTTATGACAAACCATAAAAATACATTTCACAATTCAATTGTATTCATCCAGCCAATACCTCCTTCTATACATATATTACAAGGATAATGGTAAGGAGGAATAAAATGTGGTTTCCATCAGCTTATGTATGATTGTGAAAAATGAAGAAGATGTCATCGGAAGATGTCTTGAATCTGTTAAAGGTTTAGTAGATGAAATCAATATTGTAGATACTGGTTCAACAGATCGTACAAAACAAATTGTTGCTCAATTTACAGATAGAATTTTTGATTTTGAATGGATCCATCATTTTGCCGCTGCCAGAAACTATGCCTTTCAGCAAGCAACGATGGATTACATTCTTTGGTTAGATGCAGACGATGTTTTTTTAGAAGAAGATCAAGAAAAATTTAAGGCGTTAAAGAATTCTCTTTCCCCTACTATTGATGCCGTTTCAATGAATTACAATCTTAGCTTCGATAGTGAAGGAAATGTTGATGCTTTAATAAGAAGAAACCGACTAGTAAAGAAAGAAAAAAGCTTCCAATGGATTGGTGCTGTCCACGAATATTTGGAAGTAGGTGGCGAATTAATCGATAGCGATATAGCGGTTAGTCACCTACCATTAACTCATGATCATTCACGTAATATTACGATTTATAAGACATTAGTTGAATCTGGTGAAACATTATCACCACGAGATACATTTTATTTTGCTAATGAGTTACTAGATCATGGTCAATTTGAAGAAGCCATTTACTATTACGAATTATTTTTAACGTCAAAGCTTGGCTGGGTGGAAGATAATATTCGTGCTTGCTTTAAATTAGCGGATTGCTATACAAATTTAAATGATCCAGAAAACAATTTTAGTGCTATACTAAGAAGCTTTGAATACGATGTACCCCGCCCTGAGGCCTGTTGTCGACTAGGTTATCATTTCATGGAGCAATATAAGAATTATGAAGCTATTTTCTGGTACGAACAAGCACTTATCATTAAACAAAATCCTAACGCTCCTTTTCAAAATAAAAGCTTCACAACTTGGCTTCCTCACCTACAGCTTTGTGTTCTATTTGATCGTCTTCAACAATACGAACTCGCAAACGCACACAATGATTTAGCCGGCTCCTTTATCCCAAACGACGCAAAGGTTTTACACAATAAAAAGTATTTCGAGCAAACCTTAAGGTCTAATCAGACTGATTCCCAGTCATTCTAATCGCTAGAATAAATAGGACAAAAAATTACCCATTAGTATTTAGTAGGACATTATGAATCTTCAAGCATTATTAACAAACCTACTATTTACTATTAGTAAATAGTTATGTGTCTACCTCCTCTATCAACTCTCGGAATACGATATTTGAGAGAGGAGGTGAGACTTTGCATTTTGGAAATTATCTAAAACGAGTATGTAGTAAATGTAATTCTTTTCCTTGTTGTTGTAGAACTGGGCCTATTCCAAGTTGTCCAGTTTGGCCTGTAAAACCTACCGGAACTACTGGCGGTATTACAGGGGCTACTGGCGCTACTGGTGTTACCGGGGCTACTGGAACTACGGGTGTCACTGGCGCTACTGGTGTTACCGGAACTACTGGTGCTACTGGAACCACAGGTTCTACTGGGGCTATCGGTGCTACCGGCTCTACTGGCGTTACCGGAGCTACTGGTGTTACCGGAACTACTGGTGCTACTGGCGCTACTGGTGTTACCGGAACTACTGGTGCTACTGGTGCTACAGGGGCTACTGGGACTATCGGTGCTACTGGCGTTACCGGAGCTACTGGTGTTACTGGAACCACAGGTTCTACAGGTTCTACTGGTGCTACCGGCTCTACTGGCGTTACCGGAGCTACTGGTGTTACCGGAACTACTGGTGCTACTGGCGCTACTGGTGTTAC
>NZ_JBWKZL010000009.1:0-211 GCF_059424475.1 Lysinibacillus sp. GW247-5R2A | reverse complement strand
CTACCGGAACTACTGGTGATATTGGACCTACTGGCGTTACTGGTGCTACAGGGGCTATCGGGGCTACTGGTGTTACCGGAGCTACTGGTGTTACCGGAACTACAGGTTCTACTGGCGCTACTGGCGCTACTGGTGTTACCGGAGCTACTGGTGTTACTGGAACTACTGGTGCTACTGGCGCTACTGGTGTTACCGGAACTACTGGTGCTAC
>NZ_JBWKZL010000008.1:0-253389 GCF_059424475.1 Lysinibacillus sp. GW247-5R2A | reverse complement strand
CGTTCCCATACCGAACACGGAAGTTAAGCTCTTTAGCGCCGATGGTAGTTGGGGGCTTCCCCCTGTGAGAGTAGGACATCGCTAGGCGCAAAAAGTCGCTACTGATACACTCAGTAGTGGCTTTTTTTTCTGTCTAAAATTCCAAGATGTAGATAAAGTAAGGAGGCATTTCATTCAAAGAAATGCCTCCTTACTATTTTAGACAGTTGCTGCTCGTAGTTCGATACGACGAATTTTCCCAGATGTTGTTTTTGGTAACTCATCGATAAAGACAATACTACGAGGATATTTATAAGGTGCTGTCAGTGCTTTTACATGCTCCTGTAGCTCCTTAATGAGTTCCTCTTCATTTTGTCCCTTATAACCATCTCGTAAGATTACGTAGGCTTTGACAATATGCCCTCTAATTTCATCTGGAGCAGCTACCACAGCACACTCTTGTACAGCATCGTGTTTGTTTAAGGCATCTTCCACTTCAAATGGGCCAATCGTGTAACCAGATGAGATAATAATATCGTCACCCCGACCTTCAAACCAGAAGTAACCATCTTCATCACATTTTGCTTGATCACCTGTAATGTACCATTCCCCACGGAATGCCGCTTGTGTGCGCTCTGGCTCACGATAATACTCTTTAAACAAGGCTGGCGATGATTTGTGTATCGCAATATCGCCAACCTCGCCAACAGGTGCCTCATTGCCTTCATTGTCGATAATACGTACAATATTACCTGGAGTTGGGACACCCATGGAACCAGGTCGTAGCTCCGTGTTTTCCAAAGTACCAATGAGTAATGTATTTTCAGTTTGACCATAACCATCGCGGACTTTTAAACCAAAGTGATTCTTAAATGTTTCAATGACTGGTCTATTTAATGGCTCACCAGCAGAGACAGCACTACGAAGAGAAGATAGATTATAGTCCTTTAAATTCTCAAGTTTTGCCATGATGCGATATTCAGTTGGGGTGCAGCAAAGAACATTAACCTTTTCATCCTGCAACAGCTGAAGATATGTTTTTGCATCAAATCCACCATGATAAACAAAGGCAGTAGCTCCCATCATAATAGTAGATAGGAACGGACTCCAAATCCATTTTTGCCAGCCTGGAGCTGCTGTTGCCCATACTAAGTCTCCTTCACGTACACAAAGCCACTGTGCAGCCGCTGTTCGAATATGCGCGTAGCCCCAGCCATGAGAATGGACGACGCCTTTAGGCTTACCTGTTGTTCCAGAAGTATAAGAAAGGAAAGCCATGTCATCACGTTTAGTAGCAACAGCTGTAAATGTATGTGGCTGAGAGCTAGCCAATTCATCTAAAGAAGACCAATCTCCTGTAGCTGTCCCGATGACCATTTTGTTTTTTAAAGCATCGACAGAAGACGAAATTTTGTCTACTTCACTAGTAAATACTTCATAGGCGATAACGGCACTGGCAGAAGAATGCTCCATGCGATACTCTAAATCACTTGCGCGCAACATCTCTGAACATGAAATAGGAACAATACCCGCTTTTAGACAGCCTAGGAAAACAAAATAGGCCTCAGGTAGACGAGGAATAATAACTAATACACGATCTCCTTTTTGAAGCCCCTTCTTCGTAAAGGCATTCGCGTATTGATTCATTTTTTGAACAAGTTCTACGTAAGTAACGATTTGTCTCTCTTGTTGTGTATTTAACCAACGTATGGCTTGGCGTTCACTATCTTGCGAAAACTTTTCTAATTCCTCTGTGATGTTATAAACATCCGGTGCAATTAAATCCTCTATTACCATTTGAACATTCCTCCCCCTAAAATGATAGAAAATTCATAAAACTATTTTTATTTTAACAATTGCAATAATATACAGCAAGAATAATTGATACACAAAATAGAAATTTTAGATTTAATAGAGAACTATTATGCTTTCTAAGTACTATTTAAGAAAATCTCGACAAGAAAATATAATATTTTACACAAATGTGTTGCATTATTTAGAATGCTTGCTATAATAATAAATGTACTTAAGAGGTTGTCTAAGACCGATTTGAATAGTATTGTTCCGAAGTAGCTCAGTTGGTAGTAGCACCTGACTGTTAATCAGGTTGTCGCAGGTTCGAGTCCTGCCTTCGGAGCCATTTTTTTGCTCATTTTTAAGATGGCTTCATACATAAAAAATGTAGAAAAGTGTTGCAAGAACGTAGAAATAATGTTATTATAATTCTTGTCTTGTTTGAGACATAAGTTTGGCCCCTTGGTCAAGTGGTTAAGACACCGCCCTTTCACGGCGGTAACACGGGTTCGAATCCCGTAGGGGTCACCATTTAAAATACATCATCAAGATGTACAGGCTTTAAAAAGAAAGTAAACTGTGATATAACACACCTGTTTCTATGGAGGATTAGCTCAGCTGGGAGAGCATCTGCCTTACAAGCAGAGGGTCGGCGGTTCGAGCCCGTCATCCTCCACCATTATTCTTGTGTTATTTCGGAGGGGTAGCGAAGTGGCTAAACGCGGCGGACTGTAAATCCGCTCCTTAGGGTTCGGCGGTTCGAATCCGTCCCCCTCCACCAGTTTTATAAATGATTGGGGTATAGCCAAGCGGTAAGGCAACGGATTTTGATTCCGTCATGCCTAGGTTCGAATCCTAGTACCCCAGCCATTTTTCTTTTATGAGCCATTAGCTCAGTTGGTAGAGCATCTGACTTTTAATCAGAGGGTCGAAGGTTCGAGTCCTTCATGGCTCACTTTTATAGAATAAAATGTATTCAAAAGTGATATAATAAATACAGATAACTAATCTCTTACTGAAAACAGTAGGAGATTTTTTTATGCTATTTGAAAATGAATAAATATGCGTATTTATGTTGGGTTGAGCCAAGTGGTAAGTAGGCTTTACAATAGTCTTATAACTTATAGGGGGTATAAAAACATGAATAAACTTAATATTTCTATTATTGGGGTACCAACAGATTACGGACAAACACGCCGAGGCGTAGATATGGGACCAAGTGCTATTCGTTATGCAGGCGTTGTTGAACGTTTAGCAGGTATTGGACACGAGGTACAAGATCAAGGGGATATTCGTGTTAGTCAAAAGCATGCAAACGCGGCAGTAGATGAAAAGTTATTGAATTTAGAGGAAGTAGTAGAAGTTAGTACGGCTTTAGCTAATAGCGTACATGAAGTAGTCGAACAAAAAAAATTCCCACTTGTATTTGGTGGTGACCATAGTATTGCTATTGGGACACTTGCAGGATTAGGGGAACATTATAAAAATTTAGGTGTTATTTGGTATGATGCACATGCAGATTTAAATACACCTGAAACTACACCTTCAGGCAACATACATGGGATGCCTTTAGCAGTTAGTATTGGGCTTGGGCATGAACGTTTAGTTCAAATTCGTACTAATGTGCCAAAAATTAAGCCAGAAAACGTTATTATTATCGGAGCTCGTTCTGTAGATCCTGGTGAACGTGATTTGATTCGTGAGCAAGGAATTAAAGTATACACTATGCATGAAATTGACCGACTTGGCATGACGCGTGTTATGGAAGATGCACTTGCCTATTTAAAAGAGCGAGATGTTGATGGATTACACTTATCACTGGATTTAGATGGACTTGACCCTCTTTATACACCAGGGGTTGGAACACCAGTGCCAGGTGGGATTACGTATCGAGAAAGTCATTTAGCGATGGAAATGTTACAAGAGTCGGGAATGTTAACTTCAGCAGAGTTTGTAGAAGTTAATCCGATATTAGACGAGAAAAATACAACAGCAAATGTAGCTGTTGCATTAATGGGATCTTTATTTGGAGAAACTTTAGTTTAAAGAAAATTTTTCAAAAAATTGCCTGTTGCCACATTGCATAAAAATCTTTTGCTATAATTGAAATAAAACGAAACTTTTCTTATCGATGGGTCGTATAGTATAAGACAGTTGTAAAGGTGGAGAAGTCAACACAATGGATGCGTTAGTAAATAAGAGAATAAAACAAGTGCTTAAAGGCGATCAAAACGCATTTGCCGATATTGTGAGTCTCTATCAGCACAAACTGTACCAAGTATGCTATCGAATGTTAGGTAACAAACAAGAATCTGAAGATATTGCTCAGGAAGCTTTTGTTCGGGCATATATGAATTTGCATACTTTTGATCAGAAAAGAAAGTTTTCCACGTGGCTTTATCGCATAGCGACAAACCTCTGTATAGATCGTATTCGGAAAAAGAAACCGGATTATTATTTAGATGCAGAAGTAGCTGGTACAGAAGGGCTTGATATGTATTCACAAATCGCAGCTGACGACCAGCTACCAGAGGAGCAGTTAGAACAAATGGAGCTGCAAGATCGCATTCAATACGAAATTGGACGTTTACCGGATAAATACCGTTCGGTTATAGTATTGAAATATATAGAAGAGTTATCGTTGCAAGAGATTAGCGAGATTTTAGATATGCCGCTTGGAACGGTGAAAACGAGAATTCACCGCGGACGTGAGGCATTACGTAAGCAGTTAAACAATCTGTAGGAGGGGGAGCGTCATGAATACTTGTCCAGAGCATATTATTGATTATATGCATGATTATTTAGACGGTGACATTAGTCGTGAGCATGAGCAAGCGTTAAAACAACACTTGCATACATGTAATGATTGTAAACAGTTGATGCATGAATTGAGTGAAACAATCGCCTTTGTGAAGAGTGCTTCCCATATTACAGCGCCTCCGGATTTTGAAGCAGCAGTAATGGCTCGTTTACCAAAACCAAAAAGTCGAGTAGGCATACAAAAATGGATACGCCGACATCCATTTTTTGTGGCAGCAGCAGTATTTTGTTTATTTATGAGTGCTACCTTGCTTGGTAGCTTTATGGATGACCAGCATTTCTCTGTGACCAAACAGCCCAATTTAGTTGTGGATGGTCAAACGGTTATCGTACCTGAAGGAGAAGTTGTAAAGGGCGATATTGTGGTGAAAAATGGCGATTTGGTTGTTGAAGGAGAAGTTGATGGTAACGTCACAGTCATAAACGGGCAATACATGGCATCTTCAGCCGTAGTTTCAGGGAGAATTGAAGAAATTGACGAAGTATTTGAATGGTTATGGTATACAATTAAAAACTCTGTAAAATCAGCCATGACATTTGATGAAAAGGAAGAAACTAAATAACACTCTATACGTCCTAAAAAATAGTGCACGTGAGAGGCTGAAAGGTCTACTCTTATGAGTAGACTTTTTATTTGAAAAAAGTTACATTTGATAAGAATGTGCTATACTTGAATGTGTATGGATTCGTAATGAAAAGTGGGGGATGCCACGTGCAAATTATTGAACATTTCACAGATTTAACGCCTGTGAATATTGTTATTAACTTCATCGATGTACTGCTCGTTTGGTACGTTGTTTATAAGGTCTTAACCCTCATTAAAGGTACGAAGGCTGTCCAATTACTTAAGGGAATTTTCGTCATTATTATTGCACGAATTGCAACAGACCTTTTAGGGTTACAAACATTAGGCTGGATGTTACAGCAGGTCATTGAATTTGGGTTCTTGGCGATTATTATCATCTTCCAACCTGAAATCAGACGGGGCTTAGAACAAATTGGTAGAGGTAAACTTTTCCAACGATCATCTAGTCAAGAAGACGAAGAGCAAACAAGGCTTATAGAGGCTATGAAAAAATCTGTAAGTTATATGGCAAAACGTCGAATAGGTGCGTTAATTTCAATTGAAAAAGAAACAGGTCTTAACGAATATATTGAAACAGGTATAGGTCTAAATGCTGAAATTTCTTCAGAATTGCTCATTAATATCTTTATACCGAATACGCCACTACATGATGGGGCGGTTATTATGCAAAGAGATAAAGTTACAGCGGCAGCTTGTTATTTACCTCTATCTGAAAGTCCATTTATTTCAAAGGAGTTAGGGACACGCCACCGTGCTGCGCTTGGGTTAAGTGAAGTTACGGATGCAATTACAATCGTTGTCTCAGAGGAAACAGGCGCCATTAGTATTACGTTGAATGGTAATCTCCATCGTAATCTTTCTCTAGAGGAGTTCGAGACACTATTACGAAAAATGTGGTTCGGATCAGCACAAGAGTCAAATGCAGCCTCTAAGTTAACTTGGAGGGGGAAAAAGAATGGATAAAATGATGGATAGCCCTTGGGTATTAAGAATCATCGCGCTATTTTTAGCATTTTTGCTTTTTTTCTCAGTTCGTACCGAGCTATCTCCAATCAATACAACAACCACCACTGAACAGACTGATATTATTCGTGATGTGCCAGTAGATGTTTATTATGATAATGAGAATCTGATTGTAACAGGATTACCTGAAACAGTAGATGTGAAGATAAAAGGGCCAATGCCTGTTGTTATAAAAACAAGAGCAACAAAGGATTTCTCAGTATTTGTTGATTTAAGTAATCTATTGATTGGCGAGCATGATGTAAAGCTACAATACGAAAATATTTCTGATAAGTTAAAGGTTACATTAGACCCTGCAACTATTCATGTAAATATTGAGGAAAAGGTCACGAAAGAGTTCCGAGTGGACCCTGAAATGAATACTCGACTAATCGAAGAAGGGTATATTTTAAAGGATATGGTAGCTGATCCACCGACTGTTTACGTGACAGGTGCAAAAAGTGCTATTGAAAACATCAGCTATGTAAAAGCAACTGTTGCTGGAGAGCCAGGCTTGAAGCAATCCTTCTCTCAGGACGCGGCGGTAAAAGTATTAGATCGAGACTTAAATAAGCTTGATGTGACAATTGAACCTGATACTGTTAATGTTCAAGTAGATATTGGGGAATATAGTCGAGAACTCCCGGTTGTTTTGAGGGAAACAGGGCAAGCATTGGAAGATATAACGATCAATTCTTTAACGTTTACGCAAAAAATGATTAAAGTATATGGCAGAAAATCGATTATTGATGGTTTAACAGAAATTCCAATAACTGTGGACCTGTCAAAAATTACAGAGTCAAAAACTTATGAATTTGATGTAAAATTACCAGATGGTGTGACAAAAATATCTGATAAGAAAATAAAAGTGAAGGCAGATATTACAAAAGTAGAGAAGGAAGAAGAGCAGAAAACACCAGCTTCTACAGAGGAAACGCCACCTCCAACTGAAGAAACTGATGTGAAGGATGATAGTACTACTACTGATAAAAATACGCCAACCGATGAAACGGAAGATATTGATTCTTAAACAATATCTGACTATAATTTTATTTTGATTCTAAATCAAAAATCTAACCGGAGTTTGTTTTGGTGGGTAGACCGCAATATATTCACCAAACAAACTAACTGAGTGGACGATTAAAAATTACCAATGAATAAATAAAAGCAGACTTTTCCAAAAGTAAGCGGACAAGTGTCTATGGATGAATATGACACAGTCTTGCATTGAAGGAGAGAATAAGTAGAATGGGTAAATATTTTGGAACAGATGGCGTCCGTGGCGTCGCCAATAGTGAACTAACACCGGAATTTGCATTTAAACTTGGCCGTATAGGTGGCTATGTGTTAACGAAGGATGCAACTGACCGTCCTAAGGTTTTAATCGGTCGTGACACACGTATTTCAGGCGAGATGCTGGAAGGTGCACTTGTTGCTGGTCTCTTATCAATTGGGGTAGAAGTAATGCGTCTTGGAATTATTTCAACACCAGGTGTGGCATACCTTACTCGCATTATGAGCGCAGATGCAGGCGTCATGATTTCAGCTTCGCATAACCCAGTAGCGGACAATGGCATCAAATTCTTCGGTCCAGATGGGTTTAAACTAACAGATGCACAAGAAGAGGAAATTGAAGTTTTACTTGATGCTCAAGAGGATACATTACCACGTCCAATAGGGGCAGATTTAGGATCTGTAAGTGACTATTTCGAAGGTGGACAAAAATATATTCAATACTTAAAGCAAACAGTGGATGAAGAATTTGATGGTATCCATGTAGCTTTAGACTGTGCACATGGTGCTACCTCCTCATTAGCGACGCATCTTTTTGCGGATCTAGAGGCTGACATTTCTACAATGGGTGCTTCTCCAACTGGTCTAAATATTAATGATGGTGTAGGTTCAACGCATCCTGAGGGACTAGCTAAGTTTGTATTGGAAAAGAATGCAGATGTTGGTCTCGCATTTGATGGAGACGGTGACCGTTTAATTGCTGTAGATGAAAACGGTAAAATTGTTGATGGCGATCAAATTATGTTTATTATTGGAAAATATTTAAATGCAGTTGGTCGTTTAAAGAAGCAAACAATTGTTTCAACTGTTATGAGCAATATGGGCTTCTATAAGGCTGTCGAAGATAACGGTATGCAAAGTATACAAACGGCAGTAGGAGATCGTTATGTTGTAGAGGAAATGCGTGCTCATGATTACAATTTAGGTGGCGAACAATCAGGGCATATTGTTTTCTTAGATTTTAATACAACAGGTGATGGTCTACTAACAGGTATTCAGCTTGTCGACATTATGAAAGCAACAGGTAAGAAGCTATCAGAGCTTGCTGCTGAAATGAAAATCTATCCTCAGCGTCTTGTCAATGTTCGTGTAACAGACAAGCATGCAGTGACTGAAAATACGAAAGTGGCTGCTGTGATTGCAGAGGTAGAAGCGGAAATGGCAGGAAATGGCCGTGTTTTAGTACGTCCTTCAGGTACTGAGCCACTTGTTCGTGTAATGGTGGAAGCTGCTACAGAAACAGATTGTGAGCGTTTTGTTGAGCGTATTGCAAATGTTGTACGTGCAGAAATGGGCTTAACAGAATAGTAAATATAGAACATGAACTCGATTTCTATTTTTAGGAAATCGAGTTTTTTCTTGTTGAAATGGATGTTTGAAATAGAAAAGATGGGGAACAGTAAAAGGGAGTCACAATAAACAAGGAGTGTTTGATAGATATGGCTAAAATTGCTACAGTTATTACCGATATGTTCGAGGATAGTGAATTTACAAGTCCTAAGGAAGCTTTAGAAGCGGCTGGACATCAGCTAGTAACAATTGATACAGAGGCAGGAAAAGAAGTAAAAGGAAAACATGGGGAAACAGTAAAAATTGATAGAGGCATTGATGAGGTAAAGGCCACTGATTTTGATGCACTGTTTATACCTGGTGGTTTTTCTCCAGATATCTTACGCGCCGATGATCGAGTAGTGGCATTTGTAAAATCCTTTATGGATGATATGAAACCAACCTTTGCCATTTGTCATGGACCGCAGCTACTAATTACGGCAAAAACACTAAATGGTCGTGACGCCACGGGTTATAAATCCATCCAAGTAGATTTAGAAAATGCAGGGGCAAAATTCCACGATGAAGAAGTATTCGTCTGTCAAAAGCAACTAGTAACAAGTAGAACACCAGATGACCTACCTGCCTTTAATAGAGAAATAGTAAATTTATTAGCTAGTAAATAATAAAAAGGGCACAAGCTGTTTAGGCTTGTGTCTTTTGCTATATTTTAGGGATTATGATGAGCACATTTGTAATCGGACCAAGATCAATATGCCTTCTGCTATACACTCAAAGTCCATAACCGTACGTTGTTTGACAATTTCAAACCCGTAAATTGTACAACGATTAATGATTTCTAATACGATCTCCTTTAAAACTTCTTTGAGCACTTCACTCACATACTCAACAAATTCGCCTCCACCAACAATTGTTTGTCTACATATTTGTCACGAAAAAGCAAGAGTACTAGGTATTTTTTATAACGAAAGTTTGACGGATAGCATATGATTGAGTATGATGGAGAAGTTGAAGACGAGGTCCGACCTTGTTCTTTAACGGACGCAGAAGGAGGAAAGATAGCGTAAAATCGGAAAACAATTATAGCGCCTGAGCTGAAGAAATTGGACGAAATGGATCTTCAGCAGACGAGGTGGAGGTTTATCGAAAATTCGGCGGATACCTCCCGATCGACATACCCGATTGTCATTTTTCATTTTGAAAGCATTTGAGCGATTGAATGTACAGGAAATGGAGAAGGTATTGTAAAGCAATAGATGAATAGTAGAAAACTTCACATATCGAATGCTCCATTCAGATGGCTGAATGATTTGATTGCATGTACGGGAGTGTTTTATTTTATATAAAAATAAAGCATGCTTGTCCATTCTAAAAATTCGATAGATGAGGTCTACTTTGTCATTGCGTTAAATTGACAATATCGGAGGACGAGAATTTATGTGTGGAATTGTAGGATATATTGGTGAATCAGATGCAAAGGAAATTTTATTAAAAGGCTTAGAGAAACTAGAATACCGTGGTTATGATTCAGCAGGTATTGCAGTACGTAATGAAGAAGGCGTAACTGTTTTTAAAGAAAAAGGACGTATCGCAGACTTACGAGGAGCGGTAGATGAAGATGTTGCTGCTAAAATTGGTATTGGTCATACACGTTGGGCAACACATGGTGTACCAAATCGTTTAAATGCTCACCCGCATCAAAGTGCATCAGGGCGTTTTACGCTTGTGCACAATGGGGTAATTGAAAACTATCATCTATTACAAAAAACGTATTTAAAAGGCATTCCGATGAAATCTGATACAGATACAGAGGTTATCGTGCAATTAGTAGAATTGTTTGTAAAGGAAGGTTTAAGCACAGCAGATGCTTTCCGTAAAACATTATCTTTACTACATGGTTCATATGCGCTTGCATTATTAGATGCAGAAGCTGCAGATACAATCTTTGTAGCGAAAAATAAATC
Organism: Lysinibacillus sp. GW247-5R2A; assembly: GCF_059424475.1. Taxonomy (NCBI): domain Bacteria; kingdom Bacillati; phylum Bacillota; class Bacilli; order Caryophanales; family Bacillaceae; genus Lysinibacillus; species Lysinibacillus sp. GW247-5R2A. The sequence continues at coordinate 242,661 of NZ_JBWKZL010000008.1, read as the reverse complement.
CCCACTTTTAGTTGGAATTGGTGAAGGCTTCAATGTTGTTGCTTCAGATGCAATGGCTATGCTGCAAGTGACAGATCAATATGTAGAGCTTCACGACAAAGAGGTTGTAATTGTTCACAAAGCTAGCGTTGAAATTACAAAACTAGATGGTTCTGTAGTTGAACGTGCTCCATATACAGCAGAGCTTGATATGAGCGACATTGAAAAGGGGACATATCCTCATTATATGTTAAAAGAAATGGATGAGCAGCCTACAGTCATTCGCAAAATTATTCAAGCGTATGAGGGTGACAATGGCGATCTAACAATAGATACAGAAATCTTAGAAGCATTGCGAGCTGCAGATCGTTTATATATTATTGCGGCGGGCACTAGCTATCATGCAGGCCTTATTGGTAAACAATATTTCGAAAAAATGGCTGGTATTCCAGTAGAAGTTCATATTTCTAGTGAATTTGGCTATAATATGCCATTACTTTCAGAAAGACCTTTATTTATCTTTATTACACAATCAGGTGAAACAGCAGACAGCCGTCAGGTACTAGTAAAAATTAAAGAGCTTGGCTACCCAACACTAACGATTACAAATGTTCCTGGCTCAACTCTGTCACGAGAAGCTGACCACACATTGTTATTACATGCAGGTCCAGAAATTGCGGTAGCTTCTACAAAAGCATATGTGGCGCAAGTTGCTGTTCTTGCTTTAGCAGCATACGTAACAGCAAAAGCAAATGGCACAGGCTTAGAATTTGATTTAAAACAAGAGCTTGCGATTGCCGCAAACGGTATCCAAACAATGATTGACTCAAAAGAAGTATTAGAAGACATCGCAGAGGACTACTTAAAAATTGCGCGTAACGCATTCTTCATTGGCCGTAATATGGACTTCTATGTGAGCCTTGAAGGGGCCTTAAAGCTAAAAGAAATCTCTTATATCCAAGCAGAAGGATTTGCTGGCGGTGAGCTTAAACACGGAACAATTGCTTTAATTGAAGAAGGTACACCAGTATTTGCACTTGTTACACAGGCATCAGTTGGGCTAAACATCCGTGGTAACGTGAAAGAAGTCGCTGCGCGTGGTGCATATCCATGTATTATTGCAATGGCTGGTATCGATGAGGATGGAGACCGTTTAGTCATTCCGCATGTTCACGAATACCTAACGCCACTTGTATCAGTAGTGCCATTACAGTTAATCAGCTACTATGCTGCACTCCACCGACGTTGTGATGTGGATAAACCACGTAACTTAGCTAAATCGGTGACGGTGGAGTAATTATTCATTCGGGACAAAAAAATTCAGTTTATGCCACTCAAAGGCTGTATAAGCTGAAATAAAATATCGAAATTAAAACTCGATCCATTAACCATGGGTCGAGTTTTTTACAATTATCGTAAATGAAATTTTAAAGAGTTTTGTAAATATTTTCGAAAAATATTGTAGTCAGTTTCATGAATATAGTTGTTAATTACTTTATATTTGGTTTGTTCTAACAGACAAGATATTAGGGCAGCTGAAGGAAACCAGCTCATACCGTAAAAATCATCGCTGTATTAAAGATTTTTTAAAATAATTCGTAAGTATAGAAGCAAGGGGACCCAGCTCTTTTTATAGCCTTTGACAGCTGTATAGTGGACTGTAATTCCATAGATATCTTCAATAAAAATCCCCATTAGATTATAACTAACAGGGAAGATAGTAACTGATCACCTATGTGTAGTTACAGCTTTATTCTTTTGTTGTAGCGCTTCATTTTTTTCAGCGAAGCGGTCGTTGTGGGAAGAAACGCCCGCCATTTTTGCTTCTGTAGGGTCAATGTATAATTTGGCGCTATTTACAGCGAGGACCGCGTCATTAAATGCGCCTGCAATCAGTCTTATTTTCCCTTCGTTCGTTACAATATCGCCTGCGCCAAAGATGCCGGGGATACTAGTGCACATTTTTGGTGTAACGGAAATGCCCCATTCTTCAGAAGCTAAGCCCCAATCCATAATGGCGCCACCAAAGTTTCGGTCAAACCCGTGATTGACAAGTACTTCGTCTACTTCAATATTTGTTGTATCATCTGAATGAACATGCTGTAATGTGACATGCTCGATTTTATTACCATTACCATGTAAACGAGAAACCGTATAGGGAACAAAGGTAGTGACGATAGACTTCATGCGCGTTACAGAAGATTCAAAGGCACTAAAGTCATCACGTCTATGCACGACATACACTTCTTTGGCGATAGGAGCCATTTCAATTGCCCAATCTACAGCTGAGTCGCCTCCACCAGAGATGAGTACACGTTTATCTTTAAATCTATTTATGTTCGTTACTGTATAATGAAGGTTGTTTAGTTCATAGCGGTCAGCGCCTTCTACCGTTAATTTCTGAATGCGTGTAATGCCTCGTCCTGTAGCTAGAATAATCGTTTTTGTATAATGTTTCTCGCCTGTTTTTGCTGTTAAGACAAAAATGCCATCATCGCGTTTTTCCATGCCAACAATTTCTTGACCAAAGACGATTGTTGGATTAAATGTCGTCGCTTGCTTGATTAAGGAATGAATGATTTCTTCACATCGAACAGGCTCAATACCCCCGACGTCCCAAACTAATTTCTCGGGATAGGTACGCATAAATCCACCTAGTTCATGCTTTACTTCGATAATTTTTGTTTTCATTTCACGCATGCCACTGTAAAAGGCAGCATACATGCCTGCTGGGCCTCCACCGATAATAATTACATCATAAATTTCTTGTTGCATTTAACGCACCAACCTTTCAACTAAATAATCAAGGAATAATGGAGAGCCAACTAAACCTTCACCTACAACGTAATCAGCTGTTTTTAATGGGTAAACATTGCCTGCCTTCACGGCATCCATTCCTTGCCACATTGGGCTATTCTCTAAATCCTTCATGGATTGTTCACTACTATAATTTTGCATTTGACGTTGTTCAACAAAAATATGGTCTGCGTCAATCTCAGGTAAAACTTCTAAGGAAATAGGCGTGAACCAATCATGATGATCCTTCAGCTTAGTTGGAATACTTAATCCCAGTTGTGTATATAACATGTCACTACCAGGACTACCCTTTTCAGTGCCTAACACACGATATTGATTTTGTTCTACACGCAATACAAGAATTTTTTCGTCACCTATAGCCTGATGTAGTTTCTCTTTCGTATCTGCTATTTTGTCTCTATACTTCTGTAGAGCTAGCTCTGCTTCTTTTTCTTTATTGAACAGTTCACCAAGCACAGGTACATATTCATCTATTGCAACACCGGCTTCAACAGCTACCGTAGGGGCAATTTTACTTAATGCTTCATATTTTTTAGCATCAATAGCTGCGCCTTGAGCAATAATGACATCTGGTGCTGCTTGAAGAATAACTTCTAAATTGTCTTCATATTGCACAGTTGGAATAATTTTAACATGGTTGTCATCGAATAATTTAAAGCGGTATTCAGGTTCAATTTCTTCAACGACTGTCACCATTTGAGGCGTTACACCGATTTCAATTAGGTTTTCAGCATAGTTAGAACTAAGAACTAATATATTTTTAGGCTCGTTTGGGATAGTGACATCACCGTAGGCATCTTTTATAACACGTGTTGTAGGCTCGCTTTTTTCTTTTGGATCCTTTTCTTCATTTCCGCTTTCTTTGTTAGTACTTGAGCAAGCAACTAAAGCTAAAGCAACTAGTATAAAAAGTATATAGGGTATCATTTTTTTCATGGATTATTGCTCCTTATTATTTGATAATGATTATCACTATCAAATAATAACAGGTAATGTTAAACCCTACTATGGCGTAAAGTGCCTTAAAAATTGGATTATTGTGTTCTAGAGCAAACACTCCCTAAAATCGCTTGTTCAATCTGTTGCATAATTTCCCTTTTGCCAAATACACTACAATTGTTAATCCATAAACCAGTATCCACATAAAAAACACGGTTATTTTTCACCGCATCTAAATTTGCCCACTGCTCACTATTTTGTAAAGTAGCTAGGCTTAAGTCGGCAGTATAATAGTCCATAATGCGTTTTTCAATAAATAAGTATGTAGGGTTGGCAGCCACTAATTGTTGTAAGGAACATATGTTGAAACTGTTTGCATTCGCGCGCAATCCTTCAGGCATTTGCAAGCCTAGTTCCTGATATAAGAGGATAGCCGAGTCACTAGAAGATTCACCGAGATAGCGGTAACCTAGCTCCTCCACACGTAAATATAGGACAGTAGCATCTTTTACTATATGATGTTGTATTTTATTTTTTAGAATCTCTACATATGTAGTAAGTTCGCGAATGATTTGTGCAGCTTCCTTCTCTTTATTAAACAATTTACCAAAATAACGAATGAGTGAATGTAGATCATAGGTTAGTCCAGTGATAACAGGGGCGATAGTTTGGAACTGCTGTTTTGTCTCCTCTGTTAAGTCGACACCAATAATTAAATCGGGTTGTTGTTGTACAATTATGTCCTGCTGAATCACATATTGAGGCATTTCTAAAATGGTTGTACCAACTTTATGAAAAAGAAGTTGTTGATACTTTGGAGTTAGGGAGTTAGTTACAGTAACACAATTAGGTACAACACCTAATGCTATCGCAATTTCTGCATGTGCAGGTGAGAGAAAGCAAACACGATATTCACTAACGGTCTTTTTGTATTGCTTAGGTGGGCGACCAACAATACGTTTAAACTGTCGGCTAAAGTTTTGCACATCTTCAAAGCCCACTTTTTTTGCGATATTTTGTGATAACTCCTCTGTTGTTAATAGCATTTCCTGTGCGCGGAAAATACGATAACTAATTAAATAAGCTATCGGTGTCTTATCATATAACTCAATGAATTTTCTTGAATAATACCATGGACTATATCCAGCGATAGCTGCCAATTCATCTCTTGTCATCATTTGATTATATTTCTTTTGCATATAAATAACGGTATGTTTCATTCTTTGTTCCAGCGTGTATTCATCTATTGGTCTCTCTTGTTGTAATTCTTTCAACAAGCTGTATAAAATAAATTGTTTAATAGTGATATGGAGATGATCCGTATTTATAACGAGCGATATACGAATATCTGCGATGACCGTTTCAGGCACTCGGTGAATATAGTAACCATTTGTTGTATTGATAGACCAATTACAGGTTGATTTGACTTCTGTATCATATAGTTCAAAGCTAATTAAATAACCTGAAAAATCAAGTCGATTTGTATGTGTAAGTTGGATAACGGCATCATTTTCAAGGGCGATTAAATGCCCAAATACAATATGCTCATTGTGTCCATTAATAGATAGAGTGGTTTGGCCATCCGTAATCAATAACAGAGCCGCACGATCAAGATGTATCGTCGATTTTTGAAATAATGATTTGGCTAAATCTTTTATTTCTGTGCAATGTGCCAGCCAATTAGGATTAGAATCAAGCATTTATGTACTCCTTTAGTTTGTTGTGATAAAAGTATACTACGGAATGTCACAACAGACGTCATAAAACGGTAAGAGCAAAATGAATAACATAGAAATTATGACGAAAACACCTCTGTGTTAAGGAGGTGTTTAACAGGTGAGTTTACAGATCAGGCTCTTTCTCTGAAAATGCATGAAGCATTTTTTTTATATCTTCAACTAAAGGCTGAGGTGCTTTTTGCACAGAGCCTGTATCAAATGGGGGCTGTGGGTCATATTCCAGTATTAACTGAACTCCCATACTAAGGTCGTCACCAAATTCCCATGCAACTAATTGTAGAGCCATATCAATGCCAGAAGAGACGCCAGCTGCTGTGACCATTTTATTTTGGCGCACAACTCTTTCATCTGTTGGAATAGTTCCAAGGGATTGTAGGATATCAAAGGAACCCCAGTGACTAGTTGCCTTCATTCCTTTTAATAGACCAGCTGCACTTAAAATAAGAGAGCCATTGCACACAGATGTTGTCCATTTGGTTGTTTGGTGTATGTTACGAATCCAATTGAGGGTTGTTTCATCATTCATTGGATTTTTGAAGTTAGGTGGACTACAGCCAGGAACAATAAGAATATCGGCAGAAGTTATGTCAGAAAAGCTATAGTCTGCATGCAAAAAGCCCATTTTTGAATCTAGTTTAATCATTCCTTTATCTTTAGCAACAAATTTCACATGACATTGCTGTGTAGCTGCAAATACCTCGTATGGACCAATTGCGTCCAAAGCTGTAATCCCATCGTAAAGTAAAATTGCTATTTCCAAAACTATCTCTCCTTTAAAACATATTAGGACCGAACCGTCCGGTCCGCAAGATAATCTTAAACGCAAATGCATTTTTTTTCAACAATATTATTTTTACATTTCGGTGAAAACCAAGAGGTCTTGTATTTTAAACCTCTTGGTTCTTTGGTGCGGACTGTTGTAAAAGGTATGTGATCTGTTCAATACTATGATTCATATGATCGTTATTTAAAGCTAAACGACTAGACATGACAGCACCCTCTAAAGTAGAGAATAAAAAAGATGCTAGGGAAGGAGCATTTACATGCTGGCTAAATTCTTTGGCATGTATTCCTTCTTCAATGATTGATTGTAAAAAAAGTAGGGTTTCTTTATGTGCATTAGCAGCTAACTCATGTAGTTCTGGGAATCCATCATCACTTTCAATGGCTGTATTCAGTAGCGGACATCCACCATCAACTGGTGGGGTATGAACTGCATCATGATAAACCTCAAACATAGCAATGATTTTATCTGTCGCTGTTATTTTAGACTTTATTGCTTCAAAATAATGATCCCAAATAATCTTCATAGAATAGGTGAAGGAAGCAATGGCTATGTCATTTTTATTTTCAAAACGTCTATAAATGGCACCTTTAGGTAATGCCGTGGCAGTCATAATATCTTGAATAGAAGTTTGGTTGTAACCTTTTTTATTAAATAAACTTAGAGAAGTTTGGATAATAAGATCACGTATTTGATCTTCTTTATTCATTGAATTTCCTCCATTTTGCACAAAGATAAAATCAGTATAGCACAATGTTGAAAATGAAAAGTCTGTGTCTAGAAAAACATTAATAGTAAAGGCAAGGATATCCTACAATATAAATTTTTCATCGCATAGAGAAATTAAAATTATCTTGGGTATGCTCAAAAGAAAGTATGCGTGATTTGTGTCAATTTTAACTTACTATATGAGTTGCAGGATTTTTTTCTATTTTAAACAATATATTGAAATATTTATATGAAATTTTTGGTATAATTACATATAAATATATTAAGGAGTGTGCTCTATGAAAAAACTACTGATCATTACGAGTTATTTAGGCTTTTTTATATTAGGAGGTTTAACCTTTACCTACCTTTCAACGACAGAGGCAGCAAGCAGTTTGAAAAAGATCAATGTTTCTCAAGATACGATTCATTACTATGTAGATAAGGTTGAGAAAAAGCCAAAAGAGGGTCAATCTGGCTTTATTTATGAAGGAACTACTTATGTGCCGATGCGTTTTATTGCTGAGTCATTAGGGAAAAAGGTGACATGGGATGGTAAATCAAAATCCGTTTATATTGGTGAGGCTCCAACCTTCATCTCTTTAAAAGATGTAAAGCCTATTGGGAGTGATGAAGATCATTTCTTCCATAACCCAAGCTCTATCGTTATTAGTACTGGAGAAAAGTTTGAACAATCCTATCAGCTAGGTGGCTATCACGGCGGTGGGGCTGTACAAGATCATACAGTTGAATACATGGCTAATGGAAAATATAAATCATTTGAAACATACTTAGCGCCTGTTAAAAAGCTAACGGCAGGTTCTTTCGGCATAGGCTATATGAAAATTTACGCAGATAATAAATTGATTTATGATAGCGGATCGATAAAAGATAAGGTAAAGGTTAATGTAAATTTAGAAGGTGCTTCAAAAGTGAAGTTTGAAATTGAAGGCAGTGGTTTAGGTATTTTGGATCCTAAATTTACTCGATAAGCTTAACATTAAAAGGCGATGACAAGAACGAGTGTCATCGTCTTATTTAATGGGATGAAATAACTATTCCGACATAATTAAAGTCAATACATTTTTGTAAATTTTTTCACATTTACGTATAAAATAGTTGATCTATTTATGGTATAATTTCAAACGTTATAGGTAAGGAAGTAGAAAAAGGGAGAGAAAATCTTATGATGAAAAAGATAATGAAACGTACAAGCGCTATTTTGCTTGGGGCTTCATTGATGTTGACAACGGTTGTACCTGTGATCCATGCGGAGGAGCAGTCACTACCTTTAACACCATCAATTAGTGAGTGGGCCATAGAAACATTAAATGAGGGTGAAAAATACGGAATCTTTCCAATGGAATGGTATTTCGATGGTTTCCTTCAAGAAATTTCGATAGATAAAGTAAATGAATTATTAGCGTTAACAGAAAAGAAAATTGCTTCACTAGGTTTAGATGAAAACAAACAATATAAACCAGTGAGTGTGAAGAATGATAACACACGTGGGGATATTGTAAAACGTTTATATAATATTGTAGCGCGTTATGATTTACCGGTTGGTAAAGATCCTATTCAATTTATGAAAGAGCATCGTATATTACAAGGCTCTGCCAACGGATTACAGCTGGAGAGCAAGGCAACGACTCAACAGGCTGTAATATTGGCTGTGCGTTTCATTCAGAGTACATATGCGCTAGCAGAGCAAGGATCGAACGGAGTAGCTTGGGTTGTTCAGGATGAGGATACACTTGTATACTTACTAGGTTCCATACATCTAGGAACACCTGAATTATATCCATTCAATAATAAACTAGTAAAGGCATTCAATGAATCAGATGCGCTTTTAGTAGAGGCGAATATCCTGGATGCGAAAGCACTCGAATACTATGCAGAAAAAGCAATGTATACAGACGGCAAAACAATAAAAGATACTGTTGCACCAGAAACATATGCGAAGTTAGAACAAGTCGCAAAGCTTTACAATCTTCCTATGGAAGAACTAGCAGCACAAAAGCCATGGATGCTTTCTAGTGCATTATCAATGCTGGCAATGGACGATTCCTTTGGAATGACACCACAAGAAATGACAATGCACGGGATTGATATATACTTTTTATTGAACGCACAGTTGCAGCAAAAACCAGTGATTGAATTAGAGGGTACAAGAGCGCAGGTAGATATGTTTGATGCATTGTCACCAGAGGCACAGGAGCAGTCATTAGTCGCTGTGCTGGATAATATCATCAATCCATCTGAAGAAAATCAATCCGAAATTCTTCAAGAATGGTTTACAAGCTGGCAGCAAGGGAATGTGGAAGAATTCGCAAAAAGCTTCCAAGCAATGGAGGGACCATCATCTGAGTTCAATGAAATGCTTTTCGGCTTACGTGATGAGCAAATGGCTAAGAAAATCATGAATGTTCTTGAAGAGAAAAAAGGAAAGTACTTTGTTGTTGTGGGATCAGGACATTTCCTAGTAGATAAAAACATTCGCTATCATTTGGAGCAAAACGGATACGATGTAAAGCCGTTTTACCAATAAAAATTTAAGGCAACCCAAAGCTATGAACGTAGCTAGGGTTGTCATTTTTAGTTGCACCGATATTCATCGCTAGCTATCATTATCTTAAGATATACTTTTTTTGTAAAATAACTACCGTGATCAGTGAAAATATGAAGGAACAAAAATTTCTAGACCCCATGATGTCACTGCTTATTGCTGTCTACAAGCTAAAAACAGATGGTTTAGATGTCCTATAATGGACCTCTCTAATGCCATCTGTTTTCATTTTGAGGTTTTTAATTGAATTACATACCAAGGAAGCTCTAAAAAAGATGAACCATTTCTAGTAGTCATTTGTTTATAAAGTAGAACAGTCAGAAAGGAGTGACTCAGATTGACAGAACGAGAATTATTTGATTCATACAATAAGGATGTATACCGTACCTGTTACTACATGCTAAGAAATGCACAGGATGCAGAGGATCTCTGCCATGATGTATTTGTCACCGTGTTCCGTCAGGATTGGAAAAGCATTGAGCATATACGTGCTTGGATTATGCGCATTGCGATGAACCAATGCTTAAATTTGTTAAAAAGAAAGCAAGCTCAATTGAAAAAACAAGGTCAGGTTCAACTTCTTCATGAGCAGAATACGGCATTGGTTAAGTCTGTAGACACAATTGTAATGGAGAAGGTAGCTGGGGAGGAATGGGAGGAATTGCTTAAGCAGCTGCCAGAAAAGCTTATGGCCGTTGTTACTCTTCGTTTTATCGGTGAATTGTCGTTAGTAGAAATCGCAGAAGCGTTAAAAATTCCTGTAGGTACAGTAAAGTCGAGGCTGCATAAAGCATTAAAAATAATGCGCAAAAAATTGGAACAAAATCAACATCTATGGTTGAAGGGAGAGAATCAATTTGGAACGCACTGAACAGAAGCTGAAAAAAGGGATGAAGGCAGATCATAATATGGTATATCCTGATTTTGAACAAATGTGGAGCTCTATTGAACAAGATGAGTTAAAGTTTGCTGAGGGTGAAACGATTGAACAACGCCCCCGCAGAAGAAAGAAATTCGCTTTGGTGGCTGGACTAGCTGTCGCGCTAATGGCCACACCAGTTTATGCAGCCCTAAATTATGATTGGACAAACATCCTTTCATATAGAGCGGGTATTCAATCAGCATTAGCACAAGGCTTAGGCCAGACGATTGAGCAATCCATTACGAAGGACGGATTTACGTTAACGGTACACACAGCATTTATTGATGATAATAGAACTTTCCTTCTATATAGTTTGAAGCCTGATGCCACTTGGGATGGAAATAATATTAGATTTGATCAAATTGGATTTGAAAACTTTGAGGGTGATTTGATTAAAGGGAATTATGTACATCAATGGAATGAAGATCTTGGTCTATTCCAAGGATATTTCGAGACAGACTGGGTTGCAGAGGATCAACTATCAGATATTAATTTTTCAATAAAGAATATTTATGCGATAGGTGATGAGGAGCAATTTATTAGTTATAATCCTAATGATTTTAATACGCAGCATTTCGCCATTCAAAAGGATGGAATTGATAATGTCACATTACAAATATTTGAGCAACCAGAGGGAAAAGTAATGCTTCACTCGGCTGTTACGTTTACAGATTCAAACATGAAGGATAAATGGTTGCGTATCCAAGCAGTCAATGATAAGAACCAGCCTATTCAAGACGTGGGGACACCAGTCTTTGGAACACCAGGAGCTACAGGTAAATACTTTAGTCAGCAAATTTTCTCCTCAGAAAGTTTACGGGCGAAAGGGACACAGTTCAATCTAACATACGAACATACATTAAGTATTACAGAAAATACTTGGAGTATTGATATGAATTTGTCCAAGGAAAAATTGAAAAAAGGATCTTTTAAAAAAGTTGTTAATATTCCATTAGAAAATGCACCTGATGGAACAGTTATTCATGAAATCAAAGTTACACCAACACAAGTACGTTTAATACTGAAACATAAAGAGAAGTATGCACATATTCCTTACAAAGATTATCAGCTAAATATTGGGGGAGTACCTTTAGAGGGAGGTAGATGGGATGAAGAAAACGATCCTTATAAAACAGAGCTCCGTTTTGAACTGACGGGGGTAGATGTTTCCTCGTTGGTGGATAAAACAATGACATTGGTTGCTAAACATCGTGTTGATATAGTAGATGGTGATTTACAACCGATACGCTTAACTGATATAACAGAGAAACCTCAAAGTAAAACGTCGATGGTTGGAGAATATCCAATTACATGGACATACTACATGAAGGACAATAATCTTTATATTGAATCCTTTAGCTCGGATCCTACATTTGGCGGTGTCACTCAGACCTATTATCTTGATCATAAAGATCGAAACTATGGTATGCCAATATTTGCAGGTATACTTGGTGATAATAATAATAAGCGAATGGATGAATATAAAAATTTTGAGGAGAAAGAGCTTGATATTTATATTTATAATTATACAACGCAACAACCTGATGAAGAACTCCGTATACCTCTAATAATAGGAGAATAAGGATGCAAATTAACCCATCTATTTGGACAATCAAAACTCAAATAGATGGGCTTTTTTACTCATTATGTCCATAATTGCTTTACTTACAATAATATTTAACATATAGTTAAGTTAACTTAACTAAATTATTAAATAGGAGAATCATTGTATGCCCTCTATCGAAAAACAAAAGTCCATTTCCTATAAATTGGGTATCGGGATTATTATTTTTTCACTTTCGTTGTGGTTAATTCCAATTATTACACCATTCACACCTATTCCTACGAAAGTAAAAGCAGGTATTATTCCAGGCAGCATCATTGTAGCTGAAATCTTATTTTGGTTGGGCGCTTTACTTGTCGGGAAAGAAGTAGCTAACAAATTTAAAAGCTATCTTAATCCTAAAAAATGGCGTGAAAAAGGTGATACTCAAAAAAATGAAGACTAACAATGTAGCAGAGCAAATTAATCATACAATTGAAGATATTTGGATTGTTCTTGAGAAAATGGAAAGAGACTATACGAAGTTCAATTTAAATAATCAGCAAGCGGTTCTATTGGCATTAGTGATTCGTCATCCTTCCATTTCACCATCAGAAATAGCCGAGAAAATGACGATTACCAAAAGTGCCGTGAGCCAGCAGATAGCAAAGCTTGAAAAGGATGGCTATATTATAAAAAGGCAGCATGCCGATGATAAGCGTGGCTATTCGATTGAATTAGGTGAGAAAGGTTTGCTGTATAAGCAGGAAGGTGAAGCGTTTAATCAAGAAATCACTGAAAAATATCAAGCACATCTATCGGATGAGGAATTGGTGAATGTGTTAGAGGTACTAGAAAAATTAAAAAATGTACTTTTATAAAATTTTCTAAATACACCACATGTTATCGTCCTAGGAGAAGATGAGGTCACGCAAAATATGTATAAAATAAAAAATATGCAAAGCGGTAAGGAAGAAGTAGTTGCATTTAAATTTTAAATTGAAAAGGCATGTAGTCATTCATTTGGCTATATGCTTTTATTTTTATTTTACAAAAAGGAAAATTTCACTTGCATATTTGTATCTATGTGTATATATTGTATATAAAGTATATATACAATATTTTAAAAGAGGTATTTGCATGCAAATTATTATTTCGAACAGTTCTAAAGAGCCTATTTATGAGCAGATATATGCTCAGATTAAAAAGCTAATTTTAACAGGGCAATTAGAAGAGGGGCAGCCATTGCCTTCCATGCGCCAACTTGCCAAAGATTTAGAGATTAGTGTCATTACAACGAAAAGGGCATATGAAGAGCTTGAAAAAAATGGATTTATTTATTCTATTGTTGGGAAAGGATCATTTATCTCTGAACAAAATTCAGAAATGATGAAGGAAAGAAAAATGAAGGCCATTGAGGAAAAATTGTTGGTGGCGATTCAAAATGCGAAGGAAATGGATATTAGTTTAGCAGAGTTAAAGGCTATGCTTACTTTATTGTATACGGAGGATGAATAAATGGAAAATGTTATTGAATTACAGCATATACAAAAGTCCTTTAATGGTTTTCAAATAAAGGATTTTTCAATCCATGTTAAAAAAGGGTTTGTCACAGGGTTTATTGGAGGGAATGGTGCAGGAAAATCAACGACCATTAAAATGATTATGAATTTATTGCAGCAGGATAGTGGGACTATTTCTATTTTCGGTAAAAGTTATAAGAAACATGAAAAAGAAATAAAAGAACGTATCGGTTTTGTTTATGATGAGAATATCTTTTATGAAAATATCACACTCAAGGATATGAAAAAGATTATTAAACCTGCCTATAGAAGATGGGATGACAAGGCATTTCAGCATTATGTGGAACAGTTTGAGCTACCCTTGAACAAAAATATGAAGACCTTTTCTAAAGGGATGAAGATGAAAGCATCCTTAGCCATCGCGTTAGCACATCATGCTGAATTAATCATCATGGATGAACCAACGTCGGGGCTCGACCCGATTTTTCGCAGAGAATTACTCAATATTTTACATGAGTTAATGCAAGATGGAGACAAAACTATATTTTTCTCCACACATATTACGACAGATTTAGATCGCATCGCAGATTATATAACGTTTATTCATAATGGCGAGCATATTTTCACAAAGGAGTTTTATAAAATTCAAGAGGAATACGCTATTGTTAAAGGAAGCTTGGATTTATTAGATCGTGAAACGGAGCAGGAATTCGTCGCCCTTCGTAAAACAAACAGAGGCTTTGAAGCATTAACGGCTAATAAACATCGAGCAGCTACTATATTTGGCGATACAGTGGTGGTTGAAAAGCCTACGCTTGAAGACATTATGTATTATACAAAGAAAGGGTGGTAAGGATATGTTGAACCTTATTTTAAAAGATATTTTAATTCAAAAAAACATCCTACTATTCTACATAGCAACTATTATCCTTTATTTAATAGTCAATGTTCCGTCTGTATATATAGTATTTATATATAGTATCGTATTTGTTTTAAGTGCTTTTTCGAATGATGAAAAAGATAATGCAAATATTTTACTTAACTCATTACCGTATACAAGAAAAGAAATTGTTAGTTCAAAATATATTGGAGCTTTAATTTTTACAGGGCTCTTTATGTTCCTTACGTATTTGTTCGACTTTCTTTTAAATGGGAATCAGGTTGCTGTATTATGGAAAGAAATAGTACTGATTATGGGCCTCGTTATGATTGTCATTTCGTTTATTTTACCGATGTCCTATAAATTCAAAACAAAGTATTTAACTATTGCTATCATGGGATTATTTGGAGTTTATATGGTAATCATTAATTATTTTGTCCCTAACTTAAATAAACAAATAAGAACCGTTGTACAAAATTTCATGACTGTACAGGAACTACAACTATACCTTATTATCTCATTACTAATCGTTGTACTCTATATAGGCTCATGGATGCTCTCGGTAAGGATTTATAAGCGCAAGGCGTTTTAAAAGAAAACGGCCGGTCCCATATAAGTTGGGACTCGAGCCGTTTTTGTCATTTGAAAGCCAATTTCCATACAAGCATGTTGATGAAAAAAAGCACTATGAAATAAATAGTAGGTCCGAATGCTATTTGACTGGCAATTAAATAGTGTAGACCTGCCAAAATAGCTATAGGGATAAACAATAAAAAAGTTTTCCAGCCTTGAACATCTCCAACCTCATCATATGGTTTGGTAAAAGGTATTTTATTGCTGATCGTTACGAAACAAAACAGTGTATATATCCAGCTTGTCACTAAAACTACTAGTAGGTCGGGGATAATTCGAATACCGTATATATAGCTAAAGACCAAACTTAGCACTAAAAACAATGGGACATATAATTTGATTAAAAATGCCTTTAAACTGCCTTTTTGTAAATTCGTATAATCTTTTAACGGAAGTATTTTGTAAATCCACGCCGCTTTAAATTTAGCCGAATGACCAAGTAAAAGTACAGCAGCTGGAATAATCATCATACTAAAATAAATATTTAAGTAGCTCGTACTAGTAGCGTAATCCATTTTTTCGGATCCGCTAAAGGTAAATATAAAAATAAATGGGATAATAAATGAAAAACCTAAAGAAGGGTAAACTTTGAGCTTAAACTCGCGCTCTTGCTTCATCATAAGAGAGGCGAAACGAAAAAATGCTCTTTCTTCATGTGTTCTACATAGCAGCGTTAATAAAAGGACCTTCAGTCGATTGTTCTTCTCTTTTTTTGATTTACTTGTACTTAATAGCTTTTGAAGGTTACGTTCAAAGGTTGGGATGAGTTTAATATATAACCCAATCGAAAGTAGCGGTATGATTACAGCAAAGATGCTGTATAGTACTGTTAATAACGAAGTATCCCCATTTAGTAATAAGTTAAAGGGTGCAGCGAACCACATCGGTATTAGGAAGAGACTCCACCAATGAAATGACACCGTCATATCCAAATTAACGAATTCAAAGGAGCGAATCAGAACCTGATAGCCGATCATGAGCATTAACGATAAGGCAATTTGTACATAGTTGATCATATCCTTCAGCTTTTCACCATCAAAGAAGCGTAAAATGGCAATATATAAAATGGCAGTGATCGCTACAATAAATAAATTAATGAATATAATCTCTAGAACGGTTAAAAGGAAAAATACAATTCCTTGCGTAAAAAGGCTGACGAGTAAAGGGATGCCTGTTAAGGCAATTGTTAAATAGAACAAGTAAATGAAAATATGCATAAATTTTGCTGCGTTAATAGTTCTAGCGGAAATCGGCTTAGTTGATAGTATGCTTTTGTCTCGTACATCTAAGAGTACTGAGGAAAAGTCAGAAATCAATGAAGTCATAATTAAAAAAATGATCATGGCAAACGCAATACTCATTTGAAATAAAAAGTTTTGACCAAATCCCATGAGTGGGATTAGTATAAGGCCGAATAAAACATAAATCCATAGCGATTTAATATAGCCATATTTTTGATTGTTCTTCTTTTTGTTCTGATTAAATAGTGTGGGTACTTTACGTTCATCCATTGTTAATTTGATATGAAGGATTTTTCTCATTAGGTCATAATCAATACCAATTCTTACAAAGAGCCAGCGGAATAAATCAAGCAATTGGAGTGTTTTAAAATCTGTCATGATTGTACTCCTCGAACGATGGCTACAAATTTCTCACCAATTTCCTGATGCTCATGAAATCCTGTTAACTGATTAAAGATCCTTTCTAGCGTTCCTTCCGTGTTACCAGCTTGTAATTGGGCAAAAGTTCCGTCCGCTGCTATGTTGCCGTCATATAGCAGGATGATGCGGCTACTGATTTTTTCGACGACATCCATAATATGAGATGAGTAAAATATTGTTTTTCCATTGGCTGCGAGCTGCGTTAAAATTTCTTTAAAAATCATTACACTGTTTGCATCTAAGCCATTGATCGGTTCATCTAAAAATAATAGGTCTGGATTATGTATAAGACTAGCAATGATTAATAGTTTTTGTCGCATGCCCTTTGAGTACGAGGAAATTCTAGAATGGTATGCCTCACCCACTCCAAACAACTCCATGAGCGATTTCGATTTGTCAGCTGCCTCCTCTAGCTCTAGCCCATATAACTGACCGATAAAGGTTAAATATTCATAACCTGTTAAGTTGTCATAAACATCAGCGATTTCTGGAACGTAACCAATTCTCCGCTTATAGTCTATTTGATCTTGCCCAATGCTTTCACCAAAGAGCTTAATCTCGCCACCATAATCACCTTCAAGCCCCAAAATTATTTTAACAGTCGTGCTTTTACCAGCACCATTTGGACCAATATATCCGATAATTTCTCCTCTAGTTGCATGGAGGTTTATTCCTTTTAATATTTCCTTGTTTCCATAACTTTTTGTTAAATTTGTAATCGTTAAAATGTCTTCCATTTCAGTGCACCTCCATAATTATAGAAAAAATATCCATTAATACACTATAACATTTAAAAAGAAAATATATTCCTTTTGGTAAAATGAAACCAGTTCAATGCCATGTGGTTGGGGAAGGGTTATTAAATTAAGAAATTATATATTATAACACCAATTTTTATTCTTTTGCTGTCACAAAACGGTAGTGAATTTAGTTATACAGATAGAGAGGAGGGAAGCTTGTGACTATATCAACTAAAACAGAGGAAACGTTACTAATAAAAGAGGTAGTTAAACAAGTTCAGGCAGGGGATACTCATGCCTACACGGAAATCATACGGTGCTTCCAAAAACAAATCTATCTTTACTGTTACTACCTATTAGGAAACAAAGAAGAAGCTGAAGATGCCTCACAGGATGTTTTTATAAAAGGTTTAGAGAATATTCGCCAATTCTCTTACTCAGTGTCATTTTCAGCGTGGCTCTATAAAATTGCTCATCATCATTGTATCGACCTACTGAAGAAGAAAAATAAGGGCTTTAGATTTTGGACAGGGTTTAAAAAGGAGCAAATGGTCGAGCAAGCATATGGATCCTATCATTACGAGGATTCGATTCATCAGTTATTAGAGAAATTAAATGTGGATGAAAAAAGAATTTTATTACTTCGATCTATTGAAGAGTATAGCTTTGATGAAATTGCCTCTATCATGGATTTGAAACCAGCTACTGTACGCAAAAAATATGAACGATTACGAAAAAAATTGTTGAAAGAAAAAAAGCAAGGGAGGGGATATTATGAGCGTTCGATCAAAACTGAAGGATGATGAATTGAACAAGCTAAAGAAGTACATCCGAGAAACGCCTGTAGAAATTGATTTAGTTGACCGTGTTATGTATAAATATGACCATGATTCTAAAAAATTGATTACCCATAAAAAGAAGCCTCATAATGTGTTGATAGTGAAGGCTATGGCTACCGTAATCGTATGCTTGCTACTAATCACGCCCTTCATTTCACCTACAATGGCAGCAACCATAAAACAAGTTCCTGTATTATCCTCTATTTTCAGTCTAGCTGGTGATCTTGGTCTGAAAACAGCTGATGAAAAGGGGCTTTCAACGAAACCTAATGCAAGTGTCAGTCACGATGGATTTACATTAAGTGTATCGGAGGTAGCGTATGATGGTACACGTGTCTCGATTGGGGTAGAGCGACCTCGAACAGCTAGTGAAACGGAGACATTAATGGAGCGCCTCGGCAATATTGAATTGTTTATTAATGGAACACCTATCGATGATTTTGCTCCTAGTGAGTCGAATCATATTGGGATCTTTCTACACCCAGGAAAAGATAAGGATTCTACAATAATTGAGTTTTCGGATAAGAGCAATCAGGGAGGACGACCTTTCCCGGAGCAATTCGATTTAACAGTATATGCAACTATTACAGGCATACAGGCTCCTTTAAAGATTGATATTCCTGTGAAAAATAAAATTGCAGACTATGTGACTTTACAGCCAAATGTAAATCGACATTATAATAATATTTATTTTACAGTTGAACAGGTCAAGATTACCCCTATTACAACCAATATAACGACGAGAACCATATTGACAGACAACTCCACTTTTATTGAGCCATGGTTAACAATGGGGATAGATATTTTTGATGAGCAAGGGCGTAAACTTGCACTAATTAGTGGGAATGGTTGGCATGAGACCAATGGAAGTGAAAAAATTATGGATCATCGCTTTACTCCTTTTGAATCTGTACCAGCATCCATAACGATCAAGCCTTATATCCATCTTTTTAAGGAGCATCCAAAAGGAAGCTTTCAAATGGATGAGAATAATGAACCGATCATCCAATATATTCCTGAACTAGAAGTGACACTATCAGTAAAGTAATAAAAACTTATAAGTGAGAAGCGCTTTTTTTGAATAAATGGAGTATATTGGTTATTTTGAAACTAGCTGGGTATGTATCCTCTCCTATATAATGAAGCTTTAATAAGAATAAATCGAGGAGGTGTGGAATGCTAATTAAATCCAATGAAGATTTGCTTATTTTACTAGATCATTTACTACGGGAGCCCCAACATTTTTGGAATAATTTTTATGATGATACATTTCGAAAGATTCCTTTCTTTGTTAATAAGCCTGATGAAAATCTAGTACACTATTGTGAAAAGGAAATGATTTTTCCGAGTAGAGTTTTGGAATTAGGTTGTGGTGCAGGGCGTAATGCTATCTATTTAGCTAAAAAGGGATGTTCAGTGGTTGGAGTGGATCTATCAGAAAATGCACTGGAATGGGCAAAAAAGAGAATATCTGAAGAAGATGTGCATGTAGAATTAGTATGTGCTAATATTTTTGATTTAGATTTTCAACAGGAAAGCTTTGATTTTATTTATGATTCGGGATGCTTTCATCATATAGCACCACATCGTCGTGTTAGTTATATAGAGATTATTAATAGGTTATTAAAGCAGGATGGATACTTTGCTCTATGTTCATTTGAGGAGAATGGTACATACGGTGGCTCAGCCCTGACAGATGAGGAAGTATATTTAACGTGCAGTTTAGAGGGCGGGCTTGGCTATACCAAAGGTCAACTACAGGAAATTTTTAATTTTTTGGATGAAATTGAAATACGTAAAATGGTACCGATGTCTACAGTAGATCCGCATTTTGGATTAGAAGGTTTTATAGTAGGGTTATTCCAAAAAAAATAATATTAGAAAGCCATTCTAAAAAAACTAGGGAATGGCTTCTTCTATTATCGTGAATTATTTAGTGAGCTCGACGACAGCATCATAAAAAATAGTTGTGGCAATAATGATGTCCTCATCGGAGCTATATTCTAAGGGATTGTGGCTAATGCCGTCTTTTGAGCGGACAAACAACATTCCGATTGGAGCGATTTCAGCCATATTCATGGCATCGTGTCCTGCACCACTTATAAGAGAATAGGGACGTATCCCTTGCTTTTCAATACTTATGGCAAGTTGTTGCTGTAGCTTCTCATCTGCTTTTGCAGGTTTAATGCGCTGTAATATTTTCGAAGCCAATGTAACATTTCTTCGGCCTGCAATTTGTTGTAGTTGCTGCAAAATCGTAGTCTCTAGTGATCTCACTTTTTGTTCGTCTATATCTCGTAGATCAATTGAGAAAGTAACTTTGCCTGGAATTACATTTGTTCCATTCGGGGACACAGTAAGCTTGCCGACCGTTGCAACGGCATCTGTAGTGTCATTTAATAGTCGTTCAATCGCTAAAATCATCTCGCTCGCCGCAGTTAGAGCATCCTGCCGAATGGGCATAGGTGTTGCACCAGCATGTTCACTGACGCCAGTGACAGTAATTTCTAACCATACAGGAGCTGCTATACCTGTTACAACACCGACAGGTAAACCTTCATTTTCTAGCACCTTGCCTTGCTCAATATGCATTTCTAAATAAGCTTTAATGTCATTTCGTTGAGCATTAACTAAAGGATATGGCGACAATTGGAATTCCTTCATAGCTTCTTCAATGGACATGCCAGCCTCATCTGTGTGCTGTAATTGTTCCTCCATTAAAAGCCCGGCCATCGCACTACTACCAAGTAGCCCAAAGCCAAATCTCGTTCCCTCTTCATCCTTAAAAGCGACAACTTGTATCTTTTTAGAGGGTAGTATTTGTTGCTCATACAACCTATTTACAACTTCAATAGCTGCCAATACCCCTAAGGCTCCATCGTATTTGCCGCCTTCTGGTACTGTATCAATGTGTGAGCCTAGCATAATGGTTTCATCGCCCTCACCATAAGTACCAATGAGATTTCCAACAGCGTCAACCGTTACTTTCATGCCAGCCTGTTCCATATAAATGGTCACTAGCTCAATAGCCTGTTTTTCTACTGGTGTAAAGGAGAAGCGATTAATCCCACCTGTCGCTTCATTGCAGCCGATTTGGCTTAAGTCTTGAAGATGTTGTAAGAGTCTACCTCCATTAATCATGACAATCACTCTTTCATCTGGAATTGGAAGTGGTACTGTCCTTCTCATAAAACAAATTGGTCATGAACCACCTCTAAATTATTATTGTACCCTTTGGCAATAGTGGGGTCGATTACTTTGCAACAAAAATGCCGTATGTACCCGTTGCCTCACCCGCTCATTGTTGACCTGATGGACAATCGATAATGTTGGTTGAACCTCGATTTCCTTATAAACAGTTGGAGCTTAAATAAATCATTACGATCCTTATCATAGTGTGCCACATTGTTAATATTGTGAACGATCCTCCTCACGTTTGATACGTATAATAATTTTGAAATAAGATAGAAAGAAGAACAACCACTACAATCGGAAATTACATAATGAGTGGACCTTTTGAGTTCACTCTCGTTATGCAAGAATGAAACAAGGGGGTCAGGGATTGTTTAATGATTTTAAGATGGTAGATGATCGACCTGTTTATGTGCAATTGAAGGATTATGTTCAAGACATGATTGTCAAAGGGCATCTGTTAGAACATCAAAAGCTTCCATCTACGCGTGAACTTAGTAAGCTATTAGCAGTCAGTAGAAATACAGTGCTGAATGCATATGCTGAGCTAGAGCAGGACGGCATCATTTATGCAGTGAAAGGAAAAGGGAACTTTGTAGGAAAGGTTACTACTTTGAAAACGTCCCCTACCAAACTTGACTGGAAAAATAGGCTGAATACAGCAACTTTATTAGCAGATGAAATCGATTTAGTACGACAAGATATTCAGTGGCAAAAAGGGATGATTTCCTTTACTAGTATTGCTCCGGAAGAAAAGCTTTTTGATGTTGAAAATTTCAAACGGGCTTTTCTTACACGTATGTCCCTTGAAGGCGATATTGTCTTGAATTATGGCTATGCAAAAGGGTACAAACCTTTAATTGATTACCTCCTTCGCTATATGGAAATGAAGGGTGTAGATATTTCTAATAAAGATATTTTAATTACTAACGGCTTTACGGAGGGACTCGATATTTTATTATCCTCAATAGCTAAAAAATCTGGGCGTGTTCTATGTGAAAATCCTACACATCACGCAGCATTGAAGCTTTTTCGTTTACATGGGCTAGAAATACATGGCGTTGATATGAGCGATGATGGCATTGACATGGGGCAGGTAGAACAAACATTAGCCAAAATGGATTTTGATTTTGCCTATCTCATCCCGTCCTATCATAATCCAACAGGAATTGTCACCTCCTCTGAGAAGAGGAATGCTATTTTTCAGCTTTTTTCCAACTATCAAATACCTATTGTAGAAGATGGCTTTAATGAGGAATTAAGGTATTCAAGCGCTCATTTGGCACCACTAATCGCATTTAGTGGTTCAGGTAATAATATTGTCTATATTGGTAGCTTTTCTAAAATCCTTTTCCCAGGCTTACGTGTTGGCTGGATTTTAGCAGATAAGGAGCTAATTGCTAGCCTAGAAAGCATGAAAAGAGCGCGGACAATTCATACATCGACACTGGATCAGGCAGTGTTATATCAATATTTACAGGATGGTTATTTTGAAAAATATTTAAAGAAAGCAAGATCTGTGTATAAGAAAAAGTATGAGCTTGCTCGTCAAGCCTGTATGCAGTATATTCCCTTTTGTAAAATCAGAGGGGATGGGGGACTGCATCTCTTTATTGAACTAGAAGAGGACATAGATGCTCGCAGTTTATTAGAAAAATGTTATGACGAAGGTGTGGTGTTCTATCCAGGAGATGTATTTTATACAAATGGTCTTGGTAAAAACACATTTCGCCTAGGGTTTTCCCGTTTATCAGAAGAAGATATTGTCCGAGGTATTCAAATTATTGGGGATACATTAAGAAATGATAGAAAGGGTTGAAAAGATGAAAGTTGGCGTAATTATGGGCGGTACCTCCTCTGAAAAGCAGGTTTCGATTATGACAGGGAAGGAAATGGTCGCTCATTTAAATAAACAAAAATACGATGTTGTTGAAATAGTATTGGAAGACCATCAAGAGGTAATAGAAAAAGTGCAAGGTATCGATGTAGCTTTATTAGCACTGCACGGTAAGTTTGGAGAGGATGGCACGATTCAGGGTGTATTAGAAACATTGGGTATTCCTTATACAGGAAGTGGTCTTCTAGCAAGTAGCTTATGCATGGATAAACATATGGCCAAGAAAATACTGCGCTATGAAGGAATCGCCACGCCAGATTGGATGCATCTCATAAAGGGGGAGGAACTGCCATTACAGGACATAGAGCTGATGGGTTATCCGCTGGTCGTTAAACCAAATGCTGGTGGCTCTAGTGTAGGTGTTCAAATTGTCCATGATCGAACGGCCTTATTGACGGCTGTTACAGAGGTATTGAAGTGGGATAAGGAAATCATTATTGAGCAGTACATGATTGGTGACGAAATTACATGCCCAATCCTCAATGATAAGCTATTGCCAGTCCTTTCAATCAAACATACGGCAGTATTTTTTGACTACCAGGCGAAATATGATGATGCTTCTACAATAGAGGAGCCTGTGGAACTCCCACTTGCGATTCATGACCGTGTGGCAAAGGCTGCGATGACCAGCTACAAGTCTTTAAAATGTAGTGTGTATGCTAGAGTAGATATGTTAATTAAGGAGGGTGTTCCTTATGTGTTGGAGGTTAATACACTACCTGGCATGACCCAAAATAGCCTGCTACCAAAAAGCGCCCTTGCTGCAGGAATTAGCTATTCTGCCCTATTGGATAGCATTATTGATAGCTCCTTACAGATTGATAATAGGTGAATAAAAAAACACCTTTTGTTTTCCTACAAAAGGTGTTTTACTATCTTAAGATTTGGCTAATTCAATAAAGCCCTCTCCAAAAACATCCCTTACATCATGAATGGCAATAAAGGCATCCTTGTCGACTTCTTTGACAATTTTTTTGAGCTTTACAACTTCTTGCTTACTAATGACGATATACAAAATTTCTTTTTGTTCCTTTGTATAATAGCCATGACCGGAAAGTACCGTAACCCCGCGGTTCATATAAGCAGTTACCTGTCCAGCAATGTCTTCTGGTTTTTTAGAGATGATTGTAACTGCTTTTTTAGGATTAACCCCTTCGATAACGAACTCCATCACCTTAGTACCAACATAAAGCATGATTATTGTTAACATTAATGCCTCGGCTCCGATGATAAAATAAGATGAAAAAGCAACGATTAAATCAAAGAATAAAAGTCCATAGCTAATACTCCAGCCAAGGTACTTGTTAGTGATTCTAGCTAAAATCGTAGAACCTGCAGTTGTACCACCGACTCTAATAATCAAACCAATACCGACCCCAGCAAATACTCCACCAAAAATCGTATTTACGATAATTTCATTTGAGGAAATCGACCAAGATTCTGTTAAATGTAAAAATAAAGAATGGAATGAGACCGCAATGATCGTATAAATAGTTGTTTGTCTATTTAGAAATTTATAGCCAACTAGTAGTAAAGCCGCATTCATAATAAAGCTGACAATACTCGGAGACCATCCGAAAAGATAATAAGCTATAATCGTTAAGCCCGTTACGCCACCTTCACCCAAATCATTTGGAATAACAAATAAGTTAACTGCTAGGGCAAAAAGCAGTGATCCAAGCATAATCATTAAAATATCTATTACGTATTTTTTCATTCACATAACACCACCATATCAAATTAGATTTTTTCTTAAATCCATACTATATCAGGTTTTCACCAAATGATATACTTTTTTTGTAATATTCATTTAGAATATATCGACCTTTTTTTGTATGTCTTTAGACTAGAAGACCTTGACTAATTAGAATAAATATTTATAATAGTCATAATACTTTTAAGGAGGATTATTAAAAAATGACATATTCAATGAGACTACGTCGCACCGTTTTGAGCCAATAACTGAATAGGGTCAAAAACTCTGTTTGTGAAGCCAGAGTATATGGGATAGTCTGTCCTTTTTTAATCATCTTCAATTGCATAAGAAAAAGAACAGCTCACGCCTTTATTTAAAGAGGCTTATTCTCTAATATATCCTAGTTACTTGGATCACAGGCAAATTGTCTGTGGTTTTTTGTTTTATCCAATAAGGAGGAAGAAATCATGCATATGCTATTATTCTTTTGATACGAGCTTTAACTAGAGGCTCGTATCGGTACCATAGCTATCGATACGAAATGAGTTAATTTCGGGAGGTAGTCATATGGAAAAAGTTTGCTTTGAATTAGACCACGTAATTGTCAATTATTTAGATAAAGAGATTTTAAACATTGAAAAATTAGCCATTCATCAATTCGATCGAATCGGTATCGTTGGGAAAAATGGCGCTGGAAAAAGTACATTAATGAAGTTACTTGCTAGTAAGATTCAGCCAACAAGTGGGATGGTAGATAGTCATGTACATTTTGGCTATTTTGAACAAATGGAAGCACCAACACTCGTAGAGGCAGAGGCACAGTTAGTAAGGAAACTAGCTATTCCAACAAATTTTGAAGGACTAAGTGGTGGGGAGCAGACGAGATTAAAGTTAGCTCAATTATTTTCTTTCTATGAGGAAGCACTGCTCATTGATGAGCCAACAACACATTTAGATCAAGAGGGTATTGCATTTCTAGTGGATGAATTGCGTTATTACTATGGTGCGCTCGTACTAATTAGCCATGACCGTGCGGTTCTGGATGAATTGGTCACAACAATTTGGGAGATTGATGGGGGCACAGTAAACATTTATTCCGGAAATTATAGTAATTATGCTTGGCAAAAACAGCTGGAGCAAGATCAACAACGTCAGGCGCATGACTTATACTTGAAAGAAAGAAGTCGTCTTGAAAAAGCTGCCTTAGATAAAATGAAAAAGGCTGAAAAAATTACCCAAGCAGGTAACATGTCAAAAAGAGAAGCTCATGCAAAGCCGAATCGCATGTTTATGACAAAGTCCAAAGGGACAAGTCAAAAAAACGTACAACGGGCAGCCAAGGCAATAGAGCAGCGAATAGAGAAGCTTCAGAAAGTGGATGCGGTGCAGATAGACAGAAATATAGTTTTCCGACAATCGAAGGCATTGGAACTACACAATAAATTTCCGATTATGGCAGATCAATTCACTTTACACGTTCCAGAAAAAACCCTATTGGATGTCGTAAGCTTTCAAATACCATTGGGTAAAAAAATTGCTCTGACAGGTAGTAATGGTTGTGGAAAAAGTACTTTACTACAACATATTGCAAACTATGGGGAGGGGTTAACCATTTCCCCTAAGGCCAAAATAGGGTATTTTCATCAAATGGACTACCAATTTAAAAGTGAGGAAACGGTCCTCCAATTTTTAAAAAATCGCTCTGATTACGATGAAGGCTTTTTACGAAGCGTTCTAGGTTCCATGCAGTTTGTAGGAACTGATATACAAAAAGGTGTGAACTCTTTAAGTGGTGGTGAAGCGGTACGCCTCCAGCTGTGTTATCTGTTTTTAGGAAGCTTTAATATACTGTTATTAGATGAGCCAACCAACTTCTTAGATATTCAAGCATTAGAGGCGCTAGAGCAATTTATAACGGCTTATGAGGGAACCATAATCTTCGTGACACATGATAAAAATTTTATTGAAAATGTAGCAAACATACAATTTACAATAAAAAATAATAAGATATTTTAACTGTAAAGATGCGATTCTACCATTAGGGGGAATCGCATTTTTTTATTAAAGTTTTAATAAAAGAGAGGGGAAAGGGAAAATTTGGCGAATGTGATAGATAGACACTATGAAAAGGAAGATGATCGATGTTGAATACAGATGTGACGACTAAATTAAAAATCAAGCAGCCAGCTCATAAAGTTTTTGAAGCTATTATTTCTCCTACTGAAATCGGACATTATTGGTTTTCTAGTAGCTCTGAAAGATGGGCAGAGGGAAAGAAGATTACATTGAGATACGAGGAGTATAGCGCAGAAGGAATTATCTCAGTACTTGAAATAGAGACTAACAAAAAAATTGTATTTTCTTGGGGAGAGGAGCATGGTGAAGTGACAATTGTTACTATGACTCTTGAGGAATATCAAGGTGAGACAATTATGGAGGTAGTGGAATCAGGACTGAACGCACATGATCCGGAAATTGTGACGAAAATGATGGGCCAAAAAGAAGGCTGGATTTATACATTAACCTGTCTCAAAGGATACTTAGAAAATGGCATAAATACTTTAAGAGCTTCATTAATTCATTAGAGTAGTATGATTAGATGACCTAATTTGAGGTGATTTTTTGGATAAACGAATTTTTTCAGTTAGTATCATTTTGATCGCTGTTATTTCGTTATTAAGTCCCGCAATTATTTCTAATTTAATGCTTCAACAAGGTACAATAATGGATATTCATTATTACATTCAATATATGGCTAATTTGTCGGGTGTTTATCTAAGTTTATTCTTTTTGGCTTCATTAGCATTTGTTTTATTTCTCAAGAAGAATCGATGACTAAATTCGTCAATGCTTGGATGAACACCCTTTTCTTACCTTCGGGGATGAAGAATGGGGGAGAAATGACATTACGGCTACAATTTGTTTTGAACCAATTTAGGAATTTTGTTTGCCTAATTATGGAAGTTGTGCCGACTGAAGCTATAAATAGAGCAATAGCGCTCCGATTAAATTCATTCATCTACAACATAAAGGGGGGATCGTTATGAAAAAGTGGGTTTGGCTAACTGGTGGCCTTTTAGTTTGTGCAGGGTTTGTCATAGGCATTGTATTTTGGAAGTTTCAAAAAGAGATTAAGAAGGATGACCCAGAATATATTGTTCAATTTATAAAGGAACATAGAGCTGATAAAAATGTTTCTGTAGCCATTCAACACAATCAGCAGTATTGGGTGGAACTAAACACCATGGAACAGCTACCATTAGCCAGTACGGTGAAAATCATCGTAGCGATCGCATATGCTCAACAAGCCGCAGATGGACATATCAATCCTCAGCAACAAATTCGCTTAAAGGAATTAGAGACATTTTATATCCCAAAAACAGATGGTGGCGCACATGAAGCGTGGCTAGCACAGTTAAACCTCCATGGCAAGGAAAGTGTGCCGCTAAGCGAGGTTGCAAAGGGAATGATTACTTATAGTTCTAATGCCAATACAGATTATTTAATGCATGTACTAGGGCTCCAAACTATTAATGAGGTTCTCACTCAACTGGATGTAAAGGGTCATGAACCCCTCTATCCAATCGCAAGTGCTCTCTACATCCCCATTCAATTGCGAGATGAAAAGAGTTTAACAAAAAAAGAAGCACTAGCGGCTTTAAACGATATGGGGATGGCTGAATATCGAGAGCGGGCATTGGCTATTCATGAGAATTGGCTAGAAAAACCTTTAACAAAAGAGGAGAAAGCTCAGGCCATAAAAATGCTCAATATGGATGTTCAGAGGGTATGGTCTGATCGTTTAATAAGGGCTTCTACTAGTGACTACATTTCTATTTTAGAAAAGTTGAATAGTAAAAATTACTTTACAGAAGATGTACATAAATACTTAGATCCTGTGATGGAACAATTGATGCAAAACCCTAGGAATCAAGAATGGCTTACACATGCAGGTCAAAAAGGAGGGTCAACAGCCTTCGTAATGACACTAGCCGCCTATGCGGAAGATAAGGAAGGGAATCAGACGGAGATAGCCTTTTTTGCTAACGACTTAAATACCATACAACAAATTAAATTATCTACTAGCATGAATAGTTTTCAATTGAAATTTCTTACAGACGAAAAATTTAGGACGCGTCTTCAAAGGGAATTATCTATGTAGTGAATGGCCTTTAAAAAGATCTATGTTCATCAAGTAATCTTTCAAGAAAAGCAGAGAATGTAGCTGCGTATTCATCAATCATGTCATTCATTAGGTCATAACACATGACGGGAAATTCCCCATCTTTATCTTTTGCGGATAAATCGAAGAAATAAAGCTCATCTGCGTCTGGGACAAATAAGTCCAATCTATTTGGATATTTTCTGTACCAATCTTCATCAGCCAAGTTCAGACGATGAATATAGAGAATGTCGTTATCGCTGATATCTCTGTATTCAGGTTGACTGACGGTCAGAATGTTTCCTCCATTTAGTCGAGCATTGCCATAATTCATTAACCACCAGCAATAAGAGGGCGGTAATTGAAATCCTAGCTCTGCTTCTGCTTCGGCTATCCAGCTATCCTTTACATTGCATCCTGGATGCCACTTAATCAATATGGTATGAGCTAGCTTTTTTATTAAATTTTCATACATCAAAAAACCTCACTTTTTTCATAATGATATTCAAAGAGCGCCCTTGTAGTTAAGGTAGCTAGAATTCGTACATTCCTTCGATTGTCTGCATACTATACGTTTATCATATGTGAGAGGATTGAGATCAATGCATTACCCTTATTATCATAATTACCCCGTGTATAATTATGGCTATCACCCTGTTTATTGGGCTTATCCAACACAGCTAGAGCAGGGGACCAGAAGTAATATGCGGAGAGATTATGGACCAGAGCCTTTCGTTGTGGACATAGAGGACGTTACAAAGCAAAACAGAAATTACCGTACAGCATTATGGACAGGGTCAAACTTACAAGTAACTGTGATGAGCATCGATGTAGGTGATGATATTGGCTTAGAAGTGCATCCGCATGTCGATCAATTCATTTGTATTGAAGAGGGTAAGGGAATTGCCCAAATGGGACCGACTAAGGATTATTTAAACTTTCAAAGGAATGTTTCTGAGGATACGGCCATCATGGTACCCGCAGGGACATGGCATAATATTACGAATATAGGAAATGAACCATTAAAGCTCTACACGATTTATGCGCCACCCAATCATCCATCGGGGACTATTCATGTGACGAAGGCAGATGCAGAGGCTGAGGAAGCGGGCTATGGTCAAGAAAATTAAAAAATAAAAAGCGTGTTTTATTAAACATGCTTTTTTCTCGATATATGGTAGAATGTTTTTTAATTGCAGATAATGAAAGTCCTTAATTAATGAAAGAAGGTAATGAATGATGAAATATTCAAAAGCAACAAACTATGCGTTACATACAATGGTGTTTTTGACGAATACACCTAAAGGAAAATCAATGAATGTTGAGACACTAGCAGACATGCAGAAACTATCTCCAACCTATCTTTCGAAAATTTTAACAAAGCTTGTAAAGGCGGGGTTAATCGAATCGAATCCAGGGGTCAATGGAGGTTATCGCATTTCGAAGCGTCCTCAAGAAGTTTCCTTTTTAGATGTGATTTACGCAATCGAGGGACAAACCTCATTATTCAGCTGCTCCTCTGACCACGAGGATTCCTTTCATAACGAAGGTTGTCTCATTGAGCAAGTAATGGTGGATGCTGAGAACAATATGAAGGAAGAGCTAAGTAAGAAATTGATTATGGATATTGCTCATGAAATCGATAAAAAAATGAAGTAGTCGGATAGAAGGAAGAAATAGACGGATAAGAACTAGGGGTCTCTAGTTCTATTGTTATTTCAATTGCATAAGAGCCCCAAAGTATTGCTGTGCGGTTGTGAAACAAATAAATGCCAGTAGTTCACTGATTTCAGCCTCTGTTAAATATTCTTTTAAGACAGCGGTGACATAGTGTGCGGTATGACCTTTAGTCACTAAAAATGCCTCAGCAAAACCTGTACAAACGGCTGTTTTCTCATCGTAATGTTGAGGGTTAGGTATACCTTTCGCCTGACAATATTGACAACCGTTTTTTTGTGCTAATGTTTTTCGGACCTCTTCTTTTAAATGTGCAGATAAATGACCGTCCTTTTCGACCGTTTCCCCTAATTGTAACCAATGCGACTGTATTTCCTCATTGTAGCCTAGAAGTTGTTGAAATGGCGTTAAGCCCTTGTCATATAAATGAATGAGTGTCATTAATTTTCCCTCCTATAATTAGTGTAAAATATGAATGGTGTTGTTAACATACCAATTCGAAGGGAAATAATTTCTTTCTCCTTTAAAATGAAGGGAATTTTCTACAATGGATTTCATTAATGAAACAATACTAAAAGAATTGAAAAAAGATAGCCGAATTTCTATGAGTGAGTTAGGTAGAAGAGTACATTTATCGGCCCCTGCAGTTCGTGAAAGGGTACGACATTTAGAGGAACAGCAAGTTATAAGGAAATATACATTAGACATAAATTCAAAGGCGCTAGGCTTTCCCATTGAAGCTATAATAGAGGCAACGATTAAAAATAATCGCTATGCAGATTTTAAAGAACATATCCTTACATTTACAAACGTAGATTTTTGTTATCGAATATCAGGAGAAACTTGTTTTTTATTAAAGGCTCATTTTCAATCTTTTTCTGATGTAGAGCAATTTATTGATGATTTACAGCTATATGCACATACAAAAACCAATTTTATCTTTTCTGATATATGTGAGGACTTATAAAAAAGGGGATCTTTATGGAAATCAAATTATTTACGGGTGAAATAGATGCCTTAGTCCATTTACTAACCCAAAATAAATGGATTTACCACACCAATCAGCATGTTAAAGAAGAGAGCGTTCGAGCAGCGTTCGCAGAGGGATATTATGAGAATGATCGTGAAACATATTGGATACTGGAAAATGGAGATAGAGTAGGAATTATCTTTATTCATGATATCAGTGACACCATCCCACTGTTTGATATCCGCTTACATGCAAATTGTAGGGGGAAAGGATATGGCGTAATGGCACTTCGGTGGTTACAAGAGTATCTATTTGAGGTAAAGGGTAAGATTCGTATTGAAGGCTATACAAGAGTTGATAATATAGGGATGCGGAAATGTTTTAGCAAAGCTGGTTTTGTGAAGGAAGGCTATTTACGAAATGCCTGGGAAAATGAAGACGGCACAGTGACCGATAGTATTGTCTATGGTGCTATTAAAGAAGATTGGGTTCTAGGAAATCCAACGCCTATTAACATAGATGACGTTCCATTTTAAGGAGACAAGCCTGAAGAAAAACGTATTAAATGCTTTAAGACAATCTTGGTCGGCTCAATCAAGCTCTAAATGGAGCGTTGAAAATCCTGCAAAAGGACAATGTGGTGTTACTTCTCTAGTGGTGCAAGAAATACTTGGCGGAGAAATTAGGAAAACATGTTTGGATGAAGGCTGGCACTTTTATAATGTAATAAATGGAGAGAGAATAGATTTTACGGAAGAGCAGTTTTCATCTGAAATTGATTATCAAGACATTGATTCGAATAGGGCAGAGGCTTATGAGGATACAAATAATGCTCAATATAGCTGTTTAAAAGCACAAGTTAATAGACATTTAGCAAGAGCAGGGGGATAGATTCCTCTGCTTTTTTTAATTAGTAAAACAAAGGTGTTGACGTTTAGGAAAGAGGCGTGTTATTATTATCTCGAATTCAAGATAATTAAATTCAAGATAAACGAATTCAAACCTTTAGCTTTCGTAAGGAGGTACAATAATGGGTTTTTGGAATAAATTATTTTCTTCAAAAAAAGAGGAGGAACAAGTAATGGCAGAATTAAATATCGGTATTATTATTGGATCAACACGTGAGGGACGTGTAGGTCCTCAGGTAGCACAATGGGTAAAGGAAATTGCAGATCAACGAGGAGATGCAAACTATACAGTGATTGATATCGCTGATTATAAATTGCCATTATTAGGAGAGCCTGGGCAAGATGCTTCAGGTGCACAGGCCTGGTCAGAAGTTATTGCTAAACAAGATGGATTTGTGTTCATCGTACAAGAATACAATCACTCTATTACAGGTGCTCTAAAAAATGCACTAGATTATTTACGTGTTGAGTGGAATAACAAAGCAGCAGGCATCGTTTCATATGGTTCTGTAGGTGGTGCTCGTGCAGCAGAACATTTACGTGGCATCATGGGTGAGCTTTTAATCGCAGATGTACGTGTTCACCCGGCATTATCATTATTCACAGATTTTGAAAATGGTTCAGACTTTAAACCACAGGCTGTACAAACTGATTCAGTCAATCAAATGTTAGATCAAGTAATCCCATGGTCAAAAGCTTTATACACTATTCGTTAAGCCTACGCGTTTGAGATAGGACGAAATTGGATAAAGTGTGGGAGAGAAAAATTAGTCAGGAAAGGGCATGTTACCATGAAAAAACATACAGCAGGTATTCACCATATCACAGCTATTGTAGGCCACCCACAAGAGAATATTGATTTTTATGCAGGTGTATTAGGCTTGCGTTTAGTGAAACAAACAGTAAACTTCGATGATCCCGGCACATATCATTTATATTTCGGTGATGCAGGTGGGAAACCTGGAACAATCATTACATTCTTCCCTTGGGCCCATGCATATCAAGGGCGTATTGGTGACGGTCAAGTTGGTGTCACAACGTATGTTGTACCTGAGGGGGCACTACCATTTTGGATTAATCGTTTAGCAAAATTTTCGATTCCTTTCCAAAAAGCTGAACGCTTTGGTGAGCAAGTCATTCAGTTCGATGACCCGCACGGTCTGCATATCGAACTCGTTGCCCGTGCTGCAGGCGAATTAAATAACTGGACATTTGGAGAAGTAACGTCAGAGGTTGCCATTAAAGGATTTGGTGGAGCTACTTTATATTCTAGCCACCCTGAAGAGACTGCAAAAGTTTTAACAGAGGTAATGGGTCTTGAAAGAGTAGCGACAGAGGGTGACTATACTCGTTTTAAAGCTAATGCGGAGATTGGCAACACAGTTGATTTAAAAGTGGTTGTAGGACAACGTGGACAAATGGGTGTAGGGACGGTTCACCATATTGCGTGGAGAGCTCAAGATAATACGGATCATTTAGAATGGCAAGAGTATGTTATGAATCATGGTCAACATGTAACGGAAGTCAAAGATCGTAATTACTTTAATGCGATTTATTTCCGTGAACCTGGTGAAATTTTATTTGAAATTGCTACGGATCCTCCGGGATTTGCTCATGACGAAACAATGGAGACGATGGGAAGCCAATTAATGTTACCATCTCAATATGAGCAACAACGAGAGCAATTAGAAAGCACACTAATTCCGATTAAAGTACGAGAGCTTGACTAAGAGGGGTGAGTCGCTTGATTCCGATTGATCCTACAAAAAATTCAGAACGTGAAAACTATAAATTATTGATTGGAAGTATTATTCCAAGACCAATTGCTTTTGTGACAACAAAATCAGAGCAAGGTGTCATCAATGGCGCACCATTTAGTTATTTTAATATCGTGTCATCAAATCCGCCAATGATTTCTTTAGCGATTCAAAGACCTAATGGACATTTAAAAGATACAGCTAGACATATCCATTATCAGGAGCAATTTGTTGTGCATATTGTCGATGAGGATAATGTTGAACCGGTGAATGAAACAGCGGCTTCTTTACCTGTTACAGAAAGCGAAATTGATAGAGCGCAATTTACACTAATAGAGAGTCAACAAATTGCAGTTCCGGGAGTTCAAGAGGCAAAGGTGCGTATGGAGTGTCGATTAGTGCAGACAATTCCATTGATGAATGGTGCGGAGCAGACAGGCGATTTATTCATTGGTGAAG
The DNA here is from genome assembly GCF_059424475.1 of Lysinibacillus sp. GW247-5R2A. Classification (NCBI taxonomy): domain Bacteria; kingdom Bacillati; phylum Bacillota; class Bacilli; order Caryophanales; family Bacillaceae; genus Lysinibacillus; species Lysinibacillus sp. GW247-5R2A. The sequence goes on along the minus strand of NZ_JBWKZL010000008.1, from coordinate 207,670 downwards.
TCGTACAATATCATATAGATGAAACCATTTATAATGAAGGGCGAATTGATCCAAGAAAACTAAAAGCAATTAGCAGACTAGCTGGCTCAAATTATGCAAAAATTGGTGATATATTTGCGTTAGAACGTCCTGTTTAAAAATAAAATGCGAAAATGTTGATTTAACAGCATTTTCGCATTTTTTTTGGTTTCAAACTTATATTAAAATTCTCTCTATATTCATTAAATCTTCGTTTGTTAATAGGATATCAGTTGCTTTCACATTGTTAGCCACTTGTTTTTTATGTTTCCCACCTGGGATAACGGCATCAACGCCATCTTGAGCTAATAACCAGGCAAGCGCTAGATTTGGTAATGTCGTTTGCTTTTCCTCTGCAAGTCCCTTTAATGCTTCTATTTTTACTAATGTATGTTCAAATAATTCGCCTTGGAATAAAGGGTTCGAAATTCGCCAGTCTCCAGTCCCCAACTTAAAGTCCTTTGTATACTTGCCACCAAGTAGACCATATGCAAGTGGACCGTATGGAATAAATGAAATTTCATTTTTTATACAGTATGGCAATAAATCCTGTTCTCCTGAACGATTTAACATATTGTAAGGAGATTGTAGGACAGAAATATCATTATGCACATTTGCCTCTATAAGCTGCTCTAATGTTACGTTTGAAATGCCTATTGCTCGGATCTTTCCTTCTTCCTTTAATCGTGACAATTCACCAATTGACTCCGCAAGAGGAGTTTCATTATCAGGGAAGTGTAGATAGTAAAGATCTACATAATCCATTTGTAGCCGTTTCAAGCTATTTTCGAATGCACCACGTAGATATTGCGGATGATTATCTGTTTTTACTGAACCGTCCTCAAGCCAATGTCTGCCGCCCTTTGTTGCTAAAGCGAAATCTTCCCTTGAGTATTTTTTTAATACTTCTCCAACAAGTTCTTCTGAACGGCCTTTTCCATAAATGTCTGCTGTATCAATAAAAGTTATCCCTAAATCAAGTGCAGCTGAGACTAGTTCCTTCCCATCTTGTTCATTTAAGTTTTCAAATAAATTATGTCCACCCACAGCATTCGTCCCAAGACCAATTTCGGAAATCTTGATAGTTGTTTTTTTAAAAGTATGAAATTTCATATTCCTACCTCCTCGTTATTCTGTAATCAGAATAGAGTAAAAAGGATGTTTTACCAACATCGTTCTAGTTTCATATATAGAAACAATTTCATTTTAATTGCCAATGACCTTAACATTATGCTAAATGATAATGAATTTCTTCCGTCAATTGCTGACTTGCCACTTCTAACTTTTTGACAAATGACCGAATGGCAGTTTTTTTTATTTGATTCGTCGAACCATACAAAGCAATGGAACCGATTACTTCCCCACTCACATAAATCGGAACGGCAATACAACATTTACCTTCATTCGTTTCTTCATTATCAACAGCATATCCTTGAGCTTTAATAACCTGTAAATGAGGAATCAATAGACCATAATCATAGAAGGTTTTTGCTGTAAAGGTATTGAGTTCAATACTATTTAATAGTTCACGTTGTTTTGTAGGGGACAGATGAGCTAACACTACTTTTCCTAGCGCGCTTGAATGCATAGGTGTCCGAGTATTGATGGCATGAAAAGCAGGCTGTTCAAAAGGCTCTCTAATTACATTTTTTATTACCATCTCATAATTTTCTAAAATACCAATATAAGTAGTTATTTCTTCTTGGCGGGCTAATTGGTAGGGCGCTACGAGAGACGCCCATTGAATATCTTTATGCCAATATAAGTGCTCATCCCTGAAAATATGCGGATTTAATTGATAGTACTTATTATATTTAAGAACATAATTCATTTTTTCTAGCGTATAAAGCATGCGAAAAACCGATGTCTTATTCATTGATAATTCTTCCATAATTTCAGTTAATGTAAGAGAATGCTTTTGACGTAATATATCTAAAATCAAAAGGCCTTTTTTTAATGTCGATACTTCATAGGAATCCATTTTGTCCTCTCCTAACTTCTAAAATAACTTAACCTGTACCTGTGAAATATTCATAGCTCTTTATTGATATTATAAAGACAATTTTTTATAACTTCTCAATTTTTATTTTAATAATAAACAGCCTCAAATTTGTAAAATGGTGGACAATTAAAAAAATGTCAGTGTTTTTTTGTCTTAAGTGCTTGATTCTCCTCTTACTGGAGGTAATACACTTTGATTTGAATCAGCAAGTTCAAAAAAACAAGGAGGTTTTTATTATGAGGTCTATTGAATTGTTTTATGTCATTTTTAATATTGTTTTACTAGGTTGGTTAGTTTGTGGTAGAAATAAGTCACGGCGAGGAATGCTGATAGCAGGTAGTATGTCTATTCTATTTCTACTTGTCCATGGGATCATCGAAGGAATGCGGTGGCAAATGATGCCGACTTATTTGATGACATTATTTTTCCTCGCTGTTGTTGTGATAAGGCACTTTTTTAACCCGAAAATTCAAAAAGAACAACGATCAAGTATGCGCCGATTACGCGTTGTTCTGAATTCAACATTAACTGTACTTTATTCTGCTATAGCAGTTAGTCTGCCTATTGCTCTTCCGGTATTTACCTTTGAAAAACCAGCGGGTCCGTACAAAATTGGAACGATCACCTACGATTGGAAGGATACTCAGAGAGAAGAGACTCTCACACCAGAGCCTGGCGACAAACGAGAATTAATGGTACAGATCTGGTATCCTGCTAATACAAATGCTAAAGGTAATACAGCTCCTTATATTTCCGATGGGGCTGTTTTTGCAGAGGGGTATAGTAAAATTCTAAATTTACCGAAGTTTTTATTCACAAATTTTGGTTATGTCAAGACACATGCTATTGAGAACGCTGAGATTTCTAATCAGGAAACAACCTATCCGGTACTCCTTTTCTCTCATGGCTTTAGTGGGCATAAAAATCAGAACACTTTTCAAATTGAGCAACTAGTCAGTCAAGGCTACATCGTGGTAGGTATAGATCATACTTATAGTAGCACTACTTCCGTTTTTTCTGATGGTCGTATAGCAAATTACGTCCCACAAAAAACGGAATCAATCGCATATTTAGATAAAGCAAATGAGGGTTGGGTTGAAGATGCTAAATTTGTGCTGGATCAAGTAGAGCAGTTGGCGCAAAACGATCCTGAAAACCGCTTTACAGGTCGAATGGATATGGAGAATATAGGTATGTTTGGCCATTCCTTTGGTGGGGCAACGAGCACCCAAATGCTAATGACAGATTCAAGAATAAAAGCAGCTCTTAATATGGACGGCGTTCTATATGGAAAACTCCGAGTTCCTGCAGATGGGCTGAAGAAGCCATTTATGATGATGAGTGCTGATGACTCAATCAGAGAAGCGAAGGAAACGGATGGTAAGGAGTTCATCGAGTTTGTAAACGAAACTCTACCACGGTATGAGTATGTAACTGTGGGTGGGAACTATTGGATGAAGATTAAAGATATGAAGCATATGGGTTTCTCTGATTTATATCTGTTTTCACCACTTTATGAACGGATGGAAGGGGTCGACATCCAAAAGGCTTACCGTTTGATTAACGACTATTCATTGGATTTCTTTAATCATTATTTAAAGCATCAGCCATTTAAACTATTAGAGCAAAATATTGGGGATTATCCAGAGTTTACGTTGCAGAAAGGTTGACTGCTAAAGAGAATAGTTGAGGGTGTTTAGCCCTCAACTATTCTCGTTCTGAGTTTTTCGTATGTTCAAGTCGCCATTCTAATCCTTGAAATAGTAATTGATTAGCTTTTGAGAGTTGGTAGTATTGTGGGCTTAGAATGGCACATAACGTTTCACATCGTTCGAGTCGTTTGGTTTTGGTTCTTTGAATATATTTTACAAAGTAATGGAAGTAATCTTCTTTATTGTCCAAATGCTCTGAGTTCGCATACAGCCTAGCAGTATCATCGACAATGGCCTGTACAATCGGACTGCTGGCATGCGATTTTTGTTTCAACGCCTTATTCAATCGATCATGGATGTTTTCGAGCTTTCTGACCAGTGTCGTAGCATTGTATTTTGGCTGATGAACAATATTCATGTACAGAAATTCAGTATTTTTCAGGTCTTTTATAAACTGCGGATCATTTATGAGCTCCTGCAACTCATGCCAAGCAGCGGTTTGTTTGGCGGAGCCTTTCACCTGATTAATAATGTATTTGTCAAAATAATAAAAAAACGAATCTTTCCACTCTTTTGGAATGCCATTTAAGAATTGTATTTCTTGCACTTTTTTATCGATAAATTGTTTTTTATTTTCAGCTTTAATTGTTCGTGCATTCACTAAATCATGAATACACTGCAATGAATCCCCATTATGTTCCTTTGCTTGACGCAAAATTGATATCATATCCATAAGCGTATTAACCTGTGTTTCCATCGACTCAATCTGCCAATCCAGTGTTCTAGTGACTGATATCTCCTCAGATATCATTTTGCTTATATCATCAATTCCAAAATCCAAATAACGCAGGTTTGTAATCATTTCAAGACGCCATATATCTTTCACCGTGTATAATCGATGTCCACCATCAGTATAACTTGTAGGTTTCAGCAACCCAATTTCATCATAGTAACGAACTGTTTTTATAGTAGAACCTATTATTTTAGCTGTTTCACCTATAGTATATTTTTCTTCCAAATGATTACACCTCCTGATTGGATCACTTTATAGTAATTTTAACATCATAGTTCATTTGATGATAAAAAAAGTCATTATTTAATTTTACGATAAACTTGCCATAAATGAATCCTTAAAACATTGAAAGCCATAAATTGAGGAATTGGACTTGCATAGCTGTGAAGTTTTTATCAACAAAGTCATCATAACTAAATTGTTATAATTATAAAACGCGAAAATACCGTCAAAGCATTTTCGCATTTTAAATTTTCATATTCAAACATTCCAAGAGCAGCAACCTTCATTTAGAAAATTATGCTCCTGCCAATTATGATTGCAACTGAACTCCTTATCATGATAAAGGCTAGTTCACATTCTCAGTAAGGTAGATTAAGGGTGAAGAGCGCGAGCCATTGCATCTAAATAGTTCTGACTTGCACGCTGACTTACCTCAGCTTCAGGTACAAAGACTTCAAAACAATGGAAGCAACCGGGATAGAGATGGAATTCAACGTCTACACCTGCTTGAGCAAGCTGTGTTACATAGTTAATGGTTTCATCCCGAAATAAATCAAGTTGTCCCACACACGTATACATTGGAGGAAGTCCCACTAAATTGTCTGCTCTCGAAGGTACAGCATAAGGAGAAAGCTCATTGTCATTCTTTTTCTCACCCAAGTACATATTCCAAGCTGTTATGTTATTTGTTCTATTCCATGTTGCAGGGTTTTCTGTAATCTCATAGCTTGAAGGTGTGGTATTGCGGTTATCAAGCATCGGATACAGTGGCATCTGGAATATAATCGCTGGCCCTCCTTTATCGCGAGCCATTAATGCTAGAGCTGCTGTTAGCCCTCCGCCTCCACTTGCACCGGCAATTGCCACTCTTTTACTATCAATGCCTAGCTTAGGAGCTTCAGTTGTCATCCATACTAACCCTGCATAACAATCATCAATCGCAGCTGGATAGGGATGCTCGGGGGCAAGTCGATAATCAACTGAGACGACAACGCAGTTAGCGGTCTGAACAAAGCGTTCACATAGAAGGTCATCCATAGCAGGGTGTCCCATCACAAAACCACCACCATGAATCCAAAGCATAGCAGGAAGTTTATCATGGTTCCGTTTAACGGGTTCATATATTTTAACTAGCATTTCACCGCCATCCCCTCTTAGAATCGTACGATTAGTTGTAACTACAAGCTCTGACTTCTCTAATGGTAATTGGTCTAAGAGACGACGACTCCACTCTAAATCTTCGTTTAGGCGAAAGCCTGGAAATTGCGAGTAAGCCTGCTTTAATTCGGGTAAGATTCGTTCATTGATTGTCATATAAATTCCCCCTTTAAAGTAACAAAATTTTAAATAAATGGATGTCCTGCTACAGCCATTTCTGCCTCCCATTTGGCAACTTCTTCACGCACACGAGGAGCCACTTCAGTTCCTAGAAGTTCTATAGCTTGCATGACTTGATCGTGTGGCATTGTACTTAAAGGTACGTATAACATAAATCGTGTGATCCCTACATGTTTACGAAGATGAATAATTTTCTGAGCAACTGTCTCTGAATCACCGACATATAATGCCCCTTCAAAACTACGTGCAGCATCATAGCTAGAACGATCATAATACGCCCAACCCCGTTCTTTGCCCAGTTTATTCATACCCGCCTGTGTAGATGGGAAAAATGTATCTGCTGCCCACTCGTTATTCGGACCAACGAACCCTATCGAATGGGAGCCTACCTGAAGCTTAGATAAATCATGACCTGCATGTGCAGCAGCTTTTTTATAAAGTTGTACGATTGGAGCAAACTGCATAGGACTGCCACCAATGATTGCTAGCATAAGTGGTAATCCTAAAAGACCTGCTCGAATGGCTGATTGTTGATTTCCTCCACTACCAACCCAAATAGGTAAGGACTTTTGAACAGGTCTTGGATACACACCTAAATTATTGATCGCCGGTCGATGCTTTCCTTCCCACACTACTTTTTCTTCCTCACGAATTTTAAGTAATAAATCTAAATGCTCTTCAAATAGTTCATCATAGTCATTTAAATCATAGCCAAATAACGGGAAAGATTCGATGAACGACCCACGACCTGCCATAATTTCCGCACGCCCATTGGAAAGTCCGTCTAAAGTAGAAAAATCTTGATAGACGCGAACCGGGTCAGCTGAAGATAGGACGGTCACAGCACTTGTAAGTCGTATTTTTTCCGTTTGTGAAGCAGCGGCGGACAATACCATTGCAGGGGAAGATGCAGCATAGTCTTCTCGATGATGCTCGCCAACGCCAAATACATCCAATCCTACTTGATCTGCAAGAATGATTTCTTCAACCACCTCACGCAAGCGTTGGGCATGACTCATCACTTCCCCACTATGAACATCTGGTTTTGTTTCTACAAAAGAGGTAATTCCTATTTCCATTTGTCATTCTCCTTGTCAAATTATTGTTTTGTATAGCGTAAAGTCGTTGCCCAAAAAAGAATTGCTATAGCACTAATTGAAGCTCCGAGGAAAGAGACCCCTTCCCAGCCAAAGTGTGCATATATTTGAGTAGAAGCAATGGAGCCACTTGCACTGCCGATGGAATAAAAAATCATATACCCGGCAGTAAGTCGACTTCGTGCCTCTGTACGTAATGGAAGAATTAGCGCCTGATTCGTAACATGTACGGCCTGTACAGCTAAATCTAGCAATACGATTCCTACAATTAACGCAAATAACGATTGCTCTAGATAGCTAATAAACAACCAGGAAATTAGTAATAGCGCTAATGCTATGCCTGTTGTTCTTTGTGCGAATCCTCGGTCAGCCAATTTCCCTGCTCGGGCCGCAGCCATTGCGCCGGCCACTCCAACAAGACCAAAAGCACCAATTACGCTATGTGAAAGGGCCAACGGTGGTGCACTAAGTGGAAGAACAAGTGATGTCCACAAAATACTGAAATCAGCAAAAATTAACATGGCTAGAACAGCACGGATACGTAAAGTTCGTTCTTGTTTTAATAGAGTGAACACAGATTTAATGAGCTGATGGTAGGGGAGTGATTTTACTTCGCGCTCCACTGTAGGTAACACCCTTACAAACAAACAGACCATGATGAGCATGAAGGCAGCAGAGACTAGATAGACAGTACGCCATCCTGCAAGGTCAGTTAATAGTCCTGCGAAGGTACGAGCAAGCAGTATGCCAATGACGATCCCACTTGTGACAATACCAACGACGCGTCCACGGTCAGCTGGGGAAGCGATGGTTGCTGCAAATGCTACAAGGGTTTGTGTCACAACTGCAAGTAAACCTACTAAAGCCATGCCTGTGAAAAGAACTATGCTATAAGAAGCAGTACCAACTATAACTAAAGCAATTGTGGATAATAGCATCTGTCCGATAATCAAACGTCGCTGATTAAGTAAGTCTCCAAGTGGCACTAGAAGTAATAGGCCTATCCCGTAAAAGATTTGCGTAATTGTGATGACAACACCAATAATCGACGGATCCATATTAAACGCAATAGACAGCTGATCAAGCAGCGGCTGTGCAAAATAAATATTGGCGACTGACATACCACAGGCTGCTGCGAATAAAAATGTGACAGGACGTGGCATGGACGACTGGAGATTCATCGCAGGTGCATCCCATGTCTGTCTAAGATCTTCGTCCATCTTATATCCTCCATTCGTTATGGGATTTTATTATAACATACCGTTCGGTACAATATAATTATTGGTAAATATATCTTAACGTTATGGAAAGTGTCAAGCGTTTATTTAGTGTTTATTTTTATGCTCCTACAATGAATAGTGTAAAATTGACAATGGACCCAGCTGATTATACAATTATTACATACTGTTTGGTATTTTAATTTTTATATAGTTTAAATGACGAATTCTACTACAGTGGAGGTGATTTTTATGGCAAGAACCCGTGAATTTGATGAAGGAAAAGTTTTAGAGGCTGCCATGCAGTTATTTTGGGAGAAGGGATATGAAGCTACTTCTCTAAGTGATCTTACTACAAGAATGGGCATTCAACGTCCAAGTATTTATTCAACCTTTGGGGATAAAAAAGAGCTATTCGAAGCAGCACTGCGTAGATATACGACATCTAGAGCAGCTGATATACGGGCTAGACTTCAAAGTCATGTTTCTGTAAAGCAGGCATTTGCTACCTTTTTTGAAGAAGTGATTCAAGCTGAGTATACGAAAGATCTTAGTAACGGTTGTTTTTGTATTAACACAATGGTTGAACTCGCTCCTCATGACGAAAGATTTGAGATTTTAACGAGGGAGCATCAACTTTATTTAGCAGTTATTTTTCAGGAGACCATTGAGCGAGGGATCCAAGCAGGTGAGCTTGAGGCTGACACAGATGCAAAATCACTTGCGCAGGCACTCATTGTATCGTTAATTGGATTAACCGTTATGATGAAATCACAGCCACAGCGTTCATTCGTTGATCATGCAATAGCCACGACTCTGACATTACTTAAATAAAATTTTAAACTAGTAAAGAATTAAATATGAATGTCCATAAAACCTATGTGGCAGCAATTTTGACAGAAATTGTACCATTCCCTGACTTAGATGTTCCAAACCCTACAGTAGCTGATTTTGCGAATATCGGAGGCTTAACGGCATTTGCCTTATATGAAGAACAATAATGGAAGATTTCATCCCCCTTTAGAGTCTCTAAAGGGGAAAAAATCACATTTCTATAAAGCCCTACATAAAATAAATTTATACTTCTTTACAAGCCCAAGCATCAATCTCGACCTTTATGGCAGGAGCAGCCAGTGCCACTACGTACAATAAGGTTGTACATGGAAGATGTTCTTGTAAAAAATCATTTATTATTTCTTTTCGCTGTTGAGCCTCCATATCGCCTACCAAGTAAAACACGAGCTTTGTAATATCTTAAATCTCCATATTGGCATGATCAAGATTTTTCCGAATATTATCTAGTGCTATCTTCAATTGGTCAACCGGATCCTCAGGGATTGAACCATCTATCTCCATGCCAATTTGCCCGGATAATGTTAACCATCTGTTTGGTCCTGTTACTTCGATCTGATGTACATAAGGGGCTACAGGTGAATGAATGTTTTCAGGATTTCTACTAATTTTCATTAAATCCATCTCCTTTTCTATTATTCATTTTCATCTCTCCATTAAAATAGCATAGAGTAATCATAGATAAAAGTAGTACAAATACCATTATAAATGAACTTACAAATTGGATATGTCGATTCAAAGGGTTATAATAGATTCATAAAATATAGGCTTATACGCTGATAAAGCATTCAAAATAGATAAAAGTATTAACTTTTTAATTTGACTAAACATACAATTCACTTCACGCCCTTAGGTTTTATACAGATACTTCTAAAGAAACATGAATTTCGTCTTAATTTGAAGGTGGATGGCTATACTCATTAAATAGAGGGAAATTTTTACATAAGAATGATGCGTATTGATGTAAATTAATGTTTACTACTGATGTTTAGTTATTAGTGCAACCTTAGGTGGCAAAGGCAGCGAGGCCGTTTTGTAGAAGGAGTGAATAAATGAATAATTTCTTTCGGAGTAATGGATTTAAACGTTTTATCATTCTAGTTGGAATTGCTGTTGCATTGTATTTAATGCGAAGTATGATCAACTTAATTTTGCTTACGTTTATTATTACCTATTTGATGAATCAGCTTACTACGAAGACAACAAAAAAAGTAAGAAAATACACACCGATGAATGAAAAGGCTGTTACTGTAACATTATATTTGTTACTGGTCGCTGGTATTGTTGCTGTCATTTACAAATACTTGCCCATTGTCACGCAGCAAGTCACACAGCTTTTTGATCTTATTGCTAGCTTTAACCTCGATCCAGATGACAATGAGATTGCGAGATATTTGGCTCCAACCTTTGAGAAGATTGAGCTTGGTAAGTATTTAGAACAGGGTGTGGATATAACTCTTAAAAATATTACGAATATTGGTAAAATCATTATGCAAATTTTGATTTCCCTTATATTGAGTTTGTTCATCTTGTTGGAAAAGAAACGCATCATTGAATTTACAGCAAAGTTTAAGGATAGTAAAATTGGACCTCTTTACGATGAACTGCATTATTTTTCAAGAATTTTCATCCGTTCATTCGGCAAAGTAATTGAAGCACAGTTCATTATTGCTGCTGTTAACTGTGTATTATCAGTAATTGCCCTTTCGATTATGGGCTTCCCACATCTAATAGCTCTTGGGATTATGCTGTTTATTCTTGGCTTAGTGCCAGTTGCAGGTGTTATTATTTCATTAATCCCACTCAGTATTATCGCCTATAGTATTGGTGGCTTAATGTACATTGTCTACATTTTAGTCATTGTTATGGTCTTACATGCGATTGAAGCGTATTTCTTAAATCCAAAGCTTATGTCAGCCAAGACAGATTTACCGATTTTCTACACATTTATGGTCATCCTGTTCTCAGAGCATTTCCTTGGTGTATGGGGATTAATCATTGGTATCCCATTGTTCATGTTCTTACTTGATATTCTAGGGGTTACTTCCTCAGAAGAAGCTAAACAGAAAATGGATGTCGTTGAGGAAAAAAATTAATGGAATAAAAATAGCTTTACAAAAGGGATCATCTTGTATGTAGAGATGATTCTTTTTTTATTTTCAGGCGTAGCTCATTTAAGATAAGTAGGGGGTGTTTTTAACAATGATGGTAAAGGGACAGAAGGTATATTTAAGAGAAATCTCTGTTAATGATAGCGAAAGTATTGAAAAATGCTTTCAAAATGAGGAAATCATGTATATGACAGGAACTCGTAACTTGCTAACAAAAGAACAAATTGAAGAGGCTATCTACCGCTTTAAAGAAGATTCTACTCGCTATGATTTTGCTATTTGTTTCGTAGATAATGATCAAGTAATTGGTGACTTAGCTATTATGGAAGTGGATTTAGATAATAAGAAGGCAATGTTTCGTATAGCCCTGCATGGATTAGAGGATTGTGGCAGAGGACTTGGATCAGAAGCAGTTCAACTTGCTCAAAAATTTACATTTGAGGAATTACATCTGAATCGTTTGGAATTACAAGTTTACTCTCATAATATGAGAGGGATTAAATCCTATGAAAAGGTTGGCTTCAAAAAAGAAGGTGTGTTGAGGCAGGCATTATTTATGAACAATATTTTCTCAGACGAAATCATTATGAGTATTCTTCTGGAAGAGTATATGAAAAAAATGCAATAGAAATTGAGCTAGCGCAGAGTGTATTTGTGCTGGCTTTAATTTTACTAAAAAGAAAAAAGTTATTCATGGGCGGTCATTATGACAGATACTGAATAAATAGTGAAAGGGACCTGCATAAGTACAAGGTCCCTTTCCATTTAAGCAGTGCCAGAAGAGGCAATTATTCGTGGGTTTTTTTTGATATATCCGTAAATAAGTAAGGCTGTAATACCCTCTGCCACTGGGAAGGTCCACCAAATTGCTTGAGAGCCAAACACTTTAGGCAGGAGAATAAGTGTTGGGATAAATAAAATAATACTCCGAAGTAACATAATAGTTGTGGCAAGACGAATTTTTTCGATAGATTGAAAGAATTCGGCGAGCACCATATTAATACCTAAAAATACATAGCCTATAGCAAAATGAACAAAGCCTTGAGTTGCCATATGACGAATTTCAAATGAGCTATCTCCGAATAAAGCCATAAGCTGTGAAGGGAAAAGCATAGCTATAAGGGCTGTTGTTAATCCTAAAATAAAAGCCGTAGCTAATCCGATTTTTAGTAATGCTGTTAACCGCTCAAGTAATCTTGCCCCATGATGATAGCTAACTAATGGCTGTAGAGCCATGCCAATACCTAAGAAAATCGTTAACAGGACTGTATGGATATAGTTGACCATTGCATAGGCGGTCACACCGTTTGCCCCTAAATAGTGTAAAAAGGTCACATTATATAAAATAATAATAACCGCTACAGAAGCCTCGACAATAAAACTAGGTAATCCGATAGCAAAAATTTTTCTTAAATCTGTCTTATTGAAGAATGAAGAGACAAACTTTAATTCAGACTGTGGGCGGAAAAAATGAAGACATAGTACAGCTGTACCTATAATAGTAGCTATTGCTGTTGCTAATGCACAGCCGGTTACACCATAATCTAGAACGAAGATAAAAATATAATTTAAGATAATATTCAATACAGATGTTGTAATTAAACCCAGCATAGCTAGCTTTGGATTACCATCATTGCGAATAAAAATACTTAAAAGATTTTCAATTGTATAAAACACTCCAAATAACAAAATAACGTGTAAATACTCTTGCACATATGGGTACGTATCATCACTTGCCCCGAATATATAAGAAATATCTTTTAAATTAAGCGCAAGGAACCCGATAATTGTTAACACGACCACAAGCATTGTAGTAAACGCCAACGTAAAGAGCTGATGGGCTCGTTGCTTATTGCCTTCCCCAAGAGAAATGGAATAGAGTGTAGCTCCACCCATCCCTATCCAAAGCGAAATAGACAGTAGAATAGAGAAAATTGGAACAGCAATATTAACGCCTGCTAACGCTGTAGGACCCACGCCGTGACTAACGAAAATGCCATCCACTAAAATATTAACGGACATGAGAAGCATGCCGATCATCGCAGGAAATAAATAGGATAAAAACAATGGTTTGAGCGGCCGTGTTTCAATTGGATTAATGGTTGTCATATCCATGCACCTCCAAGACCATTACTTTTTCTCCTTTATCATCTAGTTCACCATTAAACATAAAGCCAAACTGTTTATATAGCTGAATTGCTACGGCATTATTGTCATAAACACTTAAATATATTTTGTGACAGCTAAATTTTTCTGTTAAGTAATGTATAAGCTGCTGTAAAAAATGTTTACCTAAACCTTGTCCCTGAAAGCGTTCATCAATTAAATAACGATCAAGCCAAACTCGTTGACTATGATCCTCATGAGGAAATACGCCATACATAGCGAAGCCTATTACTGTGCTATCCTTATATAAGCCTAAAGGTGTAAAGCGCCGATCCATTTCCGCCTCTGCTAAGCATTGGTCTGTACTTTCAATAAAATTTTGCTGATTGTCAGCAATGCGTAATGCTAAAATTTCTTGTTTGTTAAAAGCTGTAATGTCACGAATCTCCGTGAACATAATGTCAAAACCTTTCTATTTTTATTGTGAATAGGTACAATCTAAAGTATATAGTTACTATATAGTCAAGAGAGGATACTCAAAAAATGCTTAATAAAAATGTAAAATATTTTACAACTGGGGAATTTGCTAAAATATGTAAGGTTAATAAACAAACTTTAATTTATTACGATCAAATTGGCTTGCTATCTCCTGTTATGAAGGATAGTAAAGAGTATCGATATTATTCACTCGCTCAATATGATTTTTTTAGCGTCATTGAGTTATTAAAGGCTGTTGGCATGTCTTTGAAGGATATACAGCAGTATATGGCGGAAAAATCTCCTGAAAATTTTTTAGAATTGATGCATTTACAAAAGGGAATTGTCGCAAAAAAGCGGCGAGAACTGGAGATGATTGAAAGCATTATTGATGTCAAAATTGATTTAACGAAGGAGTCACTACAACTTGATTTTGATAGCATTACAATTGAGCATTTCCCAGAGGCAACCTTGTATTTAAGTCGAAATATTGAGGACTCAACGGAAGAACAATTTGTTAAGGCTGTCTCTGATTTTATAGATGAATTGGATCGTTCTCGCTTAGACACAGGTTATCCCATTGGTGGAATTACCAAGAGGGAGCAGGTATTAGCCGGTAACTATGATAATTATAGGTACTTATATATTGAGCAGCCGCATCCGCAGGAAGGTCATCCTTATTTTAAAGCGATTGAAGGGAAGTTTATTGTTGGATACCATGTAGGAACATCGACGACTCTGGGAGAGACCTACAAGCGATTATTCCAGGTCATGAGAGAAAGAGGCTATGAACTGGGGCAATATGTTTATGAGGAATATATTTATGATGCGGTTATTAAAAATCGTGAAGAGGAATATGTAACAAAAATTATGGTGGAAATAAAAGAAGGTTGTTGATGCATCTCTGCCTATCAACAACCCCAAATATACTTAATGCAAAGTTAAGTTTATTCCCGGATGTGCCTTTTGTATTTTATTTAATTTATTGTCTTGGATTCCTTTTAAATTTTTATCGAAAAAGCCAAGTGATAATTCATTAATCAATTTATAAATTGCAATTACATCTGCCCCAGATTCATTAATAATCGGCGAAACGGCTGCTAAATCTGTAAAACTTCCGTGATTTGTTTTTGGAATAATAGCTGTGTAAACACCAGGCTTTTCAATTGTTTTATTTCGTAGATAAGCTTCTGCAAACAATTCATCACGATTACCAGGCTGCTGGTTATACGCTTCATTCATAAAGTTGATGGATGCCTCAGCATTCATCAGCATAAAAGGCTTTTCAGGACCATTTTTTGGCATTGAATCGCCATATAACCCACCATCCATATCAATGGCTGCTTTAATACGATTATCCTTTACTAGCATTTGAGCTGAAGTAGCACCGCCAAAAGAATGACCTAGCATACCAATGCTATCATAGTCAATTAGTGAGGCTATTGCACGAAAGTTCTTATCAAAATCGCCTTTAATGACTTCATCTAAAACAAATGATGCATCCTGCTCCCAAAGATGAATTCGATTATTCAAGAATGTAATGGTGTTTTCAATTGGTGTAAAATCAACCCGATCACCATCGGGGAATATTGTAGTTGCCGCATCACCTGTAAAGTTAAGAGCAACGACAATATAGCCATGACTCACTAATTCTTCTAGTTGGAAGGTATTTTGTCGACTATATAAACTCATACCATGTGCAAATAATAAAAGTGGAAATTTTTCTTTAGACTTTATAGCTGTCGCATCTTGATAAGAATGGGTTTTCGTCAGTCCTAAATGCGTTGTTGCGATATTGGGAAAACCCTGTGTCGTTGCTAACTGTTGTGTTAACGCATCTATATCTTTAAAGTAGGGTGAAGGTTGTCCTGTCTCTTTTTCAGCAGGATAATAAACTTGAATCATCAGTTCGCGATTCACCTGATGATTAGGTACAACAAATTCTTTGCGATTCTTATCGGTCAGGTGAAATGTCTGTGTTCCTACTGTGTATTTTCCTGTTGGTTCAGGAAAAGACATGATTGGAAATAACGTTGGTAATGTGAACATTGTAATAGTAGCCACAACAATACCTGAAGTTTTAATTATTTTCATCCTTAATTTTTTTGAAACAATTGTACTTTTTGGCTTCACAAAAACTTGTAATGTTAATAACATCAAAACAAAATAAGCAGGAATCATGCGCCAGTTAGCACCAATCGTCATAATTGTTCCTATTAACAAAACATAATTGGTAGCTATCATAATAAGATTTATTGTAGTTACCCCACGTTGTCTAAAAGTTAGTGAGATACTCGATAGTATTAAAATAAGTGTAAATAGTACTTCTAAGGTTTTCATCATTTATCTCCTTTTTCATACATACAAATGTATGTAATTAATTAAAAATATTTTTAAGTATATATACATACGAATGTATGTATAAGATTAAAATAATAAACTACATATAGTAGTTTATTATTCCTGCACTTTATCAAATAATGCTAAAAAAACATCTTTCAAGTCATCATTCATAAGTGGTATGCCAATTCCTTTGAACATCAAACTTATATGTTCAATTTTATGAATAAATTCGGCTCGGCTTACACGAAATATTTCAGGATTCATCCAAATGTCAAAAAGCATTGTAAAAGTTTCAGCTGCTTGCTTCGGGAAAGCAACTTGCAGTGAGCCGTCTTGATTGCCCTCATCAATAATTTTTTGAATTCCTGGTGCAACAACCTGAATTCCTTCTGTGATGCGGCTATAAACAAACTCGGCAGAATTCATTTTCAAATGAATCGAGGATAAGTTTTCTTCCTTTCCGCTTTGAGAAATTGAGAAAGAAATGCCTTGTCTTAAACGCTCTAAAGCATTTAAGTTTTCCAAATCTGAGATGTCATTAAAATAATTATTTGCTGTTAGCATTTCCTTTGTAATGGCATCAATAACATCAGCACGCGTTTTAAAATGATGATAAAATGCTCCTCTAGTAATATCCCCTACATCATCGACAATTTCTTGAATCGTTACATTATCCCAACCATTTAAAGTAAATAATTTAACAGCTGATTCAATGATTCTTTTTCTCGTAACTTCTGGATATTTATTTCTGGCCATAAAATATCTCCTTATAGATACATTCGAATGTATTTATAATAATAGGCGCACCCTTCCAAATTGTCAACATGATACGATTTATGAGAATTGCTGAAGAAAACTAGAAAAGAACTAGTAAAGTAAGTAATTTATCATATATTTTGAATTTAAATAGAAGTAAAATCCGAGTGTTTTTAGGCAAAGTAAAACCAAACTCTAATACATAAATGACTTCCTGACGATACATTAGTAGAGAAAAAGGTAGAGCATTATCCGATATATTTTTCTAAGAATGGAGGAATAGATATGCAAATATGGGTTGATCGATGGACGCAATTATTAAAACAGCTTGAACAGCAAGGTGCTTGGACTCATCCATTGGAGATAAAGCCTATGGCTACTGTGCATGAACTATCAATGGTAGAGATGCGACTCGGCGTTCCGATTCCTTCTGAGTTCCGTGATGTATTACTTCATTGTTCTCGACAAGTGGGGGTATATTGGTCTTTACCTGACGAGGCACTACTTCCTATTGAGCTGGAAGACACACCTTTAGGTGATTTTGGCTGGAGCTTGGAAGAACTCGAATTCCCTGATTTTGGCGGAGACAGTGATAATGCAAAAGAACAACTATACCTACAATTTCATACGGCTGGCAATGGTGATGCGCTTCTTATTAAGATTGAGAATGGTTCCGTTTGGTATTGGAGTCATGAGGAGGGTGAGTTTGACCTTCTTGCCTGGAGTTTTAATGATTATATAGAGAAAGTTACGACTTTAGGATGTATAGGGGCAGATTGTGGACAGCATCGACAGTTTTGTAGTGAGGATGGATTGGATATAAGTTTAGACAACTCTCAAATCTGGCTAAAGTGGTTTGAACAATATTTAACTTCAACGTGGGAGAACGTTATGTATCAACTGGATACTTTACTCCTATATGTGTCGATGCATGGTATGGGGGATACTAGGGTTCGAGAAGCATTTACACGTTTAAATACTGGGAAAGTGTTTGCCGCACTTCAAAATCAAATTGAACAATCACGGCGTTTAGCGGATAAAGAAGTATGGTGCAAAGTGCTAGTAGAGGTTTGTGCAACAGAGGCAAGTCATTGGGTGATGACACTTTGGGAAGACCAAAATGATTTGCCTAATAGTATTAGAGATTATTTAACCGCCTACTGTCTACCAGAAGAAGTGGGGTTATCACTTGTTCTTCAAGATATTGAAAAAAAGAGCATTGAATCTTATACAGCTTTACATCGACTACGTGATTTTCATAACCCAAGAACAATAGCATGGATGAAACGTTATGTTTCTTTTCCGATAGAGGGGTGGGATACGCTTTTAGTAGAATCACAGCCGAGTGCAGAAACTTTATTTGAGTGGTTGAATGGTAGGGAAGTAGAGCGTCAAATAGCAATACGAGCCGTATGCCAAATGTTGCAGCAAGGAATTAAACCGACAACTTCAGTAGATATGGCGAAATGGCTGTCATTGCTTACGTTTTGGAAGGAAAATGAAGTACTACGAAAACATAAACAATTTTTTAGCCAAGCTCTAGAGGGCATTGAACTTTGGTGAAATCTAATAATTGTAAGGAGGAGAAATAATTGAACAATTTCACTATATTCGCTTCTATGAATAATACAAAAGAAATCGAATGTAAGATTTTCGATGTTTTTAGTAAAGGTTTTGCTATTGAAAAAAATGAAGATAACTATCTTATAAAATCCAAAGCATTATTTAACAAATATAAATTGATGGTTAGGGTGATGTCTGAAGATACAGACTCAGAATACTTTGTGAATAATATCCCTGGAATGATGAGCTATTACAACAGTATTCCTTTTGAAGATAACCATTTAAAAGAATTAGTTTTAACGCAAATTTCTGTGTTAAATACAGTCATTGCGATCGAATGTGAAAAAGAAATAAAGGATGAACAAATGCAGTTATGTTTGAGCCTGCTATTAACCATTGGAGGAATTGGATTTTTACCAAATGGTACCTTGTTAGACAAAGAAGGTGCAGTCATTGTTTATCCTGATGGGCAATCAGGGCCATCTAACTTTAGGCCTTATGCTTGTACACAGAAAGTGAGGGGACAAGAGGCGACATCGGAAGAAGGTCATCAAAGAAAGAATAAAACGATAGCGTATTTAAAAGAAAACGGTATTCCATACACAGATTCACTCCCGCAACTTCCGCCAATTGGAGCTTGTCAGCTTAAAGCCAAAGAGGATATTGCTAGGAGAGCTGTAGCTTTACTAATTGTTATTCAATTTGCTTGTGATGTGGCACAAGGAGAAAATATTGAAGAATCAAGAGATTTTTTTATCAATATGTTGCATAAATATGAAGTGGAGGCAAATCTAACATACAATGAAAGGGCCTTTTTATATGATCAACAACCAAATGCACAAGAAGCCATTAATATTTCATGGCAATATGAAGCTTATTGGATACTGATTTGGGTACTGGGATTTGTTAAAGAGCTTGATTTCCCTGATGAAGTATGTGATTGTGAGTACGCTATTCAAGTTATTTCTAACTGCGAAACGTTTGAGCAATTTTATCTTCAAATTATGATGCGTAGTCAGAAAGAAATAATGGATGAAGCCGACAAGATATTCAGATTACACTGGGCGTGCGTAGATAGTCGTATACAAGAACGACCGGCTCCTGTTGGAATGAATGAAAGTATTGTTATGGAAAGACGTAGAGCCTTATTCTGGTTGATCGGTCATCAAAACGAAGAGTGGGAAACGATATCAATGGATACTTAGAAAGTAATAGCAAACTAGGATACTAGTTTGCTATATTATAAAGATTATTTTACATAGGTTGGTTTAGTCACCTTATCAATTAAAAGAATGCCATCATATTGATCGCGTGGAACAAGGCTTTCTTGTATTACTCCCCAGCTATAGGATAGGCGAGGTTCAAACATCCATGAGTTACCACGTTCATTTTGACGATTACGTAAATCAATGAATGTGTAAGGCTTGTTGGCTGAGGAAACAATATCTTCGATAGATCCTTTTATTGGTGGTAACACGGGCATCGTCTCGCCCATATTATTAGCAGTTTCTCCACTCGTCATATATAGACCTAATACATAGCTATATTTTTTGTAGATGTCTGGTAAACGTTCACCCATCAATTTAACTGGATATGGGGAGCCCATTACATCTGATTGAGCCTTACGAATATGGTCATTATGCGCCCAAACAATAAACTTTTCTGTTGGATAAACTTCTTCAGCTAGCCAAAGTAAGTTCTCCATCATCGCCTGATCACGCCATTCCATTGTTGTTAAAAACGATTCATATTTATTTTGCTCCATCTCGATATTGGATTGAATTGTTAGCTCTACATATTCGTCTGCCAAACGGATACGATCCGCTAAGGTGCGCTCCATCAGTTTTACTATTTGAAGTTCATTCGGATAAGCCTTTTGAAGCTCCTTTTCTTTCGTCTGAACTAGTGATTTTACTTGTTTATAAACGTTAATAATAGCTGTTTTCTCTTTCTGGTAGCCTTTTAAATCTTTGCTAGAGCTCCATTCTGCGAGTTGCTTTTCCGCGTCACTGAATTGCTGAGCTAATTGAGGATTTTGCAACCAATCCCCATTCGTAAATGCCCCTTGCTGTTGAATATCAAAGCCTGCTAGAACAAGAGGTTTCTCTGTAGCTTGAGTTGTTTTTGCGTATTCAAAAAGAGGCAATGTTTCTTTGGTCCACCATACTCCAAAAATAGCATCCTTCATCGTTTGTAATGCAGCTTGTTTATCAATTTTTCCTTGGGCATTCATGACATCGCCCAGACCACTTTCGAAGGCTAAAACATTGTAACCCATTTCTTGATGTAAAAATTGTATTAAACGAGTTTTAGCGAGATTAAACTGTGCGACCCCATGAGAGCTTTCACCTAAAAAGACAATACGTTTATCATGTAATAATGGCTTTAGCATTGCTAGGTCCTCAAATTTAGTAGAAGGGATTTTTTTCGAACTAGCTGGTTCTGGCTGAATGGAAGTCAAGCTGTAAGCATGATCATTCACCCATTTTTTCCAATCCTCTAATGTTTCAGTAGTAGTCCTAGCTTGTTGAACCACTCCGTATTTTTCCTGCTCTTTTATCGCAGGTGCAGCAGCTGAAGCACTAGTTATGCCACTGAATATGATTAAACTTGTCAGTGCTGTACTTAATAAAGCCTTCCGTTTTCTATACTGTTTCATTGAAAATCCGCCCTTTTCTTTATATTGATCCTAAGTATAGGGGGCAAAGTTTAAAGCATAGGAGGAGTTTGTTTAAATTTTGTTTAAATTTGAATGGATTGTTAAAAAAAGCATCCCCATTTAAATGGAGATGCCCAATAGCTATTTATAATGATACGTACTAGCTCTAACGTGGTTACGTTGAATTTGGTTAAACCATGCCCGATCCTTTTCCTCTTGATTTAAGGTACCAATAATAGAGGAGGAGCAGCTTACGCAAATTTTTGCTTGAGTAATTTGTCCACATCTTTCACAAGGTGCGCCTAAATTTGGGAAAATTGAATTTTTTAACTTTCCGGCTTTGACCCATTTATATAGCAGCTCAGACGAGACACCTGTCAACGTCACAACCTCTTCGTTTGTTAAATAACGATTATTTTTTCTTAATAAAAAATGATGTAGCTCTGAAAAAATATCCTCTTCTCTCACATCTATCTTTTTTTGAAATAGCAACATAACTAGTCCTCTCCTCGTCACATCAATTCATGCTTTCTTTAACGGTTATAGGTTGTTCATCATATTTATAATTTTCCCAACGATTACGTGCTAGCTTCCGATATTTTGGCGAGACATTCTTATCGGCAATTAATCTAGAAAATCCTTTTTTAGCTTCTGTCATATCACCAAGTCGGAGGCTTAGTTCGGCATGTAAAAATTGAATTCGCTCTCCACCTTCCTGGTTAGAGGCAAATGATTTACTGTAAAAATCTCTAGCGGCAAAAAGGTAGCGTTTTTCAGATTCTTCGTCGTTTTTTAAACGATATAACCAGGCAATTTTTAATGCGAAATTTGCCATCAAAAGCGATTCTTCCATTGATGCGCGAGATACTAGGTAGGCGAGCTTAAAGCTTATAATGGCATCATCGATTGTACGTTCCTGACAGATATTCATAGGTTTCTGCAGCTCTTTAATGTATAGTTCATCAATGAGCTGCATGAAAGGTCCGTATGTCCGCGTCATGGATTTATGGAAAGCAAAGCCACAATGTGGGCACACAGCAACTTCATACAGCAAAGGGTTTAGACCATTATAGACGGGCATGAAATCTGTTTGTTCCTCGACAATTTTATATCGATTTGGGCGCACTTTATACGTTGTAAAATGCTTTTTGCAAAATTTGCAATCTACGCTACTTTCATAGTAGTAGATGTTAAATGCCATAAGAATCAACTCCTTTGCATGCTCTAAAATTATTATTTCTTTTGTTCTATTTATACGCAATCAATAATCGTTCAATGTATTTAATTCATTATCTACCATTTTAACAATTCTGTGTTCTTTGGTATACTCCTTTAGAATTATTAAATTAAAAATAATCCTTACATTTTTAGTTAAATATCATTAGAAATAAGCTTGTAATAGTATTTATCGGTGTACTTAAAGTAAGTTATATAGTTCGAGCAACTTTTGTCGAATTATATACAATTTATTTTATAGATAATTCGAATCGTATAGTTCAAAAGTTTGGTGTGAAAGGATGGAGGATATGACATATAAAATAGTCTTTTTTGATGTGGACGGTACTCTGATCAATTATGAGAATGGCGCTGTGGAAGAAAGTACAAGGCAGGCCATTCACCTACTACAGGATAAGGGGATTCATCTAGTGGCAGCGACAGGAAGGCCATTGTCCATGTGTGAAGAGCTGAAAAGTTTGGGAATTGAAACCTTCATTACAGCAAATGGAGCATATGTGAAGCACAAGGATGTTGTCATACATAAAATTCCGATTGATAAGGGCATTGTTCAAGATGTTCAAGCATTTGCACAGCAACAACAGCATCCCTTAACATTTTTTACAGAACAACTTACGATGAATGCTATTCAAAATCCATTAGCCTTAAGCGCGATGCAAGAGACATTGTCTTTAGATGATTTTCCCGTTAGAAATGACAGTATTATAGAAGAAGAGGTTTTTCTTATGTGTCTTTATGCAGATAAACAGGCTGAAAAAAGATTAGCTTGTCAATTATCGAATATATTACGGCAACGATGGCATCCTTATATTGTGAATGTCTTACAGCAGGATGTGTCCAAGTCGATAGCTGTAAAGGCTGTGCTAGATTATTTTGAAATTAATTCTAAGGATGCAATAGCTTTTGGAGATGGAGAGAATGATATAGATATGCTAGAGCAGGTTGGCCTAGGGGTTGCCATGGGAAATGGGAGCCAAGCTCTAAAAAATGTTGCAGATTATGTTACAAAGAAATCCATTGAAGGTGGCATAGATTTTGCTTTACGTCAGCTTCACATTATTTAACGACATATTTGCTTGAGCAATTTTTTAGGGATACGGTTATGACTGTATAGAAAAGGTGTTAGGTGGTTGGAAAATGGCGCAACATGTGCAATCTCTAATTGAACATTACGGGTATTTTGGCATCATTGTGATCCTAATTGGAGGCATTGTTGGGTTGCCACTTCCTGATGAAGTATTTTTAACTTATGTAGGCTATAGCGTTTATCGAGATAGTCTTGAACATATCCCAGCGTTAGTAAGCGCCCTGATTGGCGCCATGGGAGGTATTACTTTAAGCTACTATATAGGCCACCGATTTGGCTTACCGCTCTTGCAGAGATATGGGCCAAGGTTTCATATAACTGAGCAAAAAATTGATTTTACTAAAAAAATGTTTACGAAAGTAGGTCCTTTTTTATTAATAGTTGGCTATTTTATTCCAGGTGTACGCCATCTGACAGCCTATATTGCGGCTATTAATAATTATCCCTATAAGAAATTCGCATTCTTTGCTTATACAGGAGCATTTATTTGGACGTTCACATTTATAACATTAGGAAAAGTATTAGGGGAGAAGTGGCGATTCGTTGGTTACTATTTATCTCATTACAGTATTTATGTCATCCTACTGTTTGTCCTTGTCATGTTAATCGTTTATTATTTATTGAAAAAAAGAAACGTACAAAAGTAAAAGTCGGTAGGATTCGTACCGACTTTTTGTTATGGCAAAATGGCAAATGATCGAACAGGGAATCCAGATGCTTTTTCAGGCTTAGGTACAATATTAAAAATAATAGCCCCTTTTGGAGGAAGCTTATCCAAATTAGTCATAAGCTCAATTTGATAGGTGTCTTGATCAAGGACAAAATATTCTCCATCCAATTTGCCGCTTTGACGAAAATCAGTAGCAGAATCGGTATCAAAAGTTTCATGACCGATTGCACTAACTTTACGTTCCTTGAATAAAAATTGTAATGCCTCCAAGCCCCAGCCTGGAAGATGATGATGGCCATCCACATCTTTATTATTGAATGCTTCTTTATCGGGCCAACGCTTACTCCAATCTGTTCGCAGTGCCACAAAAGTACCTTCTTCTATTTGTCCATGTTGTGCCTCGAATTCTAGAATATCTTGGACACTGAGCGTAAAGTCATGATTACTAGTAGCCTCTTGTGATTTATCAATAACGATAAGCGGGAGAACGAGCTCCTTTAGCTCTAGTTCTTCTAGAAAACGAGTATCTCTTACAAAGTGAATCGGTGGGTCAATATGTGTTCCATATTGTCCGGGGAAAGTAAATTGCTGTGCGAAAAAACCGTCATCATGCGAGAATAATGTTTCAAATTTAGCATCCTCAAACATGAAAAAATGAGGTGAATGTGGGCCGAAGGTATGTGTCAAATCGACCCATTGTTTTGATTTTAGTAAGTGCAATGCTTGTAAAAGTTCATTAGACATTTAATTTCCTGCTTTCTAAAAGTAATGGTAAATAAAAAAGAGTCCTCTATAGAAGAGGACTCCCTGAATCATACGTGGGTAGTTCGTCTTCTCATCTTTCAGGCTTAGATTTTGCCAAAAGGAATTAGCACCATACTGATAGAGCTGGTTGCTGAGACTTCATCGGGCCGATCCCTCCGTCTCTCTTGATAAGAAATAGAATATAAGAATTTTCAGAAATCATAGTACAAATACTTTAGCATATATTTTTATAGTTTACAACTTTGATAGGATTACAGGGTTAAGATTTTTATTTACCAATTCAAAATTAACGTTACTCTACAGCAGTCACTATCCATAAGCTGTATTCTAAAATTATCTGGTGTATAGTTGGTTTCGAATTTTGTAGTGATGCCTGTGGATGTAATCAATTTTTCGACCTCTGTTTTATTTGAAAGTTGTGCAGCATTTTTTAAATCATGGGCAAATTGCTGAGAACTATCAATTTTATCCGTAAGTAATTGTGCTTGTTGCATAATCGCCTTTATCCGCGTAGCTGAGGATATTAATTTTTGTGTATCAATAGAGGGAAAGGGACTATTACTGGTCGGCATTGCTAAATGTTGAGAAAAGGGTCTAGCTACAAGGTGATGGGCCGTTGACGGTATTGGGTAATGGTAGGGGTGAACAAAATACGGATAAGGATTATAATACAATTCAATTCCTCCTATCCAAAAGCTGATATCTTATCTTATGTATCATGATCTTTTTAGGTGTTTGGATAAAGATGTTCCTGTACAGGAGTGTACAACATAATATGCTACACAAACAAAAAAAGGAAGCTATAGCAAGCTTCCTTTATTCTTTAGCCAAGAACATTTAAAACATCATCTATTTTTTTGCTATGTGATAGGATTCCATAATTCATCCACGTTAAAAAATCGACCTCATAAACACAGCTGCTTTTAACTGCACTTAGGTTTTTCCACATGGAAGATTTTAAAATAGTACGCTCTTCATGCTCATAAATGGAGTGCTGCTTGTCGAAGGTGATGAATAAATGATCCGCGTCTAATTGTAGCAGCTGATCGGATGTCAGATGAGCTTTACGCTGATTAAGCGGTATTTTCCATACTAATGGATGAGGCGTTAAGCCTAAGTCGCGGTATAGGATTGGCCCTGTATAACCGCATTCAGGGCCGGCATACAGCGTAATGCCAATCGCTGAAATACGAAGAAATGCCACACTTTGCCCGTATACGGATTTACCGAGAATTTGTCGAGCCTTCTGTACCTTATCCTCATATTCCGTGATAATACCTTGCATCATAGCAGTTTTTCCTGTTAAGTCAGCAATTTTAAAGAGAGTCGATTGCCAGTCCTCCCCAGGGTGGTCTAGGTGACAGATTGGGGCTAGCTTATTTAAATGAAGACAAGCTTCCCAACGTTCTATACCAGCATCTAACATAATTAAAGTTGGTTTATAGTGAAAGAGACGATCCACTTCTCCGTACTGAACATCGATATCGGGCACATCCTGTAAACCTAAATAGTCTTGTTTGCCCCACTTGGAATGACTGAATTGGGCAATGGGTGTAATCCCTAAAGCTACAAAAAAGTCCTCTAAGAACGGTGCGAATACACGTACATTATTGCTTTGACTTCGTCGGTATTGTCCTGGGGAAATACCTACATGCTCTTTAAAACGACGGTTGAAATAATATTCGTTATTAAAGCCAATGGACTGACTAATTTCAAATACACGATCATTAGTTGTCATTAATAATTGTTTGGCTTTTTCAATACGTATACTATTTAAATAATGAAGAGGAATCTGCCCCGTAATATCTTTAAAAATACGAGAGTAACTCCATCTTGGAACATCTGCCAGTTCTGCTAACTGTTCAACAGTCCAATCCCTACCAAAGTGTTTGTGCAAATATTGGATGGATTGCTCTACAGATTGACGATCATTTTGTAGTATAGGTTTTGGTTGGTTTTGTTCAAAAATAAATAGCATCAATTCTTGGAAACGAACATGCTGCTCAAAAATAGTGTGTTCATCCTTTGCTTGGCGACACAGGTAAATAGCTTCTAATAGTCTATTGCATTGAGAAAAGGGCAGGAGACGTAGTTCTCTAACACTTGTAAAGAGACTAGTAGGGGCATGGGATTCACTAAGATAAATCGTGTTAAATGTCAATTGGTACAAGCAGAGAGGCTCATCGGCAGTGTGAATTTCGACATGGCTATTAGGTGGGATAATCACACATTTTTCTTTCATAAGGTGGATAGTTTCATGATTTGTCTTAAGTGTTCCGTTACCACTAATAAGGATGAAAAGCGAATAGTATGTATGGCTATATGGCTGCATATCCGATGGCAGAATTGTATATGAAATAGTTTGTAAATGATATATTTGTGTTAAATTGACCATTGTCCATACACTCCTAAGTAAAGTTTAAATTTGGAAAACAACAGAAAGAAAGCCCCCTAAAGAGCTTTCTTTTGTAAATTATTTCACGAACCATTTCTCAAGATCATCATATTTTCGTAGGTTTGCAGTAATGGCACCAGACTGCCAATAAGTTCGATCAGCGATATAAACTTGTCCATTTTTTACAGCAGGAACTGTTTTCCAAAGTGTACTATCTAACCATTTTATCGCCTCTTGATTTTCCTCAGTTTCCCAAGTGCCATTTGAAGGGAAGAGTATAATATGATCAGCATCCAATTCTGGAATAGCTTCTTCAGACAAGACCTCGTGGAACTCTGTCATATCACGAGCTAATGGATGTGGAGTTAAACCAGCTTCCGTATAAATGTAGCCTGTGTAACGATTCTTCATTCCGAATAATGCCAATGTTTTATCGGCAACATTTAGACGAACAACGGCAACGGTTTCGTCACCAACTGATTCATCTAACTTAGCTTTTAAACTAGTAACACGTTCCTCATATTTATCAACGATTTCATTTGCTTTCTCAGGGATATTTAAAACATCAGCTATCGTTTTTACTATCTCTCGTGGATCTTGTAGTATTTCTTCTTTTAAGCGATAAGTAGGCGCAATCTTAGAATATTCTTCATACTTTGCCTTATCTGCGGCACCATCTACAATGATTAAATCCGGCTTAGCTTGAAGTAATGTTTCCATACTACCTGTAACGTCAAACTCAGGTACGTCTAAGCCTAAATAATCTTGTTTCCCCCAGGATGGGTGATACCATTGCACAACGGGTTTGACATCTAAGGCAGTTAAATAATCTTCCATATAGATGGCTGCTACTCGCTGTGGGTTTGTTGGAATTGTTACTTCACCAAACTCATCTTCTACAACTCGTGTATCTTCTTTTGCTGGATTCTCACTCTCGGACTTTGTTTGTGCTTCATTTGAACCACAGGCACTTAAAACGAACATCAGTACAAGGAAAAGTACAAATGTAAAATATCGGCTGGTACGCATAGCAATTCACTCCTATTAATTTACTAAAACAGATTGAATGTTATCTTAATTTAGAATGATAATCATTCTCGTTTGATTCAAATAAATTATAGGATACAACATAAAAACAAACAATACATATTTTCTACATCTTTTTTATACAAAATGAAGTTTAAAGCACTATTGTTTCTTTTTATCAAAAAGTAGCCATAAGAGTGTAACAACCGCTGCAAGCATCACCATAAAGAATCCATAAACAGGTGTGTGTGCTAATGATTGATGACGAATAATAAAGCCTCCAATATAGGAGCCTAAAAAGATGCCTACGTTAAAAGCAGAAATATTTAATGCTGAAGCCATCGAAATGGCAGATGGCACATATTTTTCGGACAGGAGAACTGCATATAATTGCAAACCTGGGACATTCATGAACATAAATAACCCCATAGTCAGTACCATGATTAGCCCTATAATCGGTGATTCAAGAGTGAAACCAATACCAAGTAACGCCAAGGCAAGTCCCACAAAAATAATAAAGATAGAGCGTAATGGATTTTGGTTAGCAAAATGGCCGCCTAGTGTATTACCAATAGCAACGCAAATACCATAGACAACTAAAATAATGATTACGGCATGTGGCGAGTAACCCATATATTGTTCTAAAATGGGCGAAACATAGGTGTAGACAACAAAAGCCCCACCATAGCCGAT
Organism: Lysinibacillus sp. GW247-5R2A; assembly: GCF_059424475.1. Taxonomy (NCBI): domain Bacteria; kingdom Bacillati; phylum Bacillota; class Bacilli; order Caryophanales; family Bacillaceae; genus Lysinibacillus; species Lysinibacillus sp. GW247-5R2A. Next base: position 178,592 of record NZ_JBWKZL010000008.1, on the reverse strand, counting down.
TGCAGTAATGAAAAGTATTAATAACATGCGGATATTGCCTAATACTTTGCCAATATCGTGTAAAGAAATCGGATTACCTTTAGATAATTGATGAGGTACTAACAAAGCATTACTTATTAAACCGATAATTCCTATCATGACAATAAAAATGAACGACATACGCCAGTCTGTTATTTGTCCGATAAATGTACCAAGTGGGACACCTGTTACAGTAGCTAATGTTAATCCCGTAAACATAAAGGCAATGGCACTTGCTCGTTTATTTGGTTCAACTACATCAGCGGCTATAACAGAAGCGATCGACATAAACACACCGTGTGCTAAGGCAGAAATAATGCGACCTATAATCAGTATGGAGAAAGTAGGTGCGATAGCTACAGTTAAATTGCCAATTATAAAAATGGTCATAACAAGCAATAATACTGTTTTTCGGCTAAGGCGAGATGTGAAGGCTGTTAATAATGGAGCCCCAATAGTAACGCCCAGTGCGTATATAGAAACAGTTAATCCGGCAGTGCTTAAAGATATACCGAAGTCATCCGTAATTAATGGTAAAAGCCCAACACTGATAAATTCAGTGGACCCTATACCAAATGCACTGATTGCAAGTGCTAATAAAGTTAATGTGGCATTTGGCTTCTTTGATTGTGACATACTAAACAATCTCCTTTGATTTTTTTTATCGAGTGTAGTACTATTCATACATACCAAAAAGGTACGTAGAGTACTTTTAGTTACTTTTGAATATTACAGGGGGTTTACGATGCAAAAAGTTTATAATATTGGTGTTGAAGCTACGCTAGAAGTTATTGGTGGTAAATGGAAACCGATTATTCTTTGTCATTTAAACCACCATGGTAAAATTCGTACAAATGAATTTCGACGATTGATTCCGGGGATTTCACAAAAAATGCTCACAAATCAATTGAGAGAATTGGAGCAGGCTGGATTAATTCATCGAAAAGTCTTCAATCAAGTACCACCAAAAGTTGAATATTCCTTAACGTCTTATGGACACGGAATGGAACCTATTTTGAACATGCTTTGCACTTGGGGCGAAAAGCATGTTGAATTATTACAGGATAAAGGTGAAGATGTATTGTTAAAACAGCGTGATGAAGATATCGCCATGCAGCAAACATCGTAATGAGGGGAGAAAGAGACTGTCATATTGAAGACAGTCTCTTTTCCTTTTTGTACAGCTTATAGAGCAAAGTCGAATTCATCTGGGTTTGGTCCCACACGTTGTTCAAGGTTCATCGCATCGATCATAGCCATTTCCTCATCTGTTAGCTGAAAGTTGAAAATATCAGCATTTTGCATCATACGTTCTCGACGCACAGATTTAGGAATAGTGATAATGCCATTTTGTACATCCCAGCGTAAAATAACTTGGGTATTTGATTTTCTATATTTTTCTGCTATTTTTGAAATTGTTGCATCTTCAAGAAGTCCACCTTGCATTAATGGTGCCCAAGCCTCAAGTTGAATTTCGTGCTTGACGCAGAATGAACGTAGCTCAGCTTGCTGTAAGCGTGGATGGAATTCTACCTGATTCACAACCGGCTTCACACGTGCAAATGATAGTAATTTTTCTAAATGCGCAACAGTAAAGTTACAAACACCAATTGCTTTGATCTTACCTTGATCATATAGGTCCTCTAGCGCTTTCCAAGATTCAGCATACTTATCTTTCCCGGGCCAATGAATAAGGTAAAGATCTAAATAATCCAGACCTAGTTTTTCTAGGCTTTCCTCATAGGCAGTAACAGTTTCCTCATAGCTTAATCCATCATTCCAAACTTTTGATGTTATAAATAAATCTTCACGTTGCAGGTTAGTTGATGTTAGCGCCTGTTTAATACCTTTCCCGACACCAGCTTCATTGCCATAAATTGCGGCAGTATCAATGCTACGATAACCAACTTCAATAGCATTTTTAACCATATCGGCTGTAGCATCATTCGCGACTTGAAAAACACCTAACCCCATTCCAGGCATTTGTAGCCCATTGTTTAATGTGATTGTATCTTGTAAATGAGTAATCATTTTAAGTCCTCCATGTTTTGTGATTGCTTGATTGCTTTTTCATTATGCTGCTAACATGCCTTCAAAAAAAGTACGCACTTTTTTGTGTCATAGAAACGTAGAGGTAACTTTTGTGAGCTAACAATGGCTAGAGGGATAAAAATATTGTTCATTAAAATGACGAGCCTCTATATGGACCACATCTACTAGTCGTTGTGGCAAGATAATTGTTATGCATGCTTTATTTCAGTATTAAAGGAAATGTTTGTTCGATGGAGAATATATGTAGTAATACTATAAAAAGGGGTTTGGCAGATGAATCGTTTAAATTTGATTACATTAGGTGTGAAAGATATGGTGGAGTCTCTCGCCTTTTACCGAGAAGGGCTAGGTTTCGAGGTTGTAGTTTACGGAGAGGAAACAAATCCTGATGTTATGTTCTTTAATAATGGAGGGACGAAAATATCACTATTTCCAATTGAAAGGTTGGCTAAAGATATTAATGAAGGAAACCCACCTGAAATTGGCCATGGCTTCGGTGGAATCACACTTGCTTATAATGGAAAATCAAAAGAAGAGGTGGATAGTATTTTTGCAGTAGCCAAAAAGGCTGGCGCAAAAATAGTTAAAGAGCCCGAAACTGTATTCTGGGGTGGTTATAGTGGTTACTTCCAAGATCCGAATGGCTTCTATTGGGAAGTTGCTTACGGCGATATGTGGCAGTTCGATGAGAACGATATGTTAATTATTCAGTAGGTATCTCACATAATAAGAGCAGCTATTTTGGAATAGGTGGAATTCCTTTAGAGTAACATCCCCCGAAAAGCGACCATATTACAGAGAAGACTGTAGACAAGCTCAATATTTATATGAGTTTGTCTACAGTCTGAAAATAGCAAGTATATTCCTTTTTTGTGTTAGCGATCTAGTGATACATTAACAATAATTTCTTCTCATTAAATCCACAAAGTTTTGCGCGGCTTTTGATAAGTAATGATTTTTCAGCCATACGAGTCCTACAGAGGTAGATAATTCTTCTGACGGTATTTTGTATGCATGAAGGGGTAAATCACCATATTGCTTTAGAATAGTTTCAGGTACGATAGAGGAGCTAAATCCCGTAGCAATTAAATTCATTAAAAGTGCGGTATCTGAACATTCACCCACGATATGGGATTGTAATTGAAAGCGTGAAAAGGCTTCTAGTATTGAATAGTGAACGCCTAACCCTTCAGTACTTGGTAAAAGGAGTGGCCAATTTTGAATTTCTGCCAGTGTCACGTCATGTGCTAGTCGATCATTTTTGTCGGATTGAATAAAGTAAAATGGCTCTGTATACATATGAAGAACAGAGAAATCATCTAATTCTAAAGGTAATCGTATGATAGCCAATTCAACTATACGGTCTCTTACAAGCTTACATAGATAAGAGGATTCATTTTGCTGGATCTTATAAGTTACCTTAGGATAGTGCTGTTGAAATTGATGTATTAATGAAGGGAGCTCAACTACCGAAAACGTATTAATGCCTAATGTTAATCGTCCATGAATGCCTAATCCTACATCTTTAACTTCCGCATCAGCTTCCTTCATTAGTTGAGCAACCTGGAGTGCGTATTTATATAAGGTTTTTCCAGCCTCAGTGACTTCAAAATATTTTCCACTTCTCTCCACTAGCTTTGAGCCTAGTTCTTCCTCCATTGCTTTTAAATGCTGGCTTAATGGAGGCTGAGAAATATGTAGCCTCTCGGCCGCAGCAGAAATCTTTTTTTCCTCTACAATCGCAATGAAATATCGTAGTTGTCGAATATCCAATTAAAAGTACACCTCCTTATTATTCGAAAAACCTAAGTAAAACATATTTTTTTAATATTTTTCATATAGTTAGTGCCATGTTAGCATATTTGTATAAAAGAAAAAAGGAGATACGTCTCCATTTTCTCGCACCTATGTGTGAAAGGGACAACTACTATGCCAACTAAAACCGTATTTCCACTTCTATTAGTTTATATGTTTCTCGCTATGCTTGGTGCAGGTCTTGTCATACCGATTCTCCCACAGCTACTGATTGAGTTCGGTGCAAGTGGTAAAGCAGCAGGATATTTAGTATCTGCTTTCGGATTAACACAATTTTTATTTTCACCTATAGCTGGGAGGTTTTCTGATAAGTATGGCCGAAAGCCAATGATTATTAGTGGTCTAATTTTGTTTGCGTTATCCAATTTAGTTGGGGCTTTAGCAAGCAATTTCACCATTTTTCTTATTTCACGTTTTATTGGGGGGATGGGATCAGCAGCATTGGTTCCTTCTATAATGGCTTACATCGTAGATATTACCACCGAAGAAAAACGATCGAGGGCGATGTCGTTTTTAGGGGCGTCTATGTCTTCAGGATTTATTGTTGGACCAGGCTTAGGTGGGCTGTTAGCAGAATTAGGCACGAGAGCTCCGTTCTTTACGTCAGCTATTGTTGGTGTTTTAGCAGCCATTAGCTGTTTATTTTTATTACCTGAATCACAAAGGACTACACGATATGTTGAATCAAATTTAAAAAAGGAAAATATATTTCAACAGCTTGCACAATCTATTAAATCTCCTTATTTTATTTTGCTATTTATGGTATTTTCACTGACGTTTGGACTGGCTCACTTTGAAACAGCTTATCCGTTAGTAGTCACACAGAAGTATGGTTTTACAACAAGACAGATTTCTATTTTATTTATGGTTTGTTCCTTCGTTGGAACAGTGAATCAATTATTATTAACAAGCTGGCTTACTAAAAAGTTTGAAGAAAAGCATATTATTAGTAGTATGCTTCTATTTTCGGCTACGGCGCTCGTCCTTTTACTGCTGTCCGCTAATTTTTACTACATCATGGTAATAACGATGCTATACTTCTCATTTAATAATATTTTACGGCCAACCATTAATACTCTTTTATCGAAAGAGGCAGGGAATGAACAGGGCTTTGTGGCAGGCTTAAACAATGCTTATATGAGTCTCGGGCAAATTTTTGGACCCGTACTTGCTGGAATATTATTTGATCTTCATTTGAATCTCCCGTATTTATTTGGAGCATTGGTCCTCATCGTAAGTAGCGCTATCTCGATGAAACGAATAGGAAAGCTGCGGAGAGATCCATTACAACATAAAAGTACGATGCAATAGCCAAAAGGAGCTGAACACTGACATGATAAAAAAATGGTTCATAGTATGTTTAGGAATCGTGTTCCTCCTCCAAGCGTGTACACTAAACGACCATAAGGATACTCAAAAAGAAGTTGGACTAGTGGGAGATCAGCTACTACAAGCGGCCGAACAGGGAGATCGAGAGGCTGTCTACAAATTAATAGCTGATGAAAATATTGATTTAAATATTCAAGATGCTAAAGGGCGTACCCCAATGATGATTGCAACCTATAACAATGATGTGACCACTGTCAAGGCTCTTATTGACGCAGGGGCAGATGTAAATATTCAAGATGAACTGGATAACAATCCATTTTTATATGCGGGTGCAGAAGGCAATATCGATATTTTAAAACTCGCAAATCAGGCAGGGGCTGATCCGACGCTAACCAATCGCTATGGAGGAACAGCTTTAATTCCCGCATCGGAGCATGGTTATGTCGATATAGTCAAATATCTCCTCGGGCAAACGACTATGGATGTAAATCATGTGAACAACTTAGGCTGGACGGCGTTAATGGAGGCCATTATTTTAGGTGACGGAGGAGAAAAGCAACAAGAAACGGTGAAGGTTTTACTAGCTCATGGTGCGGATATGAATATGGCTGATTTAGATGGTGTGAAGCCATTGCAGCATGCTCAGGGAAAGGGATTGAAAGAAATCGCCAATATCCTTGCTCTTGAAAGCTTTAATCAATTAACTGAGGCGGATAAAATTCAATTAAAAATGGATTTCTTTCAAGCTGCGACTCAGGGGGAAGCTACACAAGTTACGGAAATTTTAAATAAAGGAATCGATATTAATGTTGCTGATGAGCAGGGAAGAACGGCTGCTATGATTGCAACCTATGGAAATTACCCTGATGTTGTATAGGTTTTGATTGAGCAGGGTGCAGACATTAATAAAAGAGATCATATGGAAAATAATCCTTTCCTTTATGCAGGCGCCGAAGGTTACTTAGAAATTTTGAGGCTAACGATTGAGGCAGGAGCAGACCCTACCATCTTCAATAGATTTGGGGGGACGGCATTAATTCCAGCAGCAGAGCATGGTTATGTAGAGAATGTTCAAGAAATTCTTGAGCATACAAATGTCGATGTAAACCATATGAATAAACCAGGCTGGACGGCATTGTTAGAAGCAATCGTCTATGGGGATGGTGGTCCAAAATATCAGGAAACTATTCATATATTGATTGAACATGGAGCGGATGTTCATTTGGCAGATGCAAGGGGAATCTCTCCCCTTCAGCATGCACAATCTCGAGGATTTCAGGAAATTAGCAACATTCTTATGCAAGCAGGGGCAAAACAATAGATAGGTTTACGGAGTGAAATGTTCGATTCAAGCCACAACATTCTGTAAACAGAAAACGCAACTTTTTCAAGTGATAAAAAAGTTGCGTTTTTTCATGCCCTCATAAAAAAATAGGAAGAAAATAAGTAGAAGATTACCATATAATAACCATGTATGGAATTTATCTTGTACTTCATTTTAAGATAAATGTATAATGCAAAATATGGTATTTTAGTATATCTTTCAATATAGGCATAAGGAGGGTGAAACATTGATTCGTATATTATACATAGAGGATGAAAAGGAAATAGGACATTGGGTTAGTAAAGATTTAACTGAAAGGGGCTATGAGGTAACATGGCTAGAGTCTGGGGATGGTATTGAGCAACATATTGCCTCAAAGGATATTGCCATACTGGATGTGATGTTACCTGGGTTAGACGGATTTTCCATCGGTAAAAGAATTAAAAGGGAAAATAAAGAACTGCCTATTCTAATGCTATCGGCGAGAACAGCAGTCGAAGATAAAATAGAAGGCTTGAATTTCGCAGATGATTATTTAACAAAGCCTTTCCATCCAGATGAACTAGTAGCAAGGCTTGAAGTATTACTGAGAAGATACCAAAAAAATGATGATGTGCTAGAACTACAGCATCTTAAAATGTATACAAAAGATATGAGAATTATTAATACATTGACTGAAGAAGAAATTCTCTTGACGGGTAAACAGTTTTATCTCTTACAGTATTTTATTCGCCACCTCAATCAAATTTTAACGAAAGAGCAACTTTATGAGGGCGTTTGGGGTGAAAGCTATATCGAAGGTGATAAAACATTGATGGTACATATTCGATATTTAAGAGAAAAGATAGAAATAAATCCCGCAAAGCCAATGATTATCGAAACGATTCGAGGGATTGGGTATAGGGTGAAACTATGAAATTCTTCCGTTCACTACTAGCTAAATATATGTTGATCATTATATTAGCCTTATCCATTGTTCAAATTTCTTATATGGGGACAGCTATGTTTGTATTAGGAATTACGAAGACAGGGGTAGGAGAGTTTTCTAGTGAGATCCTTTTGGAAAGTGAAATTGAGGAGCAATGGCATGCTCAGTCTAAAAATATAAACAATGTATCAAATGATGCCATTACCCAGCTTTTTCAAAAGTGGCAAGAGCAATTACCTACGGCTTCTATGTTCTGGGTAAGTGAAGACGGGACATTATTGACTACGGTAAATGTGCAGGAGGAGCTTCCAGCAAAGTGGACACCAGCATTTACTACTAAATTTATAAAGCAGCGGTATGGAGGAGACCCATTTACTGTTATTGCTTTCTTAGGTGATGATGTGTCCAATGGCTTTATTGTGTTAGAAGTTCCAAGAAACGTATTTAATCCACCACTTATCAATATTTATGAAAACTACGGTAATCTCTTATTTTTTGGTGTGATTGCGATTATTCTATTTTTCATTGTCGTATCATTGTTATTTTTCAAAGGAATCCGAAAGAGACTTTTACATCTTCAAGATGCCATGGAAATACGGGATGTAGATGGTTTACCTATTGAAATCCATGTGAAAAAAAAGGACGAAATTGGGCAACTGGAGCATAGTTTCAACAGAATGGTTTGTGAGCTGAGAGAAAGCAAACAGCGTCAGCAAAAAGAAGAGCAACTAAGACGAGAGCTAATTGCAAATCTTTCACATGATTTGCGGACACCTTTAACAAAGGTAAGAGCTCAATCTTACTCCATTAGCAAAGAAACATTGTCAGAGGAAGGTAAACAGGCGTTACGGGCGATGGAAACATCTATCGTGAATATTGATGCTTTAATTGAAAATTTAATGTCCTACACATTGCTCATGGCAAGTAAATATAAATTTGAACCGAAAAAAATCAATGCTATTCGTTTTGTTCGAGAGCACCTGACGACATGGTACCCAGTTTTTGAGCGTGAGGGATTTACCATTGATATTGAGCTACAAGCATTTGAACATCATGAATGGTGTGTAGACCCCATTTGGTTAGGGCGCATATTAGATAATCTCTTCCAAAATGTACTGCGTCACGCCAATAGCGGGAAATATATAGGTGTGAAAACAGAGTCAACAGCGAATTATACAGCATTTATTATTGAGGATCATGGGAATGGTATGAAAAATGAATCGAATGCAAAAGGTGCAGGGATTGGCCTATCCATTATAGATGTTATGGTAAAGGGCATGCATTTAGAGTGGGATATTTCTTCAGATCCATCGGGGACAAAAATAATAATAAAACATGCAAATCCATCTGCGAAGCTTGATCAGTAAAAAGCTCGCAGATTTTTTTATGGAAAAAATGCTTTTTTAAACAAAATTTAAACTTAGCCCTTACCTATTTTTAAACTTCCATTCTTATGATAGTTAATGAGGTGAGGATATTGGAATATATCGTACAAACACAAAATTTATCAAAATACTTTGGAAAAGAACAAGCTGTATCAAATATAAATTTACAAATACGCAAAGGTGAAATTTACGGATTTTTAGGACCTAATGGAGCGGGGAAAACAACAACGATTCGCATGCTTCTTGGTCTAATGAAACCATCCTCAGGGACCATAAAAATTTTTCAAAAGGACATTGCGAAGGACCGTATTCAAATTTTAACGAACGTAGGCTCATTAGTTGAAAATCCATCTTATTATGCACATTTGACAGCCTATGAGAACTTGGAGGCACTACGAAAAATACTAGGTGTGCCAAAAACTAGAATCGATGAAGTGCTGCAAATTGTCCGTTTGAAGGAAGTTGCCAATAAGAAAGTAAAGGGCTTTTCACTAGGAATGAAACAACGTCTTGGGATTGCGGCTGCTTTATTGCACAACCCAGAGTTACTCATTTTAGATGAGCCAACGAATGGCCTCGATCCTTCAGGTATTATTGAAATTCGCAATCTAATTAAAAGACTGCCGAAGGAATACGGCATGACCATTATTATTTCCAGCCATTTATTATCAGAAATCGATCAAATGGCTACACAGGTAGGCATTGTTTCTAGAGGAACATTGATTTTTCAAGATTCCATTGAGGAAATGCGTAAATTTGCACAACCAAAGGTGGTTTTTAAAGTTAGCAATAGCGAAAAAGGATGGCGTTCTCTTTTAGCAAATGGCATTAAGGCAGACTATCAGGATGGTGTCATTTTCTTAGAGGAATGCTCTGACGAAAAAGTAGCCCATATTGTTCAGGTACTTGTTCAGGAGGGAATTTCAGTATTTCGAGTAGAAGAAGAGAAACGCTCATTGGAGGATATTTTCCTGCAAATGACGGCGGGAGAGCTAGTGCTATGATGGGTAAATTATTAACTGCTGATTTTTTAAAAATGAAACGCAAAGGTTTATGGTTATTAACACTTTTAGGTCCCAGTGGTGTAGTTGCTCTGCAAATGGTCAATTACGGTGTGAGGAAAGACTATCTTTTACAGCAGAGCGAGGATGATTGGGGTTATTTTTTACAAAACATTCATTCCTTTACACCGCTAGCCATTGTACTAGGTATTGCTATCCTAACGTCATTCATGGCGAGTATTGAAAACGAGACAAATGCGTGGAAACAGCTCATCGCCTTACCTGTTTCTAAACTATCCGTGTATTTATCTAAATTTACAGTATTGGCGATTCTGTTATTTTTGTCTTCAACGCTATTGATGCTATTCACACTGAGTTATGGATTATTTTTAAGCTTAGGTGAACCGATACCCTACTTAGAGCTCGCCAAGTATAGTTACTTCCCAGCTTTAGCAGCATTGCCAATTCTAGCTCTCCAGCTATGGATTGCAAGTGTTTGCCATAATCAAGGGATTCCTATTACTGTAGGTATTTTCGGAGTGATTTTTGCCTATTCTTCCTATGTTTTACCCGATTGGATGATATGGAAATGGCCGTCGTTGATGAATCAATGGGATGAGCCGATCATCAATGTCATGCTAGGGGTAGGAATAGGTATCTTCCTCTATATGGTTGGCATGATTGATTTTGCAAGAAGGGACGTGAAGTAAATGACGGCTATACTGCGAGCTGAATGGTTTAAGTTACGTAAATCAAAGATGGTACCGATCATTTTCGCAGGACCCATTATTGGGCTATTTATCGGATTATCGGCCAATTTAGAAGATAATATGTCTGGAGTACCAATCAATGAATGGTATATTGCTTTGTTCTCCATGAATTTAACATATGCTTTATTATTTTTACCACTTATTACGGGGGTCTTTGCTAGTCTCATCTGTAGGTATGAACATCAATCTGGTGGCTGGAAGCAGCTATTAGCATTACCTGTAACGAGGGGGAAAGTATTTGTCACTAAATATGCGTTAATTGTACTGCTTGTTATGGCGATGCAGGTATTGTATTTATGTTCAGTTTTTACTGTTGGGATGATCAAGGGCTATACTGATCCTTTCCCAATCGAGATTGTGTGGAAAAGTATTGTGGGAGGATGGGTAGCGACATTGCCTTTAGTAGCCCTTCAATTATGGATGTCGATTATGTTTAAAAGTTTTGCCGCTCCTTTTGCAGTCAATGTGGTATTTACATTACCCTCTATTTTTGCTATAAATTCTGAACGTATTGGACCTTATTATCCTTGGGCACAGCCCTTTTCGATGATGTATATTGGTGGCAGCACAGACGATGTATTTTTTGTACCATGGGAGCAATTGTTAACAGTTGTCGGTGGTGGCTTCATCCTATTTTTCCTTGGTGGGTATTACTACTTCCAACGAAAAGCCATTTAACCTTAAGGGAGAATTGACATGAAAATGAAACGAAGTTTGAGATTATTAACTACATGTATACTACTAGCAGTTTTAGCTGGCTGTGGACAGGGGACGGCTGTCAAAGATGCCTCACAATATAGTAGTGAAATAAAAGATATTACTATTCCTGATGATGTAAAAATTATTGGCTTTGGAGAGGCAACACACGGAAATATTGAATTCCAAGCCTTAAAAAAGGATTTATTTGAAGCGGTGATGAAGAATGAAAATGTTCGAGTCTTTGTTTTAGAGGGGGATTTTGGGGGAGCCCAACAAATAAATCAATTTATAGTCAATAGTGTTGGCACGGCGCAAGATGCTATTAAAGCACTGGATTACGGCATTTATCAAACTGAACAAATGGTGGACTTTGTGCAATGGATGCATGACTATAACGTAACAGCCAAGGAAGAAGATAAAATTTATTTTTATGGTAATGATATGCAACGCTATGATGATAGCAAAAAGGGTTTACTTGATTATTATGCGGATGTCGATGCTGAAACGGCTAAGCAATATACAGCTCAGCTAGAACATGTGTCCAACAAAACAATGAGAGAATTATCGAATAGCCAGTTAGTAGAGCTTGATCAAACAATCGATGCCATCATCAAAGATTTACAATCAAACAAGGAAAGCTATGAGAAAGAGTCATCAAAGGATGCCTTCTCTTTTGCGGCGCAATATGCACAAATTTTAAAGCAACGTACGCAATTGTTTTTAAACGATGGCAATTATATGAATTTACGTGATGAATACTTAGCTCAAAATTTACAATGGATTGTTGATTTCGAAGCGACGAAGGGCCATGATAAAGTATTGATGTCTGGTCATAATGGCCATATAGATAAAACGTCTGCTACAATGGCAGGTTATAAGTCGATGGGACAATATTTAAATGAGCACTATAAAGATCAGTACTTTGCCATTGGTACGGACTTTGTGACAAATACATTCCAAGCACCAAATGGGTCTGGTGAGCGTAAGGAGTATACGATTGAACATCATAACGCTCTAGTGGATGCTTTTAGTGATATCCATGACAACATCTTGTATGTGGATTTTGAAAATGCTAGTCAATCAGACGAGCTATCTAATATCCTTACAAAGGAGCAAAGAATGGGCAATGTAGGCGATGATTTTCGTCCTTGGTATAAGCTTACAAAAATGCTTTATACCATTAAAATGACACCTGCAGATGCATATGACGGTCTAATAATTGTACAGGAAGCAACACCAACAAAAGTAACGGATTAGTTAAATATAGGGATTTAGTATGGAGTATGGTGGATACGCGGCACTCATGTGTGAACCGAGGGCTGACTTTACTTATTCACGTATTGTTTACCTCTAATTTGTTAAAGCTAACAAAGAGGAGGTGTGAAACGATGGCACAAGAAATTCTATGTGAAGTCAATAACTGCACATTTTGGGATTCTGGAAACAAATGCACAGCAGAAAAAATTTATGTTGTCAGCCAGAAGGGACAACATGCTTCCAACAGTGAGGAAACTGACTGTAAAACATTCGAACCTGAAACGCATTAATGAAAAAAAGGGGTAGCCACTTATAGGGTTACCCTTTTTCCCTGTCTTTATTAATAAGCATCGACCTTTTCTTTATTAAATAAAAGTTCATGTGCAGTTTTTACTTTTTCCTCTACATAATCCAATGAGTACTTACCCACCGAATCTGTTAAATCTCCAATTGCCCGCGACAAGTTATCAATGATCGGGATTAATTTATGCATTTCCGTGCGGTCTTTTTCTTTGTGCATCTCATCCATAATTTCATATGCGAGACGCTGGATTTTCCTTAGTCGCAATTTCTCAGAGTGCATTGAATCCTCCTTATTGAACCAATTTATGATGTCTAAATATATGAAGATCAAGAAGGTTTCATGAATGACTTTTAATAAAAGTAATTGTTAGGATCGTTAAGAGATAAGGAAATTTCCTTTATACCCATTTCAATTTTTGATTCTTCCACATTGGATACATTTAATTTCAATATTCGTTCATGATAAAATTCGTCTAAATAATTGCGGTTAATGGTATCTAAAAGTATATGGCTTTGTTTCATTTGCTGGATCAGTTTATCGGTATTAACCTGTCTTGGTAAAATAATGTGGCTATGCATACAAATGTCCTTAGAAGCCTTATACTTTGCCAAATGGGTTGTTATCGATTGTTGCAGTATGTTAGCTCGTATGGCATAAGACTCGCTGACCTTCTTTTGATATCGTTCAAACATGCCACTTTTTAGGTATAGCTCTAAAGCTGCCTGGGAAATCATCGAGCTATCAATATCAGTGGTATTTTTATATTGCTGAAATGTCCGGATGAAGATATCTGGTAAAACGGCTAGCCCAATACGTAAGCCAGGAAACATGATTTTAGAGAAACTTTTTAAATAGATGACATGTTGCTGTGTATCATCGGTAACAATGGGATCTATTTTCGAATTTTGCTCGAAATCCGCTAAATAATCATCTTCAACAATGTATACATGATATTGATAAGCAAGTTTACGGATTATATCTTTTTCCTGCTTGCTGTATGAAGTCCCTAGAGGATTGTGCAAGCGAGGCATCGTGTAAAAAAACTTAATGTCGTAATGACTAAAAATGCGCTCTAATTCATCTAGATCAATGCCATCTGTTGTTCTTTTAATGCCGATAGCGGGAATTCCATAGGTTTTCAAATAATCCATATACAAATGATAACTAGGCTGCTCCACTAAAATGGTTGAGCGACCATTTGGGAATGGCATAATACTTAGCAAAGATAGGGATTGTTGGACACCAGAAGTGATAAATATATTTTCCTCTTTTGTGAACACTTGATAATTTGTTAATAGTTTTTTGGCTTCTTTTATGAGAGATGGTAAGCCTTTCGGTGTCCCGTATCTAAATAGGTCTGCTTGGTATGTATCGATTGCCTTGTTGATGCAATGTTGAAAATCTTGGTACGGGAAAGCATGCCAGCTAGGTGAGGAGGTAGCAAAATCTATATGGTCTTGAACCTGTGGCTGAAAGGGCACTTGATGGTCAACAACATAGTAACCGCTTTTCGGTAATGCATAGATAAGATGCTGCTCCTCAAGTTTTTTTAAAGAAGTTAAAATAGTACTTTTACTGCAGGAGTATTGCTGTGATAACTGGCGGATTGAAGGTAGCTTTGCCCCTGATGGAAGAGTGCCTGCCTGTATTTGAGTCATAAGCTGTGAATAAATCCATTCATATTTAAACATATATAACCTCCAACGCATCTGTATCGGTACAGATGTGTTTTTTTTATATCGTCAAATGGTGCTCTTTTTTATACGATAACCATACCGGCCGGAATTGATGGAGAAGGAGCATTATCGTATGTCCCAAAAAAGAAATGCCTATATAGCAGCGATTTCGTATGCATTGATCATTGGGCTTTCATTCCTATTTGTGAAGGTTACATTAACAGTAGCGAGCCCTATGGATACATTAGCTCATCGTTTTTCAGTTGCTTTCATCGGCATTGTTATTGTACTAGTATTTACGAAAAATAAGCTAACAATAAAAAAACATGATTTATTAAAAATTCTACCTTTAGCCATATTGTATCCCATAGTTTTTTTCACGTTTCAAGTGCTTGGACTTGCTAGAATTTCCTCATCAGAAGCGGGAATTATTCAAGCAACGATTCCTATTTTTACATTAGCACTAGCAGGTTTATTGTTAAAGGAAAAAGCTACACGTGGACAGTTTGTAGCCATTGCGTTTTCTGTACTTGGTGTGATGTATATGCTAATGATGAACGGGGCAAATGCTACTACTGGAAATATTATTGGCAGTGGGTTTGTTTTATTTTCAGCAATTGCGGCATCGATTTATAACGTCTTTGCAAGAAGGCTTACCAAGCAATTTTCTTTACTGACATTAACATATGTCATGACATTATGTGGATTTGTCATTTTTAATGGGATAGCTATTGGAGATCATATGATGAAGGGTACTATCCATGAATTTTTTAAGCCACTTCTACATGTTGATTTTATTATCGCCATTTTATATTTAGGCCTATTATCCTCGCTCGGCACGTCTTATTTATCAAATTATGCTCTATCTATATTAGAGGCCTCTAAAATGAGTGTTTTTAGTAATTTGGCTACGCTTATTACTATATTTGCGGGTGTTTTATTTTTACACGAATCCTTCCAGACGTACCATTTAATTGGCGGAGTAATAATTGTTATAGGTGTTATAGGAACAAATTATTTTGGCATGAAGAGGGTAGAAAAAAATGAAGAAATATAGCCTTTTACTATTGATAAGTTGTATTAGAACGGGTATGGAATTCACAGTAGGAAAGCCTTCCGCTGTTGTTTCGCAGAAGGCTTAAGTCATCATTCAATATTGAAAGTTCACGCGGACAGAGGCATTTATGTCGATTTGACCTTGTTCTATAGGTGTTATATCGGAGGAAACGGCCATTGAGCGATAAAGAATAGGCGTATTAACTTGTTCTTCGACAATTTCAGTGGGGAGGAGCTGCAAAGGTAAATGCATAGTTTCTGCAATGGTTTTTGCCTTTGCTTGAGCATTATGCAGAGCTAAACTCAATGCTTGCTGATAGTAAGCATCTGCATGGTCAACTTTGAATTGAATGTTGCTGATACGATTTGCCCCGTTTTCTACAGCCGTATCAATGATGAAGCCAACACGTTCAGGATCTGATACATTGACGGTAATGGCATTCGTTACTTCATAACCAGTGAAAATTTGTTGACCGTCTTCAAAATGATAAAGTGGGGTAATTGTATAGGCAGCTGTTTGAATTTGTTCGCTTGGAATTCCAAGGGCTGTAATGGATTGAATGACTTGATTCATAGTAGCCGCATTCTTCTGCTGTGGCTCTTGTACATTTTGGCCTTGTGTTTGAACTTCTATTTGTAGTTGCATGGCGCTTGGCTTCGCCTTTACCTGCCCATTGCCCGTTACAGTTATAACACGTGGGGGAATGGATGCCTGATGATGGAGCTGTGCATAGTACATACAATACCACCTTTCATAAGATTTTTATTCATCATACTATGCAAAAAATGATTTTAATTGTTTAATTTTTTTAAATATTTATCATGGAGCTTTGTCAATAAAAGCAAGGTAATAATGGAACCTAGCAAGGCTAAAGACATGTCCCATTGAGCATCCCAACGATCTCCCTGCATCCCTAAAAAGTCTTTGGCCCCTTTACTGCCCTTCGAGATTCTTGTGCTTAACCATTCAATGATTTCATAAAATGCAGCAATCGCAAGCAAAATACTAATGGAGATACCTGTTAGCCAAGCCCCTTTTGTAAGAGGGGTTTTTCGAATTAAAATTTCTCTTATAACAATGGTCAGCAAGCCTTTTAAAAAATGACCGAAGCGATCGTAATTATTACGATGCAAATTAAATTCTTCTTTTATCCAATTAAATAGTGGCACCTCTGAATACGTATAATGCCCACCTATAAAAGTTAGAATTGATAATAGGGTAATGATCAAGTAAGAAATGGTTGTGAATCGGAATTTAGGATAAATACAAACTACAATAATTATCGCAACAATTCCTGGGCTAACTTCAGCGAGCCAATCTAAGTAGGAGGATGGTTTAATAACAGACCAGATAAAAACGATTAAAGCAATCGCAAGGAAAGTTACATGTATTTTAAAATGCTTATTATTATTCATGACAACACGCTCCCTTTGTCCCACAGTATGGGGAAGAGAGAGTTTGCTTATTCAACCAGTGTAGGGGTTCAAAAAAAGGAAAAGCGTCTAGTCATACGTTCTAAAAAAGACGCTTTTTTATATATTAAATCATTTTTAACAGTGCCTCGACGCCACTCATTCCTTCTGTAATGCCAAGTTGTTCGGCTTCATAAGTCACGGATTCTAACGGAGCCGTTAATAACTCATCAATCGTTTTCACACCAACTGCCCGACCAGCAATAATTTTTCGATCAACCAAGCGACTATTTAACAGACCTACATCTAATGCGCCGCACATAATGTAGCCAGTATTATTAGAAATAGTCAGTAGTGTTGTTTTAGGTAATTGAACAACTACTGCAGTGAAGAAATGTCCCTTAATCATGATAGGTTCAATTGTCACCATTGAAATCACTCCTTTTCTCTATATACATATGGCGATAACTATCAAGGTGTTCGACATTTCTAATAAAAAAACTCTTGGTAATAAAGAAAAAAGTCTAATATCAAAATAATAAAAAGGAATCTACTCTTGGCGAATAGATTCCTTTTAGCATTCACTTTGTATAAGACAATAAAGCGGTTTGTTTACATTTACTCAATGCAATGGTTGCTTCATTTTTAGAAGTATATTCAAACATCCGATACGTGTTTTCTTCAAATACGGTAATTATCCACATTTATAGTATCTCCTTTTTTCTGTTACATAACATTTATTAAATTTAATTAATTGTTATATATCAGTGATGATTTCATTTTACATGAATAAAGAAAAAAATAAAGGAATATGAATGATGTTTCACATTTCGTTCAATTTTATAAGTTTTTTTGAAATAATTAAAACGAGAAAACAGACGTCTCTCACAAGTATAATTAACGGTAATTCGCAAATAGTAAGTTGACGGAGTTCTGTGAATGTGGACTTGGGAGGTGATGCTATGACACGTAAATATGTATGGGTTTTAACGGTTTTTGTTTTAATCATCTCGGGATTTTTTGTAGGGTTCAAAGCTCATGCTAATAAAGGACGTCCGTATTATGAGGAGACTGGAAAAGTTGTGTGGGATATTAACACGGAGGATAAAATAGTGGCACTTACCTTTGATGATGGCCCACATCCCAAATACACAGCGGCGGTGCTTGATTTATTAGCCAAATATGATGCCAAAGCGACTTTTTTTATTATTGGAAAAAACGCTGAAAAATATCCAGAGCTTGTTTTACGTTCTTATACAGAAGGGCATGAATTAGCGAATCATACGTATACACATCCGTTTAAAGCTTCCATCAATAAATTGCAAGAAGAGCTTCGACAGACGAATGACACGATTTATGGTATTACTGGTTTTTCCCCTGTTTTATTCCGTCCTGTTGGTGGAAATTACACAGATGCTATGATAAATGCCGCTGTTAAGGATGGCTACAAGGTCGTGATGTGGTCTTGGCATCAGGATACTCAGGATTGGAAAGAGCCCGGTGTAAAGAAAATTGTACAAAAGGTTATGAAGGGCACAAAGCCTGGCGATGTCATATTATTTCATGATGGTGGTGGAAATCGTACACAAACCATTCAAGCATTAGAGGAGATAATACCAGCATTAAAAAAGCAGGGCTACACATTTGTTACAATATCCGAGTTGATTGAAAGTAAACAGCAGCAAGAGCAAGTTCAATAATGAAAAATGAGCCATCTCAACAATGTTTGAAATGGCTCGTTTTTCACATCAATATAACCTAGAAGAAAATAATTGGAGCTAGTGCAATACCTAGAACAGTTCCTAGTGCAATGCCAACGCCAAATCCTCCTCCACCATATCCCCAAAAGCCTAGACCATAACCACCATATCTTCTATCAGGTAGAATCCATACCTGTCTTCTGTCTACCCTCGTGATTTCCCCAACATGTACTCTACCAGATGTATCCGAAATTCGAACTCGTTTACCGTGATATTTACAACAAACATTGTAAGCATCAGTTGGATTCACAAATATCCCTCCTTTCTACTTCATTACAAGCTAATATATGCTAATTAATGCATTTATCTTTAGCCGATTGTCTATTCATCACATATACTATCAAGAGGTGATGACATGGCAGTTGAGTCTACACATAAGTGGCTTGAGGAGTATGAATTAGCCAGAAAATCTAAGAGCAGTGATGAGCTATATAGCTTACAGTGTTCGATTCTATGTGATCGTTTGGTCAAACTATTTCAAGAGGGATATCCAGAGGAAATACACTTCGAATTACAGCAGCAGGGTCTTTTTTTACCAGAGGAAGAGATTCATCTAGAGAGACTGAAACAGAAGAATGTGTGGGGCTGTGTGGAGCAGGAGTTTATGTACTTACAGCAGAAGTGGGATGGTCCAACTATACCTATATATATATTTCCAATTACCCGACAACAAACTATCACTAACAAAAATGGTGTGGCGTATCCTCATTCGCTTTTTTTATTTGTGGGAGAAGTAGAAAAACAGGAGCTTCAAGCATTACTCGCCCATGAATATAACCATGTTTGCCGTTTACACTATCTTAAAAAGTCTTTAGCCAAAATGACTTTATTGGATTCTCTTATATTAGAGGGGTTAGCAGAATGTGCAGTGAAAGAACTTTACGGAGATCAATGGCTAGCACCGTGGTTAACTGACTATACGTTCGAGAAGGTTTTAAAACTATGGAAATCTCAGTTTTTGCCAAACCTACAGCTTCTGGGATTGGAAAAGCATCGACCATTTTTATATGGTGGAGAGCTTCCACCGTGGATAGGCTATTGTATAGGCTATGAAATTGTTCGATCGTATGTGAGGAATCATTCATCCCAGCTTCCTTTATTAGTACCAAGCCAAGATATACTTGCCGGATCTGATTTTCCGCTACAATAGAGAAAAGGAGAGTGATTGTTGTGTCTAGTGAAGTAAAAAATGTATTATTACCCGTTGTAGATTCATCCACAAAGGTGCTAATTGTTGGCTCCATGCCGGGAAAACTGTCATTAGAAAAACAGCAGTACTACGGTAATCCACGCAATCACTTTTGGCCCATCATTGATGAGCTATTGCATATTGAAGTTCCTGACGATTATGGTGAGAGAATGGCTTTATTAAGAAAGCATGCAATCGGTCTTTGGGACACAATTGAAGCCTGTGAGAGAAAAGGGAGCCTAGATGCGGCGATTCGTAATGAAAAGCCAAATGATTTTCAAACTCTTTTTCAAAGCTACCCGAACATCGAGTTAGTACTCTTTAATGGGGCGAAGGCATTCGATGTTTTTAAAAAGCATATTGGATTAGAGCTTTTAGCTGGACGAGCTTATAAAAAAATGCCGTCAACGAGTCCGATACCAGGGAAAAATATTAAATCCTTTGACGAAAAAGTAGAGGATTGGGGAATTATGCAGTCATATTTATCTCAATAGTTTGCAGTCATTCCACCATTTTTTTGTACATAATCAGAGCCATACTCTTACGATGAGATGCATACCTATACCTTACTAAGATGTGCTGCCAGAGGTTATAGCATGAGGGAAAATACGCTGCTATTATCTTCACCTAGGTAGGCAATGGCTCAACGGTTAAATGCCCGATTACATATATTGAATTATGTAAAAGGAGGGCTTGTGTGTACAATAATCCATTTAGAGAAGATAATTTTAGAAGACCTGGCTGGGGTGGCGATGATAATTTTGAAACACCGCCATTTGGTCCACCTAATTTTGGTCCGCCTCCGGCAGGACAAATGCCAATGAGTGCACCACCAGGCTTTTCGCCACCAGTGCCTGCACGGCGAGAAGGATCAAGTGGTATTCGCTCCTGCCTATTTAGAAACACCTTTATTTGGTTGAATACAGGTAGGAGCTTTTGGTTTTTCCCAACTGTTATAGGAAGAGAATTCATTGCTGGCTTTCGTTGGAGTAGTCGGTATGGCTGGTATTTCCGTACGATAACGAGAAATCAAATTCGTTCATTTGAATGTTTCAGATAATGTCGCGCAAAGAAAGTTTCATTTTCAAAAAAATGGTGTTACAATGACGGTAATAAAAGATGAAGGGACGATGGGTGGCTAATGAATAACTAATCTTATTTTTTACAGATGAAATTTAAATTTCACCAACCATAAAAATAGGATTAGTCTGCCCATTTTCCATATTTAACGCTTGTATTGGTCTTAATAGGCCAATATTACGCTATTTCAGAAGCTTATTTTACTATGTTTAAAATAAGTAATGGAGTAACAAATATAGCTGTTTCAACAGTTAATTTGTGTATATGTAGCAATGACTAATCCTTCCAAAATACTTGGAGGGATTTTTTTGATCCTCCAACTGGAGAGGATGGATAGTATGAAGGAGCTTTTAAAATTACAGGATATTAGTTATGAAATAAAGGATACATTCTTATTTGAGCATGTGACTGCTACCGTAAAGCAAGGTGAGGTAATCGGTATTATTGGTAGAAATGGTGCTGGAAAATCCACATTGCTTCAATTCATACGAGGTATGCTGGTGCCTACTACAGGAGAAATAAAAGGGCTACTATCTGTAAAAACGGCCATTGTAGAGCAGGAACTAGCTCATTTTACTAGGATGGAAATAACGGCTAGAGAGGCAGATTTGCTATCTAAATGGAAGGTACCCAATGTGCCATTTGAAGCATTAAGTGGTGGGGAAAAACTGAAAATGCGCCTGGCAGAAGGTTTTTCGCAGGGTGCTCAAATTCTAATGCTGGATGAACCAACCAATCATTTGGACGAACAGAGTACCACATTTTTGATTAAACAAGTACAAAACTATAAGGGAACGATTATTGTTGTCTCACATGATCGTTACTTTTTAGATAACGTAGCGACAAAAATCTGGTCGATTGAGGACAAGAGACTTATTGAACATAACGGCAATTATTCAAACTATATGGCTGAAAGAGAGCATCGAAGATTAACGCAACAACGTGCATACGACAAGCAGCAAAGAAATATTGAGCGTATTGAGGCACAGATGCAGGAACTAACAGCATGGTCTCAAAAGGGTCATGCTCAGTCTACCAAGCTAGAGGGTTTTAAGGAATATCACCGTGTGAAAGCAAAGCGTCTTGATTCCCAGGTGAAATCTAAGAAAAAGCGATTAGAAGCAGAGCTTGAGAAGGCAAAGGTTGAAGCTGTGAAGCCTGAATCAGAAATACGCTTTTCTTTAGGAACCAACCAACGTGTCGGTAAACGTTTTTTAGAGACCAAAAATGTTTCCTTACACTTCGACGACAGATTGTTGTTTAAGGATGTGAACATCACTGCGCAATTTGGAGATAAAATTGCTGTCACGGGAACAAATGGTAGTGGAAAAACAAGTTTTCTAAAAGTCATCTTAGGTCAATTAAAGGCTGAGGGCGAAGTATGGGTATCTCCGGCTGCTAACATTGGTTATTTAACACAGGAAGTCTTTGACCTACCGCTTGATCAGACACCAGAGCAGTATTTTTATCAAGAATCGTTTGAAGAGCGAGGGAAAGTCCGCAATCTCATGAAAAATCTAGGCTTTACATCTACACATTGGACATCTTCGATTGGGGAGATGAGCATGGGTGAGCGGGTAAAATGTAAACTGATGGCATATATAGTAGCAGACAAAAACGTTCTTATTTTAGATGAGCCAACGAATCATCTTGACCTGCCTTCTCGTGAGCAGTTAGAACAAACGCTTGCCCAATACAATGGAACATTACTTGTCGTCTCACACGATCGCTACTTTCTGGATAAGGTAACGAATAGTGTATGGGAGGTTCATGGTCAACAGATAGAGAAAAAATGGAGAAAAGAGGTTAAGCAGGACGAGGATGTAATGACACTTCGTTTAAAACTAGAAACGGAGCGGCAAGAAATATTAGGTAAACTAAGCTTTCTCACAGCTAAGGATAAGGATTACGCCAAGCTTGATGAAAAATTTAATGAGCTGACGAAACGAATTAACGAGCTAAAATAGCAAACGTTTAAGTTGGTTTTTACTAGGGAAAAATACCGAGAGAAGGAAATTAATAGATGGAGGTTCACACGAATGAAAAGAATGCTATTTCTCCTTTTTTTGAGTATTTGCTTTATAGGTGCCTGTGCAAATCGTGAGGAAAATCAACAAGCACATGAAAGTGAGACCCAAATATCTGTAGAACAAGCTAATCATCATAATAATGGAACAGCAAAGGAACAAACAGAGGTCCTGCAACAAATCAAGGATCAAATACATGCTGATTTCACCGTAAAAATGCCAACAACTTTACCTATTCCAGAGGGTGCTTTTTTATCAGCTACTACAAGGACTGAAGGGAATCAGGCGGAAATTGTCTTTTATGAAAGTAAAGAGAATATACCTATTAATGATATTCGATTAAAGAAATCAGCAACCGTCATAGGGCGATTGCTCGTTAAGCAATACAATAATGCAGAAGGTGCCAGCACTCAAATAGCGTTTGATAATTTTAATCAAAATGGTGGGCGAAAGGTGGATCTTGGTTACAATATCAAAGGTTACCAAGATGCGGGAGCCGGCTCCTTATGGACTGGATGGAATGAAGGACGTTGGGCAATTGCTACACATACCCGAACAGAAAATCCAGAGGCTGGTGTCAAGCTTGCAAAGCAGGTAGTAGAATATTTAGAAAGTCATATGCTCCCTATTCCAAAGCAATATGGCATGGCTCAATTGGACGTTTATCAGACAGGCAATTTAATCGTTTGGCAGGATGAAAAGCTTGTGTATACACTCGATTCCATAAAGGACCCTCTAAAGGCCATAGAAATAGCTACAGCGTTTTACCAATAATAAAAACCCTAGAGTCATTGTGACGTGACCCCAATGATTAGACGCATCTAACAATGGGAGGTGCACGTCAATTGTACTCTAGGATTTTTTTAATCGTTTACTTTACGGAATCTACAAGGTCCTTGTAGTCGTGGAATCGCTGTTGCCAACTCTCCATTGGGAAGGTTAGCCGTTCCTGACCCTCTAGAAGATCAGCTAACAAGTCCAGACATATATGCCACCCTGCTAAATCCTTTGGCGTATGCTCCGTTAAAGCTTGAAGTGTCTCCACTAATAGTAGTAATGTGCCCTCGTCAGTAGAAGAAAGTTCGAATCGTACAGTATCCGTACCCCAATCAAATTCGAGAGTTTCATTCTCTGCATAATCAGTAATGCCTATTGTTTCATAGGCATCTGTTCCATCGTTCATATTAAAATGCATCTTACCATTGTTACGAAGATCAATGATTTCTAAATTACTCATCCACTTTTGCAGCTTGTCATTATTAGTAATTGCTGCCCAAACAACCTCTATCGCATGAGGGAGCGGGCGTTTAAATATAGCAACATGGTGATTGGATTGTTCTTCAATAGAAGCTAGCATAGTATCCTCCGTTTTTTTATGTGATTTTGTCCTTATTATAGGCGTTCTTTATGAACTGTTCAAAGGAGAACATCACATAAATACATTATTTATAAGGAGATAGATATGGGATAATATTGTTAAAAAGGAGGCGAGAATATGACATATAAACAAGCATTAGAACGTTATATCCAAGCAACAAATACGCATGATTTTAATGAAGTAAAGGTTATTTTGCATCCACAGGCTGTATATTGGTTTTCGGATAAAACATGTACGACTACAGAGGAAATTGGTGCTTACTTCAATCACGCATGGAATGTAATTCAAGAAGAGGTCTATTCAGCGACTGATATAGCATGGCTAACCGTTGATGAAAAGACAGCTACCTGTCTTTATACATATCACTATGAAGGCTATCATAATGGGAAATTTATATCAGGTAGCGGTAGAGCGACAAATATTTTTACGTTGATGAATGGTGAATGGAAGTTAATTCATGAACATTTGAGTGGCAATATTAAATGATTTTCCATAGCATCTTAATAATCAACAATGAAATAATGACAGGTAGGAGTAGTTTGGCTATTTTTATTGGCATATGTGGCAGCACTAGGAGGCCGCCAATTGAGACCCTAGGATAGAGCCTAATGCCATGGCAATGGCATAGTGCCATTGAATAAAACCAGTTTGATAAAAAACGATAAAAGCTCCTGTACAACTCCCAAAAAGCAGTGCACGAGTGAGCTGTACGGCTTTTAAGTAAGTGTGCTGGCAACGCAAATAATATAAAATACTACCAACTGCTATCGGTATTAAATTAACAAATGGTCGGCTACAAGTAGCTGCACCATATGGTATTCACCATTTAGGTGCTGGCATAATAGAACCAACACCGTTTTTCCTTGAAAATAAAGAAAGATATGCGATATATCGCCAAAGAATTACTTCTAAACAGTGGCATTTAAGATGGCCGAAATTAGAAATCAATCTACAGTAATCGGAGGGCAAATCCAATGCTGCGAGACAAAAAGTGGATTATTAAACACTATGAACAATCTCTTATTTGGGTAAAGAATCTGAGGAATTTATCTGAGGAGCAATGGCGTATGCCAATTGAATCTGGAAAATGGTCGATTGCAGAGGTGATAGGACATCTTACCCCATGGGATACATTTGTGTTAGAACATCGAATACCTTTTTTATTTAGAAATACATCTTTACCAAAAGGGCCAGATATCGAGCATATGAACACGAAGGCAGCTGAAAAAAGTCGTGAACAGCGTTTAGAAAAAACGATTACTGAATTTGTTTTGACAAGGCGTCAATTGCTACAGACTATTCAGCAATTGACAGACGAGCAATGGCACCAGTCGTTCAGTATTGGGCAGTCTAACCTAACGGTTGCGGATTATTTTGGCGGATTAATTGACCATGATTTACATCATTTTTCACAAATTCAGAGCGTTTTACATGTATAGGAGCTAGCACATGGATATCAAATATTTAATAGATTATTTTGCACAAGCATCTGTAAAATTTACCGATGTCTTTACGAAAAGAATGGAGCCGGGAGAAGTTGATTTAGGGAGAACTACTGCACCAGGAAAGTGTGGAATTATTGTGCCGCTTGCAGGAAGTGCTATTTTTAGCCTGAATGGAACGCCTTATGTGATCGAACCAGGAGTAATAGTGCATGCCGGTTCTCAAATGCCCATTGAAGTGAACGTAACGAGCCAGAAGGTTTGGGAATATGCTGTAGTTCATTATAATTTACCTATGGATGAGGCGGAACTCTATCCACTAGCTCAGCAACACTTTCTTATTAAAACAGGCCATAATACGCAAATTATTACCCAAGTTCAGCAATTGGTAGAAAGCTATTCCTTTCCAGGGAGCATGGCGGTATTTAAGTCTAAGACATTATTCATGAATTTGCTGGAACATATTCTTATAGCGGCAAAAGTGAAGGTTCTGGATAATGCCAATGAATTGATGGAGCAGGCTTTACAGTATATACATGAGCACTACGCGGAGCAGCTTTCGGTATCAAATATTTCTAGTGAATTTGAAATTGAACGACGTCGATTTGCCTATTTATTTGAGCAGCATACAGGCATGAATCCAAGCACATATATAACGGAATACCGTATAAGACGAGCAAAGGACTTACTAGAATATGGTGGAATCCCTGTAGCTGAGATTGCAGAATGTGTTGGCTATATAGACTGTTTTTATTTTAGTAGGGTATTCAAAAAGTGTACAGGTTTATCGCCTTCAGCCTATCGAAAATTAAAAATAGAGGAAGCCAAATACGTATAAATGACTGTTTCTTAAAAAAAAGAAACAGTTTTTTTATTGATTAAATCGGCAAAAGTCCATGTCATTTTCGAAATCGTCCATTCACAATCTATTTTCACTTTGTTAGGATAGTATCCGTAAATGATAATGAGTATCAATTATATATTGACATACATATGAAAACGATTATCATTATCAATATGAGCTCGTTAGGAGAGAATATCTATGAATAAATATTTTAAAATGTGTGCGCCAGCACTTTTAGCACTATCATTAGCTGCATGTGGAACAGATAAGGCGGAGGAGTCTACATCAACAAATAATACGGCTGAAACAAGTGCAACAGAATCACAGACAGAGCAAGCTAAGACACAGACAATTACTTACTTAGGTGAGAAATATGAGCTTCCAGCAGAAGTGAAAAATATTGTCGCTGCAAGTCTTGAATCTATGGAAGACGCTGCCATGCTAGGAATTAAGCCAGTAGGTGTACTTGAAGTGGGTGGCAAAGTGCCAGCATACCTAGCATCTGATTTTGAAGGTGCTACACTTGTAGGAAATAAAATGGAGCCGAATGCAGAAGCCATTCTTAATTTGGATCCAGATGTCATTGTGGGTACTTCAAAATTCCCTGAAGAAACGGCTGAAAAGTTGAAAAAAATTCAAACAATGATTCCATACTCACATATTTCAACAAACTGGAAGGAAAATTTGACAGTGCTTGCACAGCTAGCTGGTAAAGAAGATGATGCTAAAAAAATCATCTCTGACTATGAAGCAAAAGTTGCTGATGCACAGGTGAAATCGAAAGAGCAATTAGCTGATAAACAAGTGTTAATCATCCGTGTTCGCGGTGGCGTTATGTACATTTATCCGGCGGGTGTTTATTTAAATCCTGTTTTATATGAGGATTTAGGTGCGCCAGTTCCAGAGGTAGTTACAACAGCTAAAGCGCAAGCAGAATTATCGCTGGAAACACTAGCTCAAGTAAATCCAGATGCTATTTTCCTTCAATTTGAGGAATCAGAAAATAAGGATACTCCAAAGGCATTAGAGGAGCTACAAAAAAATCCAATTTTCACTAGCTTAAAGGCATCACAAAATAATGAAATTTATGTCAATGCAATTGACCCATTAGCACAAGGTGGTACGGCTTGGTCTAAGGTTAAATTCTTAGATGCAGCAGCTGAAAAATTACTTAAATAGTATACACAGGCTGGTAGTAGATTTGGTGATATCACCGGGCTATTACCGGCCTTTTGTTCAGTAGAAGTTTGAATAAGAAAATGGTATAGAAAAAGGTGTGAAAGTTGAAAAAAACAAACATAGTGTCATTTTCAATATTAGCAGTATCTCCTTTCCTTATTGCCCTTGTGGCACTTGTTTCTGTTATGTATGGAACAAAGGATATTAGTGTAATCATTGTGTGGCAGGCAATATCAGCATTTGATCCTTCCAATGTTGATCACCAAATTATACGAACAGGACGTATTCCTAGAATAGCCGCAGTATTGTTAGTTGGGGCATTTTTGGCAGTTGCGGGTGCAGTTATGCAAGGAATTACACGAAACTATTTAGCATCTCCGTCATTGATGGGTGTCAACGATGGCTCTGCATTTGTTATAACATTAGCTATTGTCTTTTTCCCAGGATTGCCTAATTATCAGATGATATTATTGTCAATGCTAGGCTCTGCACTGGGTGCGGGCATTGTTTTTGGCTTTGGCTCATTAATTCGAAATGGCTTATCACCAGTAAGGCTGGCTATTATTGGAACGGTTATTGGGACATTTTTAAGCAGTATAGCTACAGCGATCGCGATGTATTTCCAAGTATCACAAACAGTCAGTGCTTGGTATAACACTAAGGTACATATGGTAGATATGGATATGCTGATGCTTTCAATTCCATTTGGATTAACTGGTTTATTTTTGGCCTTATTATGTGCGAGGGCCATTACGATTACCTCGCTAGGTGAGGATATTGCAATGGGACTAGGTCAAAAAACGAAAGCAGTACGGATTATTAGTATGTTAGCTGTCGTATGCTTGACAGGGACAGCAGTTGCTCTCGTTGGAAAAATAGCCTTTGTAGGGTTAGTTATTCCGCATATTACTCGTTTCCTTGTTGGGGTGGATTATCGCTATATCATCCCTTGTGCAGCGGTTATTGGTGCCTTTTTCTTGGCGCTTTGTGATGTTCTTAGCCGTTTTGTCAATTATCCGTTTGAAACGCCAATTGGAGTATTAACAGCATTAGTTGGCGTACCATTCTTCTTATATTTAGTTCGTAAGCACGGAGGTGAAAAACGTGCGTAAAAATACCTCAAGTGTATTCTTTTTGACTATGTCGATGCTTTTACTTTTAATTTTAGTAGCAAGTTATCTACATATTACAAATGGCGTTTTTGATATGTCTGTGATGGATGTCATAAAAACATTATTGCGTATTGACTCTAATCCAAAATTTGATCTTGTTATTTTTGAATTCCGCTTACCACGGATTGTCATAGCCGGACTCGTTGGTATTGGTTTAGGAATGGCTGGTGTTGTTTTACAAGGTATTACGCGCAATGGGCTTGCAGATCCAGGGATATTAGGGATTAATGCAGGAGCTGGTGCCGCGGTCGTAATTTTTATGTTTTTCTTTCAATTAAAATTAGTGAGCGCAGATATGAATAGCTGGCTATCGATTTTAATGATGCCATTGTTCGGTTTTATCGGTGGAACAATTGCGGCTATATTGATTTTTACATTTGCTTTGAAAAATGGTCATCTCGATATGCAGCGATTAATATTAACTGGGATTGCCATTAACAGTGGATTTGGCGCTTTATCATTGTTTTTATCCTTAAAAATGAGTGCGCAGGATTTTGAATCCGCAGCCATTTGGATGGCAGGCTCCATTTACAATGCGAATTGGATTTTTGCTCTTACTATGTTACCTTGGCTTTTAATATTAGGAATTTATGTGCATAGAAAATCGTATTTACTTGATTATTTTCAGCTGGAAGAGGATAGCATCACAAGTTTAGGGATTGCTGTTGAAAAAGAGAAAATGAAGCTGTTATTAGCCAGTGTGGGACTAGTTAGTGCCTGCGTATCTGTATCAGGAAGTATTGGTTTTATTGGCTTAATGGCGCCACATATCGCTAAGCAGCTTGTTGGTATTCAGCACCGTTATGTCATGCCAGTAAGTGCATTGATAGGTGCAGGCTTGTTAATCCTAGCTGATTTTATCGGCAAAACGGTATTCGCACCATCAGAGCTGGCTGTTGGAATAGTAGTGTCGATTATAGGAATTCCATATTTCTTGTATTTACTTGTAAAATCTAAGGCATAGGAGGAAACGGTGTGCAAACTGCATTTAGAATGGAAAATTTGGCTTCAGGTTATGAGCAGGTTCGAGTATTTGAAGGTTTAAATTTAACGATTGAAGAGGGCAAGGTCACAACAATTATCGGACCGAACGGCTGTGGTAAATCAACGCTTCTCAAAACGATAGGACGAATTTTAAAAAAGCAACAGGGCACGGTATACTTGCAGGAGCAAAATATGCAAAATTTATCGACAAAGGATATTGCTCAGAAGCTAGCAATATTATCACAGACACCCATCGCACCAGGGCAATTAAAAGTCGAGGAGCTAATTGCTTATGGCCGATATCCACATCGCAACAATGTCAATCGTTTAACAAATAAGGATGAAGAAATGATTGAGTGGGCGTTAACGGTTACCAATACAATGGAATATCGAAATCGAGAGCTAGCACAGCTTTCTGGGGGACAGCGTCAGCGTGTATGGCTTGCTATGGCATTGGCACAGGAGACAAATATATTGTTACTAGATGAGCCCACTACTTATTTAGATATGGCTCATCAGTTAGAAGTACTTGATATCGTGAAAAATTTAAATGAACAGCATCAATGTACAATCGTCATGGTTCTTCATGATATTAATCATGCTGCTAGGTATTCAGATCATCTTATCGCCATGCGAAAGGGTGTTATCATGCAAACTGGATCACCACAGGAAATTTTGAGCGCAGAAGTGATGCGTCAAGTCTTTAACATTGATGCACGTATTATGGAAGATCCGGCAACGAATACACCTGTATGCTATGGCTATGACATTTTGAAGGAGGAAAACAAATGAATCGAACAGAAATAGATTACTCAACACAGCAAATGACTTCAAAATGGGCAGACTATACGTATGGGATTAACGTTTATGTACCTAATGAGGAAGCCCCAACAGAAGGCTTTCCTGTCATCTATGTATTGGATGGTTCTTCTTATTTTCCTCTTGTTAAGGAAGCTGTCCGATTGCAAAGTCGTAATGCGCCAAAAACAGGTATTTTACCATCCATTGTTGTTGGGGTTGGGCATGGTGAAGATATGCGTGAACGACGATTTTATGATTTTACGGCACCAGCAGAGACGTATATTTACCCCGCAAGATTTAAAGGTAAAGGGCATGAAAAGCTTGGTGGGGCAGTAAACTTTAGTCGATTCCTCGAAGAAGAACTAAAGCCTATGATTGAAGCCAGCTATCCAGTAAATAAAGCACAGCAATCGATATTTGGTCACTCATTAGCAGGTTATTTTACACTTTGGCAGTTATTTCACCATCAAACAAGCTTTCAGCATTACCTGGCTATCAGTCCCTCCATCTGGTGGAATGAGCATGAATTAGTCCCATGTGCCTCAGTATTTTTAAATGAGCATCAGGCTATGAAGGAAACATTGTTTATTAGTGCTGGTGAACTGGAAACCTTTATGGTGGATGATGCACGACAAATGGCAACAATGCTTGAAAAAATAATGAAGGTTGATTTTTATGAGGCATTAGATGAAAATCATGCTTCAATCGTACCAACTGTTATGAGCAGAGCAATACGTTTTATGCATAAAACGAAATAATTGGTAGACCGCATTGTCTTTTGATAATGCGGTTTCTTTTTTACTTTAATAAAATATTCGATTTATACGCATAATAAAGGAAATTTAGTCATCTGTCTGGGATAAATGGAGGCACTGTATGCAAAATAAAAATTTAAAAAACCCAGTATTTATTATTTCTAGTGGGGCAATTTTACTCTTGGTTATTATTGGAGCTACGATACCGGAACAATTTAAGAAAGTAGCAAACAGCGTCTTTCATATGACAACCGATTATTTTGGCTGGTTTTATTTAATGGCAGTATTCATTATCGTTATTTTTCTATTTGGCTTGGCAATTAGTAAATATGGCACCATTCGCTTAGGAGCAGAAGATAGTCGTCCCGAATTTAGTTTTTTAACGTGGATTTCTATGCTCTTTTCTGCTGGACTTGGTGTCGGCTTGGTCTTTTGGGGAGTAGCAGAGCCAATGAGTCATTATTTTTCACCTCCCTTCAGTGACACAGATCCTCTATCAACGGATGCAGCGAGACTGGCAATGGGGTATTCTTTCTTTCATTGGGGATTAAGCCAATGGTCGGTTTATGCTATTTTGGGGCTTGTTATGGCCTATGTACAATTCAATAAAAAAAGAAATATGCTCATCTCTACTGCTTTAGAGCCAGTCACGGGTACAAATCGTGTCGTTAAAGGAACAATTGATATTCTCGCTGTCATTGCGACCATTATGGGCGTAGCAACATCCATTGGGCTTGGTGTGCTGCAGACTAATGGAGGCTTGACTTTCGTCTTTGGTTTGCCAGATACATTTATTTTGCAAGTAGCCATTATTCTTATCATGTTTATTGGCTATATGTTGTCTGCAACGACAGGTCTTCAAAAGGGAATGAAAATTTTAAGTAATGTCAATATGACCTTAGCAATTGTCTTACTGTTATTTGTTTTTATTACAGGCCCAACCATTTTCATACTCGAAACCTTTACATTAGCAATAGGTGATTATATTTCCAACTTTATTCAATACAGTTTAAGAATGCAGCCATATGTTGGTGGAACTTGGGTGAAGGATTGGACAATCTTTTACTGGGCTTGGGCGATAGCTTGGTCGCCATTTGTCGGCTCCTTTATTGCTCGTGTATCCAAAGGGAGGACGATTCGAGAATTTATTATAGGGGTATTAATTATCCCACCCCTTATTGCTTGCTTTTGGATTGCCACTTTTGGTGGAACTGCGATGTGGTTTGATTTACATCAAGATGCACAAATTGCGCAAACAGTTCATAGCGATGTCACAGTGGCTTTATTTCAGATGTTAGAGCATTTGCCCCTTTCAACAATTGCTTCCGTTATTGGCTTACTGCTAATCATTATATTTTTAATTACCTCTGCTGATTCCGCCACTTTTATTATGGCGAGTATGACAACAAAAGGATCTTTAAATCCGTCCGTATTTTCGAAGCTAGTATGGGGTGTTTTAATGGCTGCAATTTCAGGTGTTTTATTGTACACAGGAGGGCTGGAAGCATTGCAAACCGCCTCGTTAATTGCCGCTTTACCTTTTACTGTTGTGTTGCTGCTATTAATGATTTCTTACATTAAAATGATGAAGGACGAGATTATTCCTCTAAAGAAAAAAGACATACAACGTTTGAAAATAGCGAGAAAGCATATTGAGAAGGAAGCAAAAGAAAAAAAGTAAAGCAGAAGACCGTATTCGTAGGTAATACGGTTTCTTTTTATACCATTGAACGAAAAGGTGTACGTCACGAAATATTGAGTTAAATCGTTCGTTGGGTTATGTTGTAACGAAGGAAGAAACGGGAGAAAATCTGGATATTTCCGCAATGGAAAAGATTCCAATTAGGGGGGAGTTTTATTGAAGAAAAAACTTGGCTGCTTGCATGCTCATCATTCCAATATCGAGTATATTGAACAAGCTTTTCAAAGTGACGAAGATATTGAGCTGGTTCATTTTGTAGATCCTGGCGTATTAAAGCATGTGTCCAAAGGTAGTGATGATGTAGCATGTAAAGTTAAGGAGCAAATGGAATGGATAGTTAGCTGTGATGTGGACGCCATTTTAATAACGTGTACCAATTATATTGCTTTATTAGAGAATGAAGTTGTGTTCAATCCTCCGATACCCATTATAAAGATTGACGATCCGATTTTTGAAAGCATATGTAGTGCGCAACAACCTCAAACTATTCTTTTTACAAATCCTGCGACCGTAAAAGGAACGATGGCAAGACTTCACCAATATGCTAAGCAGCATGGCAAATCAGTAAATCTCGTGGCAGAAGTTATCGAGGATACATTTGATCTAATTATGCAGGGGAAAAAGGAAGCGTATAATGATGCTGTTTTACGAACTCTACATACTTTATCAGCCGAGCAAAATCTGATCTCGGTAGCTCAGCTCTCGATGGTGCATGCAGCACGACGATTTGAAGAGCAAACAGCACGAACAATTATTCACCCACTTAGGTCATTAGTTGAATGTGTAAAGAAGAACATGTCAGGAACGTTATAAAACAATTTCTATTTTTGTATGCAATGCTGTTAATGGTACTATGAAAAAGTAGTTAATAAAAACGGAGGAGATCGCAATATGACTGATTTACGATACCCTATTGGACAATTCCAATTCCCAAAAGAGATGACATCACAGCAAGTAAAAGAATGGTTGGAAGATATTCGTTTATTACCACAGCAGCTTGAAGAAGCATTAAGTGGAGCCAGTGAGCAAGAATTGGCAAAATCCTATCGTGAAAATGGCTGGACTGTAACACAGCTAGTCCATCATATTGCTGACAGTCATATGAACAGCTATATCCGCTTTAAGCTTGCTTTAACAGAGGACGAGCCAACTATTAAGCCATACAATGAGGCTGAATGGGCACTGCTGCCAGATTCAGAAATGCCAATAGCGACCTCTCTGCAATTAATCGAAAGTTTACATGGACGTTGGGTCTACTTAGTAACAAGCTTAACAGATGAACAATTACAAAGAGCGTTTAATCATCCTGATTCAGGGCTGACAACATTGGAACAGGCAATTGGTATATATGCTTGGCATGGCAAACATCATTTGACGCATATTCAGAATGCTTTGGCATTAAATTTTATAATTAAAAAGTAGGCGATTTAGTTAAAATCGCCTACTATAAATTAATTTTAAGTTTTTTGATTTTTGAAAAAATAATAGTAATTGTTAGCATAATTCACTTATACAATAGTAATTCCTGCACTTGCGTTACCAGCAAGAGTAACCAAAACAGTAGCTCCTGAAGTAGTAATGGAGAACACCATTAATAAACGATCACCAGTGCTTACTGGCACAGAAACGTTTGCATTACCGCTAGCAATCGCACCAGCTAATAATGTTGCTAATGGTAAGGCTGGCGTTAAATCAACAAATGCTGCAGTAGGACTGAAAACATTGCTTCCTTGAACTGCACGGTAAATTTGTGCTCTAACAGTAGCTGTTCCTGTTAGTGTTAAAGCGACTGTTGCTGAAATTGTTGCAGCAATAGATGTAATTGTTCCTGGACGTGGAACAGTAAAAGCTTCTGTGGCAAGAGAACTTGTTAAATCAATATTAACGCCAGCAAGAGCTACACCTGGAACAGATGTACCAAATCCTACAAGACTTACAGTACCAACTAATCCAGAAATAAGAGATGTTAGTACGACAGGAATTGTTCCAGAAGAAAATGGGATAATGGAACCTGTAGCAGCTGGTGGAGTAATACATGCCGCATCAATACCGATAAATGGCCCAAGTGCTGTACACTGCCCATTACCATGACCATTACCAGAGCAACCACACATTGAATTATTCAAACACATTTTTACACCCCCTTTCTTCATTATTCTATTCATTTCAGATTAGGGGTTAAGGGCAAATATCTATTTCACTTATAAATTCAATGACTTCTTAAAGCCAGCTTTATTTGAAATATAAAGACATCCACTATGTATGGAAATACATAGTGGATGTCTTATTATAGAGTGATAAATGTTAACTCCATCTTTTAAAGAAATCGAAAAATGAGTTTTTTCCCTTCTTATTTTCTTCCTCCATCGGTGTGTTGACAGGAACAGGTTGGCTATTCTCCTCTTCAAGGGGCGAATGAACCTCATAGACGGCTTCAGAATTATACACTTCAACATACTCTTCGGTTTCCAATGAAGGAGAGTGATGTGTGTCAGTAGGTTCTGCTACTGCTTCTGAAATGACTTGGTTAGGAGGCTCGTTAGCTATTGCTGTATGGTCTTGACTAACTGGCTCGCTCAATATCTCTGAATGAACCTGTTCCAACGATTCTTTAGTTACTTCAGAAATCTCATGATTGTTACGTTCATTTTCCGTTTGCACAACCTCTATAGGATCATCTGATTTTTCTGTTCCAGCACTCGATACATTATCAATAGTTGTTGATGAATGATCTTTCTCAATGTCTTCTTCACTTAAAGTGGGCTGTACAGCAGACGGATCATAAACACTTACGGGAACTTCCTTTGCATCCGTGGCATTTTTAAAATGGAAGGTGGATTCAACTGTCGTGTTTCTGAATAAACCATTGTATATATGGCTTGGATGCGTATTAATGGATTGAAAATACTGCTGATTAAAATGCCGCTCTTCATGTTTAGTTGTCTGTCGATCATTATGAGGAGAGGGAGCGCCATTATTATTGACATTTTGCTGGTGGTTTGTGGCTTTACCTGCTAAATTTTGTAGCAGTCTATAGGATGGTTGTGCTGATGTTATCGTAGTTTTATCTGCTGTCTGTGTCATTCTAGGTTGTCTAGGTAAATGAGTAGCCGAAGTTTGAGAAGGTACTTTAATGGAGGGAGAAATGGTTGTAGTATCATTTCCTTCAACCGTTACTAATTTATTTAAAACTGCTAAAATTTCTTGATTCATTTCTTCCATGGTTTGATTCAGAGACTCAATTTGTATGGATAGAAGCCTGATTTGATCATCATACCCTTTTATATATGAATTTTGTTTAGTGTCCAATGTCTCTGTAATCCCTTCTAAATGAGCCATCTGTGTTTTCAGTCCATCAAACTCCTGCTTCATATAAAGGAAATCTTCAATTGACGATCCCATTTTAAGTGAAGATAACGATTCTCTATAGGTTTCAATTTTTTGCCTTAAATTTTCAATTTCTTGAGTGGTATACAATTTTGACTCTTCCATTGTAGTTCACCCCTTTCAGTCCATTATTAGTTTATTAAAAATATTGACTTTCTGTTACAAATATACCGGTTCATTCAACATTTTAGTTCTTATTATAAAGAAAGAACTGTCTGTAAAAATGATTGCCGCTGATTTTTATAAATATCCAATGTAACTATTTATTAGCCCATGCACTTATAGCTGAAAAACATATGCTACAAACGAAAGATAAAAAACTTATGGAGGTGTCAAAAGGATGCAAGAACATATGCCATCCCAGGCGCAGGAACTGATTTGTATAAATGTTGATAAGGTATATGACTGGATTGTAAAGGAAATGTCATTTGATATTTCACCAACTGGAGCAATTACATTCCCAGGCGTAACAGCAGCTACTGACTTAACTGGTGCTATCGTTACATGTCGAGTAATTCCAGCAGCTACAAATCCAATTGTGATCCTAAACCGTGAGAATCGCCAATTCTCTATCGATGGATCAACTGTTTGTTTACAACATTTAAATATTCAAAAGAATTTCATTCTTACGATCATAGTTACATTACCAAATGGAACAATGTTCACAAGCACTGAAATTCCAGTTTCACGCTGTGAGCAAGTGACATTATGTGCACCTAAGGGTACAGATGTAGAAATTCTATATACAGATTTAGATTGCTTTGTTTGTACAACGGGTACACTTACAGCTGCAGCAGGTGCAATTACGTTTTCTGCGTTAACGATTACTGTTGCTGTTTGCCAAAGCATTCAATCTACATTCCCAGTTACTGTGGAATTCTTAGCAACTTTCTGCGAACCAAGAGCAGATCTGCCATTCACATGTCCAACTGCGGTTCGTCCACAACAATGCCCAGTTATTTTCCCAACTGTTGGTTAGTAGTGCTAACAAATAGAGGAAAGTCATATCATGAAGAGAGGGTTATCCTCTCTTTTTTTTATGAACAAGAGTAAGGGGGCATTTAGTGATAACACGGATAGAAGACAAGATACAAGCGGTGAAGGAGCAGACAAACACGTATGTTCAGGAAATTAAAAAACTGGTAGAAGAGCTAGCGGTTCAAAATAAAATTAGTCTTATCAGTTATTTTACATCATCGTTCAATATATCCTATGATTCTGAGCAAGAAAGTCTATGTTTAGGATCCTACCATATTCGCAATATTGGGCATACACCCGTGACCAATCCATATTTATGCATTAAATTACCGAAGGATTCTCCGTTTTATTTCTCAGGAAGGTATGTCCACGAAAATTTCACACCGACTTTAAAGACGCAGGGGCAGAGTAATTGGGAGCGTTTTAACGACAAATCGAGCAAAGAGGAATATTGGCTGAGACCAGTAGGGAAGTCCACCATCGAACCAAATGAAACGATTTCATTTACCAATTTCCAAATTAAATGGTCCCATAATTTATCGTATTCTGGCACTATTATGGGTTTTACATATTGTGATCAGCTAACGGATGGTGTGGTTGTGTTAAACCCAATTAATCTCAATGGCATTAGTCCAACCCAGGAGGGAAATAATGGTGGATCATGAAAAACAAGAGCTTAGTAGCGTAATCCAACAATTGCTGAAGGACCAACTTAACCGCCGTAATGTACAAGATAATAGTTTTGCCTTTCTTGAAAAAAATACATTACAACAAGTAATTGCTTATCTTGTCTCCGGGGAAAAAAGTAAAAATTTTGAACAACATGATCATCCAGAACTACAAACAAAGTGGTTAAAACAACTAGATGAGGTGTTAGAAGACAGTAAAGCGCAGTTTGAAGAAGTCATTGAGATTCTAAAAAGTTTTTCAGGCTAGGAGGTGCAAGGATGGACAACGATATTGTCAAAAACAATGATCCTCTACAGCTCCAACAAATGATTATTTTTTTAAGGGCCGAATTAGCCAAATATAAAAATGAAGTGAAAAGGCTTAGGGATAGTGATTATTATGCATTAGTGCTACGTCTTGAACGGGAGAATATACAATTAACAAGGCTCAGAAAAGATCTTTCGATGGAACTATTAAAGTTGAAGAGAGATTTTGATAAGGAATTGGAAGCATATGATGAAGAGATACAAAAGCGAGAGCTCCAAAGAAAAAAACAAATTGCTTCAATAGAGTCTTTATTAAAGGAACTAGGCGAGTTGCGAGCAGAAAATAAGTTATTAAAGGACAGCATTAATGTATCTATCGAAGAAACAAACTATAAGTCAATGATGGAGGAGTTAGATACAAGATTAAATGACTTTACCATTGTTACAGGTGGAAAAATGGAACATATCGTAGAGACGATAGAACAATTATATAGAAACAAAGTAGAGGCGGACAGTCTTTATGAACAATTAGTAAAAGAATTGGAAACGAAAAATCTAGAAATTGAAAAACTCACTAATGAGATAAAAGGCTATAAAAATCAATCGGATGCTAGTAGAGTAAAAATGAATGAGTCTATAAATATAGACGAGCAGATTGATTTTCGATTACGAATGCTTGATGAACTCGATCAAAAATTGAACGAGCTCGCATTCGAAATAAATAGAGAATAGATGGTATACAAACACTGTTTCAAAAGAGGGTAAGCCTTCCTCTTTTGAAACAGTTATTTTTTAGGGCAATGTTGCTTGGTCCAAGAAACATTCAAATTAATTAACTACTGCCTAAGTTACTTTGTTTCACGATGTAAAGTAACTCGTTTTAAGCGAGGGGAATACTTTTTAAGCTCCAATCTCTCTGGATTAGTACGTTTGTTTTTCGTCGTGATATAGTTTTTATCACCAGTTTCCGTGCAGGCTAGTGTTATTTGTACGCGCATAAATATGCCTCCTTTTAAATAGTAATCATTACGTTTTAAACAATATATTTTAGGGTGTAAATTGTCAAGTTTATTTTTTTATGTGATAAAAAGCTTTGCATTTTCAAAATATATATGTTTTAATTACAAATTGTAAATAGTAATCATTACGATTTAAGGAGTTGGAGAGAGAATAATGAAAATACCTGTAACTGTATTAAGTGGATATTTAGGTTCTGGTAAGACCACGATGATGAATCATGTATTGCAAAACGAAAAGGATTTACGTGTTGCTGTTATTGTGAATGATATGAGTGAAATTAATATTGATGCTGAGCTTATTGCAAATGGCAGCGGAATCTCACGAACAGAAGAGAAATTTGTGGAATTATCCAACGGCTGTATTTGTTGTACATTGCGAGAAGATTTATTACAGGAGGTGGAACGTCTTGCGAAGCTTGGCAATATTGATTATATATTGATTGAATCGACAGGTATTAGTGAGCCAATTCCAGTTGCACAAACATTTAGCTATTTAGATGAAGAGTTGGGCATAGATTTAACGAGATTTTGTCAATTGGATACGATGGTAACAGTCGTAGATGCGCATCGCTTTTGGCATGATTTTCAATCAGGAGAGAGTTTATTAGAGCGTAAGGAAGCAATTGGTGAGTTAGATGGGCGGGATGTTGCAGACCTTCTTATCGATCAAATAGAATTTTGTGATGTCCTTGTATTAAATAAGTGTGACTTAGTTTCAATAGAAGAAGTAGAACGGTTAGAGCGTATACTACGCGCACTACAGCCCGAGGCAAAAATAATCCGAACGATTAATGGTGAAATGGACCCTGCTGAAATTTTAAATACAGGTCGTTTTGACTTCGAACGTGTCTCAGAATCAGCTGGCTGGTTAAAAGAATTAGAGCTTGGTCATGAAAACCATATGCCGGAGACGGAGGAATACGGCATATCTTCATTTACCTATACAAGTAGAAAACCATTCCATCCAATGCGTTTTGTCGAGTGGTGTGACCAAATGCCAACATCAATTGTGCGAGCAAAGGGGATTGTTTGGAGTGCAAAGCATCAAGACGTCGCATTATTGCTATCACAGGCTGGTTCATCTGCAAAAATTGAACCTGTTTCTTATTGGGTAGCAGCACTACCAAAAGCTCAGCAGGAAGATGTCTTCCTACAAAGTCCGGAGGTGTTGGAAGATTGGGATAGCGAGTTTGGAGATCGCATGACCCAGCTTGTTCTTATTGGTATAGACTTAGATAGAGAGCGTATTATCAAACAGTTGGACAGCTGTTTATTAACAGATGAGGAGTTTCATAACCCTTGGGAACGACTACAAGATCCGTTTAACTGGGAATGGCATTCATAAAAAGAAAGAAGATTTCGGCTACGATTCCGAAATCTTCTTTTCAAACACACGATTATAATTAGTAGCATCTCGTAATGCCTTTTCTTCTATCGGAATTCGTACAGAAAGCATTGTAATATTTAATAGTGTAAAACAAAACGCGGTGAAATATGCCTGAAACATAAGAGGTAGAAGGAGAATTTCTAAACACACGACAGCATAATTAGGATGGCGCATAATTTCATAGGGACCTTTACGCACGACTTGTGCATGAGGTAGAATGAGAATTTTTGTATTCCAAAACGTTCCTAAAGAACGGATACACCATATACGCAATGCCTGAACGGCTACAAATAAAATAAAAAATAATGGGAATAAGGGCGATGTACCATTGTGATTGGTTACTACTTCAACAATTAGAAACAAGAAGAAACTAATATGCATAGTGACCATATAAGGGTAGTGGGAGTTACCAACCTCATAGGCTCCCTGAGCAATCATCCATTTCTCAT
This sequence comes from Lysinibacillus sp. GW247-5R2A, assembly GCF_059424475.1. Classification (NCBI taxonomy): domain Bacteria; kingdom Bacillati; phylum Bacillota; class Bacilli; order Caryophanales; family Bacillaceae; genus Lysinibacillus; species Lysinibacillus sp. GW247-5R2A. Next base: position 137,097 of record NZ_JBWKZL010000008.1, on the reverse strand, counting down.
TTCGTTTAGCAATGACAACCTCTGTCAATCTTTGTAGAATGACAAGCGTTACAATTAGATAGAAGATCATGCTACTCCCTCCAGTTTAGTAATACTGCTTCTGCACAAAAACCAGGGCCAAGAGCGACGAGTAAACCTGTATCCTCCACTTGTCCTTCATGTAACATAAATTGTTCTAACACATATAACACGGTTGGCGACGACATATTACCATGCTGACGTAATATTTCCCGAGAAATGTCGGTTTTTTGAGAAGAAAGATAAAGCGTGTCCTCATAGGCTTTTAATACTTTTTTTCCTCCAGGATGTGCAATGAAATGAGTAAGCTGTTCACTGTAAATTCCTTGTTCCAGTAAAAATTGTTCAATATATGGTCCAAGCCAACTAGTAATAATAGTCGGAATGCTTTTTTGGAAAATGACATGAAGACCATTATTTTTAACGTCCCATCCCATTACATTTTCTGAATCTGGCATCCATTTAGAGCCTGTTGCCAGAATAGCAGGTGATGGTCTTTTTGTATCAATCATGATTTCATCACCACATACGAGAATACAGGCGGCACCGTCAGCAAAAAGTGAAGCACCGATTAAATTACTTTTAGAAAAATCATTTGGCTGAAAAGTGAGGCTACATAGTTCTACACAAACAACAAGCACCTTTGCATGAGGATGTGCTTTACAAAAATCATAGGCTCTGCTAACACCTGCTGCTCCTCCTGCACAGCCTAATCCCCATAGCGGAATACGTTTTAAATGATCGGAAAAAGAAAGCTTGTTCATCACACGCGCATCAATGCTAGGCGTTGAGATCCCCGTACTGCTTACAAATATGATGGCGTCGATTTCATCAGGAGAAATGGGTGAATGTAAAAAGGCTTCATTTTGTAAACATGCCTGAATGACGCTCACGCTGTATTGTGTGGCTAGTTCAATATATAAATCATTACGCTCCTCAAAAGAGTGATTTGTACGATGCCACTCAGGTGGAACACAAAAATGTCGCGTGTCAATTCCACCATTATCGAAAACCTTTAAATAGCGCTCTAGTTTTGGGATTTTTTCATAGAAAAGCTCCTTTGTTAGCTCCTCCGCATTTGTTTGCTGTAATGTGTAAGGTGGTTGATGTGTGCTAATAGAAATGATTTTAGGCAATTCAACATCTCCTCGCATTTATTGGTCTTGTACATTCTATGCGTTGAGGAAGGAGATACATGCTAATAATATTTTATTTGACAATTCCCTAAATTTTATATATATTGGTAACAACTAAATGGGAAGTAGGTGATGTGACATGATGAATAAATCTATTTTTAGCGAACTGCAATTCGGTTTGTTTCATTTCACACGCCTAAAATATACAAAGCGACGTCGTGCATAGCTCGAGGTATTTGTATATCCTTTAAACGTGCGTGTGAAACCTTGTAACTGCCGAATTGCGCAGATACAAGGTTTTTTTATCGTGGTTCAAATTTGCTGAATCAAGATAATTGCTTCTGGCGAAAGTCTGCACAGAAGCGTCATGGGAACGCACCTTTAGGAGGAAATTAATTTGAATTTAACAGCATTAGGTTTTACAAAATATTTTGAAGAGCAAATGTTAGAAATGAAGAAACAGTCTAAGTTTAAAAATTGTGTGCCTGCGAGGGTTACTTTAGAGCATAAGCATTCCTATCGAGTGTTAGCTCAGGAAGGGGAATGGCTTGCAACAATCGCTGGTCATTATGCCTATACATCTTTAGCTCGAGAAGACTATCCGGCAGTTGGCGATTGGGTGCTGGTAGAGAAAATGCCTGGTGAAGAACGAGCCATTATTCATCAATTATTCCAACGAAAATCTGTCTTTTCGAGAAAAGTTGCTGGTTTGGAAATCCAGGAACAGATTGTCGCATCGAATGTGGATATTGTGTTACTTGTCATGAGCCTGAATGCTGACTTTAATATTCGCCGTTTGGAACGATATTTAGTAGCTGCCTGGGATTCAGGTGCAAAGCCTATTATTGTTCTAACAAAGGCAGATTTATGTGATGATGCACCTAGCTTAGTGAAAGAAGCTGAGTCAGTAGCTTTTGGAGTAGATATTTTCGTAACGAGTGCCATTTCCGGAGAAGGTTTAACGGAAATTCAGCACCTATTTACAGAAGGGGTCACTGGAGCGTTATTGGGCTCCTCCGGTGCAGGAAAATCTACATTAACGAATGCTTTATGTGGGGAGATGTTGATGAAGGTATCAGACATTCGTGAAGACGATGCTAAAGGACGTCATACAACGACTCACAGAGAGTTAGTGATGTTACCCTCTGGTGGCTGTTTAATTGATACGCCGGGAATGCGTGAGCTACAATTATGGAATCAAGGTGATAGTTTATCATCTAGCTTTCAAGATGTTGAGGAATTAGCAAAAGCTTGCCGTTATCGTGATTGTACCCATCAAAAAGAGCCGTATTGTGCAGTACAGCAAGCTATTGCTGATGGTGAACTTGATCAAAATCGTTTACACAGCTATTTTAAGCTACAAAGGGAATTGGCTTATATGGAACGTAAAACAAATGTGCAAGCAAAGCTCGAGGAGCAACGTAAGTGGAAGCAAATTTCTAAAGGCGTTAAAAAGGGGAAAAAATAAGAGGAGCGCACATACACATATGACCATACAAAGCATAAATCATCTACTATTTTCAGTGTCTGATCTAGAGCAATCCATTGCATTTTATGAAAATGTTTTCGATGCTAAGTTACTTGTAAAGGGAAACAGCACAGCCTATTTTGATATAAATGGGCTGTGGCTTGCCCTCAATGTTGAAAAAGATATACCGCGTAATGACATTCAATATTCCTATACACATATCGCTTTCACGATCCCTGAGGAAGAGTTCGATAAAATGTATGATAAATTAGTACAATTGAAGGTTCATATTTTAGATGGCCGACAAAGAGATGAAAGAGATAAAAAATCAATTTATTTTACTGATCCTGATGGACATAAGTTTGAATTTCATACGGGGACTTTACAAGATCGTTTAGATTATTATATGAAGGAAAAGTTACATATGGAGTTTTTTAATCATTAATCAAGGAGTGATTTTATGACGAAAGCTTTTATTTTTGATATGGATGGCACATTATTTCAAACAAATCTTATTTTAGAACCTGCGCTGGATGCCACATTTGATGTGTTGCGTACAAAGGGCTTATGGCAGGGAGAAACACCCATTGAAAAATACCGTGAAATTATGGGCGTTCCTCTACCGGTTGTATGGGAGACCTTATGTCCAATGCATTCCGTAGACATACGTGAGGAGAGCAATATGCTCTTTCATGTAAAGCTGATGGAGCAAATCCGTAGTCGTAAAGGTGCGCTTTATCCACATGCTGAGCAAACTCTCGCCACATTGTCTAAGAGCTATCCGTTATACATAGCGAGTAATGGTCAGGCTGACTATTTACAGGCAATTGTTGAAACCTATCAATTAGAGCAATTTATAAAGGGGACCTACAGCATACAATCCATTGCCAGCGGGCATAAATCAGACTTAGTTAAAAAAGTAATGCAAGACAATGGAATTCAGGACGGGGCGGTAGTTGGAGATCGTTCATCCGATATTCAAGCTGCCCGCGATAATGAGCTACTTTCAATAGGTGTACGATTTGACTTTGCTCAGGACCATGAATTACAACAGGCACATATTGTGATAGATGATTTAACGGAGTTATTGAACATAGAAATAGGCTCATTATGATAAACCCTAACAGGGGCGTTTTTGAAAAAATGGGAGCAATTTAACGACAATTATTGCATTTCACCGCAATAAAGCGTAGAATAGTGCCAATCCTATAGATAAAGCATTGAAAAGGAAAAGTAAATAGGAATAGCATTTTGTAGAGAGCCTCTGTTGGTGAAAATGGGGTAAATGAATCCTTTTGAAAATGACCTTTGAGCTTCGTACCGAAAGCTTATAGCAAGTAGATTACGACGAGATGGGCACTCGTTACAACAGCGGCAGTATCTCTTATTTAAAAAAGACGTACTGAATAAGGCAAATAGTGTGAGCTATTTGTAAATATAGGTGGTAACACGGGTAGACTCGTCCTAATCAGATTTGATTAGGGCGATTTTTTTTTACCATTTTTTATGTGAGGGGAGCAATTTAGGATGACTATTGTTATTGGAGGCGCTTGGCCGTATGCAAATGGCTCTTTGCATTTAGGACATGTAGCCGCATTATTACCAGGTGATATTTTGGCTAGATATTACCGTCAAAAAGGTGAGCAAGTATTATACGTATCGGGTAGTGACTGTAATGGTACACCCATTTCTATTCGTGCAGCTCAGGAAAACACAACAACTGAGGCGATTGCTAATCATTATCATGAAGAATTTACAACATGTTTTAATGAGCTAGGATTTACTTATGATTTATACACAAGAACAGACGCAGAGCACCATCATGAATCCGTTAAGGGCTTATTTTTACAGCTGCTTGCCAACAATTTTTTATATAAAAAGAAAATTGAACAGGCTTACTGTGAGACAGATCAGCAATTTTTGCCGGATCGATTTGTAGAGGGCATATGCCCAAATTGTGGTGCAAAGGCGAGAGGAGACCAATGTGATAACTGCTCAGAAATTTTAGACCCACTAGATTTAATCGATAAGAGCTGTAAAATATGTGGAAATGAGCCAGTCATTCGAGAGACAGAACATTTTTATTTTACCTTTAGTCAATTTCAAGGGAAATTAGAGACCTTTTTATCCGAGGCAAAGAAAGAAAAACGTTGGCGGGACAATGCATTAGGATTGACAGAGCGCTACTTAGCAGAGGGCGTTCCTGACCGAGCAGTAACGAGAGATTTGCCAAATGGCATAGATGTTCCGGTGCCTGGCTTTGAGGGTAAAAAAATATATGTGTGGATTGAAGCAGTTGCAGGTTATTTAACGGCTAGCCTAGAATGGGCGAAACAACATCATATTGCAATTGAAGATTTATGGAATGAAGAAACCATTTCGTACTATGTCCATGGAAAGGATAATATCCCATTCCACACAGTTATTTGGCCAGCTATTTTGATGGGACTAGGTGCGAAAGCCTTGCCGACACATATCGTTTCTAATGAATATTTAACACTCGAAAAACGTAAATTATCGACGAGTCAAAACTGGGCCGTATGGGTTCCATATATTTTAAGTCGTTATGACGCGGATTCGATTCGCTATTTCTTAACGACTAATGCACCAGAAAATCGCGATACTGATTTTTCATGGCGAGAATTTATTTACAGCCATAATGGTGAATTACTTGGTGCCTATGGTAATTTTGTGAATCGAACATTGAAATTTATAGAGAAATCCTTTGCTAATCAAGTACCTCAGGCGGAAGTGGATAGTACTATTCGCAAACAAACTATTCAGCTATTTAACGAAGTGGGCATTCTTATTGAAGGTGGTCATTTCAAGCAAGCATTAGAATCCATCTTTGAGTATATTCGTGGCGCTAATCGTTACTTTGATGAACAACAGCCATGGGTACAAGTAAAAGAAAATGTGGAGGCGGGCAATCGCACACTCGCAACCTGCGTCTATATCATTGCCAATCTCGGACAATTACTACATCCATTCCTGCCGTTTTCAGCAGAGAAAGTAAGAAATATGCTAGGTATAGATGAAATGATGTGGCATGAGCAAGTGGAATTACCTAAAACCCTACAAGACATAACACCATTGTTTGAACGACTGGATATCGAACTAATCGAAGAAGAATATGAAAAGTTAGTAAGAGATAGTCGCTAGCATTGAAAAAGCAGTATGGCTAATAGGCCATACTGCTTCTCTTGTTTTAATTCATGACAGGTGTTAATTTGGCCACTACAATGCTATTGATGGCATTAATATAGGCTAGGGCACTGGCTTTTAGAATGTCAGTATCTGCAGCTTTTGCCATATACTTTTCACCTTCATGCTCAATCGTGATTTTTACTTTTCCTAGTGCCTCTTTGCCGCGCGAAACACTATTGATATTATATTCCACTAGTTTTACATCCATGCTTGTAATGTCTGCAATGGCTGAATAAAGAGCATCAATTGGACCTGAGCCAACTGCGCTAGCCCTCAATACTTCATTACCTTTGCGTGCTTTAACGCTCGCAGAAGGGAAGCTTGTATTGCTGACGACTTGTAGATCTTCGATATCAAAGAATTGGTCGCTGTAATGAGTTGCATTTTTGTGAGAAGCATCATGCTTTTCATAATAGCTTTCAACGATTACGTATAAATCATGATCATATACTTCCTTTTTGGCATCCGCTAGCTTTAAGAAGCCTTCAAAGATTCCCTCGAATTCATCTGTAGAAAGATTCGAAAACCCTAATTTTTCAAGAGCATTTTTCACGGCATGTCGACCAGAACGCGCTGTTAGTACTAGCTCCATATCATCAAGACCAACGTCTTCAGGATGCACAATTTCATAGGCATCACGAGATTTTAGTAATCCGTCCTGATGGATACCTGATGAATGGGCGAATGCATTATCTCCCGTAATCGCTTTATTCACTTGAACATCTAAGCCCATAAAACTAGAAACAAGTCGTGATGTATTGATAATTTCTTTTGTGTTAATACGTGTATCAGCATTGTAGACAGAGCTACGCGTTTTTAGTGCCATAACGACTTCTTCTAATGCCGCATTACCAGCACGTTCACCGATACCATTAATTGTACATTCTACTTTATCGGCACCATTTTTTATCGCAGCAAGCGTATTAGCTGTTGCCATTCCAAGGTCATTGTGGCAATGAACGCTAAGAAGAACGCTATCGTCTAAGTTTTTCATACGGTTGTTTAATTTAAAGATCATTTCACCGAACTCTTCTGGCTCTGCAAAGCCGACTGTATCAGGAACGTTAATCATAGTAGCACCAGCTCGCATAACAGCTTCAATTGTTTTCCAAAGATACTCAAAGTCTGAACGAGACGCATCTTCAGTAGAATATTGAACTTGTGGCAATAGAGTTTTCGCATACTTTACAGCATCTACACCAATTTGCAGAATTTGATCTTTGGATTTACTGAATTTTTTCTCCACATGTATATCGGATGTCCCAAGAACCATGTGAATCATTGGATTTTCAGCGTATTTCACAGCATTATAGACGGCATCAATATCTGCCTTTACTGCACGTGCTAATGCTGTAATCATAATATCATTAGTAGTACCGACCTTCTCAGCTACAGCTTTGACAGCATCAAAATCCCCCTGTGATGAAGCGGGGAATCCAGCTTCGATAATATCGACACCTAATTTTTTCAGTTGCTGTGCTATCTCTACTTTTTCATATAAATTTAGCTTGGCACCTGGCACCTGTTCACCATCACGTAATGTTGTATCAAATACCCAAATTTTTCTTCCCATTTTTAACACTCCTCTTGTAGTTATCAGTATTTAAAATCTACACGTAGGCCAATGATTCATTAAAAAATAAAAAAACCCATCTCTATTTAAAAATAGAGACGAGTTTATGCTCGCGGTACCACTCTAATTGACCTTCTCTATACAGAAAAAGTCCCCTTATCGACAGCTATCACTGTCTATCCTGTTAACGGGGGAAACCGACATCCCTTACTAGACTTTTCAGGGAGTAGCTCATGGACGAGTTCAAAATGTGTGTCTACCGATTTTCACCAACCACCGGCTCTCTACAAGTACATCACCATTTTTACTATTTCCAATCTTGGCCTGCAATGTGTTGTTGAAAGCAATATTACTTGGATATTAATAGCCTGTCAATAATTTTCTAAAAATTTTTTTAATTCTGTCTAAAGTAATGTTCATTATATTAAGTATTTGATAGTTGTGAAATAAATAAATGCCCACTAAAAATAGTCATTTCTGTGAGATAATAAAAGATATGAATGAACGTAGGAGAGGTAGGAAGAACTATGAAATTTGTCTTTGATTTAGACGGTACAATTTGCTTTAAAGGGAAGCCTTTAAGTGTGGGTATTATCAATGCGTTAGAGGCATGTAGACAAAGTGGGCATGAAGTTATTTTTGCCTCCGCTAGACCAATACGTGATCTATTACCTATATTGCCTGAGACAATGCGAGAATATCCAATGGTAGGCGGAAACGGAGCATTCGTCGCTTGTAATGGAGTAACGGAGGAGGTTACAGCATTTGAGACGGAGGTAGTAGCGGAGCTTCGGCAGATTATTACAGCATTTCAATTACCGTATCTAGTAGATAGCCAATGGGACTATGCGTATACAGGCAGTGAAGCTCATCCCATTTATCAAAATCTAGATCCTCTAAAAATAGCTAAAAAAGTAGCGTTGCAAGATCTTCATGATATTGTAAAAGTTGTTTTATTTCCGGGGGAGAATCGAGACGCATTGTTATTTGAGCTACAACAGCTTGCTGTTACTCTCTATGAACATGCATCAGAAAATATTATAGATATAAGCCCTAATGGTATTGATAAGTGGAATGGCTTAACTAAATTAGGTGTCATCGAGGGGGAGTATATTGCATTTGGAAATGATGCGAACGATGCCTCGATGTTTTTGAAGGCAAAGGAAAGTGTTTGTGTAGGGAATCATCAGGTTGGTGAAATGGCAAATTTGCAAGTTCCTAGTGAGGAAGCGGCCATTATAGAAATGCTCAGTCATTTAAGCGATAAATATAAGTGAGTAAAGGCCTATACATATATAGAAAAAAACTGCTCGTTTCCTAGAGGGAATCCGAGCAGTTTTCATTTATTCTAATTTAAAGCGAGAGACTTCTGTTTGAAGCTCCTCAGCCATATTTGAAAGTGTTGCCGCGGAAGCAGCGACTTCCTCGATCGTTGCTAACTGCTCCTCAGAGGCAGAAGCGACATTTTGCAAATTACTAGAAGACATTTGAGCGATTGTTGCTATTTCATCGAAGGAAGCATAAATTTGTTCTGCACTGGATGACATTTCTTCTGAAACTGTTGTAGCTTCTTGAATTTGCATGGACACATGTTCAATAAGCTCCATAATTTTAGAGAAGCCCTCTTCAGCTACCTGTACAACTTGCATACCAATTTGTACTTCTTGTGTGCCGGTATCCATTACCGTCACAGCACGGTTTGTATCCTGTTGAATTTCTGCAATCAACGTAGCAATTTGCTCTGCAGATTTTTTGGATTGCTCTGCTAATTTCTTCACCTCGTCTGCCACGACAGCAAAGCCCCGCCCATGATCACCTGCACGAGCAGCCTCGATAGCGGCATTGAGCGCTAGTAAATTTGTTTGCTCTGCAATATCTGTAATAAGGCCAATAATGTTACCAATTTCTATAGAATGCCCGTCTAAATTTTTCACAACGCTTGCGGATTCTAATACAGCAGTATTAATGGTAGTCATTTGCGAGATCACTCGATGTAATGATTCATTGCCCTTTTGAGCCTCTGCATTCGTTTCCATTGCTAGCTCAGAAACTGCCGCCGTAGTAGATGCTAATTGCTGTATGCCCTTTGTCATATTCTTCATCGCTTCGGAGCTTTCAGTAGCATTTTTACCTTGAGCCTCAGAGCCACTAGCCACTTCTTGAATGGAAGAAGTAATCTGCTCTGTTGCTTGGATGGTTTGCTCAGCACTTGCTGTTAATTCAGCAGCAGAGCCACTAACTTGTACAGTGTTGTGACGTACATTTGTAATTAAATCTTTCAAATTAACGGCCATTTGATTAAATGCTTGGGCTAAATCACCCACTTCATCACGATTCTTGATACGAATCTGTTCAGCCGTTAAGTCACCTTCTGCTATTTTTTTAGCTGCCTTAGCCATGCCGTTAATTGGACGAGACATTAGACTACCAACAACCATTGCAATTATCAGACTTATGACAACCGCAAACACCCCAAGAAGTATCATTTGGAACTTAATATCTTGAATTTGTTTAGATGTAGCAGCAATTTTCCCTTCAATATATTCATTTTGATAGTCGGAAAGGTTTTCAACACGTTCGTCAAATTGTTTAATAATTAGACGCCCTTGTGTACTATCAAGCTTTTCGTACTTTTCCGTTTCACCTGAAGCCTTTAACTCAAACATACGGTCCGCAAACTGTTGAACATTTTGCTCACTTTTATTAATAGCCTCTAGAAATTGGATGGATTTTTCCGTTGTCAAAGATGACATTAGCTCTTCAGATTTTTGTTTAAATTCTGTTCGAGAGTCTTGATTGCTTTGAAGATTTTGTTTATCTCCAAGTAGTAAATAGCCACGTAAACTAACTATCTCTTGTTTGGCAATAACGCGTAATTCTTGAATAGCGATAGATTTAGTTGTTTGCTCCTCCAATAATGTACGATAAGTTTTGTTCACAGAATCAAGCTGCTTTATATTTAGGCCGATAGTAGCAACTAGAACTAAAATAACTATAAAAAAACCGAGTAATAATTTCTTGTAGATAGTAAATCGCATAGATGAAATTTCCTTTCTCAGTATTTAGTAGAAATGTTACAAATTAATGAAATATGTATATATATCATTTATATCAGAAAATATGAATTTTACAAAGTATTATGAGTATTTTTACTGTACTAAATAGTTTAAAGGTGGCAGAAACTCGTGATTGAAGTGATAAAAAAAGGATATTTACTGCTAGAATCTGCTAGGAATAAAGCGATAGTTAATGGTAGAGGCTGAATATTAAGCCAATATTCATAAATTTTGAAACTTATAGAGTAGTCAAAACGTAAATTACATATAAAGATGAACTGAGGTGGTACGAAGTGTATAGACCCATTTTAAAAATCCCTAAAACAAGGTCTGAAAAGGTTTGGAATTATATTGGCGTTATCATATTCCTATTATCTATCTTTTATATTGCAGTGATGTGGGGGAAATTGCCTGAAGAAATTCCTGTTCATTTTAATGGTATGGGTGAGGTTGATCGATGGGGTTCAAAAATAGAGCTCATTATTCTTCCATTTATAGGTGTGTTTCTATGGATAATAATGAGTCTTTTAGAGATAGCTCCACATATGCATAACTTTCCAGCTCGTTTGAATGAACAGAATGTAGAAGCATTTTATTTAAACAGCAGAAAAATGTTAAACGCAGTAAAAAATCTTTGTCTTATTTTATTCGCATGTATATCATTCCAGATGGTCCGTATTGCGCTAGGAGAGACCGCCTCCATAGGATGGTGGTTCTTACCAATTGTCACAATTGGAATCTTTATACCGATAATTAAAGGCATAATAGTTACTCGCAAAATAAAATAAAGCTGAACCGTAAACGCTTGAGATATGTTCAAGCGTTTATTTTTGTTCCCAAGCTCTCATTTATTCAGTATACTATCAAAACTAAGATAGTGGCTAAAAATGAGTGGGAGAAGAGGTGTTTAAATGATGCAAAAGAAATTTAAACTAAAGGATGATGTATCCATTGCCATCCATAACCAGCCACTTGATTTGAGATTAGATGGAGTGTTTCATTCTGGAGAGGCACCGTATGACCGCATTATTTCTTTTGCGTTTTCCATAGAGGCCATGGTAACGTATTTACAAAAAGTGTTAAAAGGTAATAGTCTAGTGGAGCAGGGCTATTTATTTTTTGTTTATCCTAAAAAGGGTAATAATAAATATGAACAGTTTATTCATCGAGATGAGATTTTTCCAGCGATCCATGTGGACGAGGAAAAGTATATTGAAGGTAGTGATTTAAAGTTTTCTAGTCTGATGTCATTAGATGAAACATTTTCGATCTTAAGTATTAAGAGAGATGGTAAAGGAAGAGGTAAGAAAAAAACAGCCAATAGTCAATGTGTGAGCGACTATGAGAGTTTGATTCCTCCATTACGGGACTTACTTTCTGAAAATCAGGATGACTTAGCCTTTTATGATGGACTCACCCCGGGATATCAAAGGGATTGGGCACGCTATATCTATCGTGCAAAAAAGTTAGAAACACAAGAAGCTCGTTTACAGGAGATGCGTCAAATTATTCGATTAGGCTATAAAACAAAGGAATTGTATCGCAAGGCACAAATAAATGAGTGAAGTAGGGAAAAAAACGACGAAGTGAGGCTAGCTATGAAGAGCATATATATGGAGCAAGTAGAGGAAAAATGGCGTGATGGATTTAGTAAGCTTGTAGATGTTGTGGAAGCCAATTTGCCAGTGGGTTTTGAACAAACTATGCAATATGACATGGTCAGCTATGTTGTGCCATTAGAAACGTATCCAACTGGCTATCATGTAACGCCAAATACGCCATTACCTTTTATTAGTCTTGCAGCTCAAAAACGTCATATTGCGCTCTACCATATGGGTATATATGCGGACCAAGCATTACTTTCTTGGTTTCAGGAGGAATATGCGAGGCGAGTACCAACAAAATTAAATATGGGGAAAAGTTGTATTCGTTTTACAAGTACGAAGCATATTCCCTTTGATTTAATTAGTGAGCTTGCTGCAAAAATGACACCAGCAGAGTGGATTTCACATTATGAGGGAGCAAAAAATAGATGAAAAGCGCGACAACTTTCTTAATGTTTCAAGGACAAGCACATGAAGCAATTGAACAATATCAGCAATGGTTTACAGATTTAGAAGTTATACAGATAGAATATATGGAAAATTCTACGCAGGTAGCGATGGCCACCCTACAATTAAAGGGGTTAAAACTAATAGTGAATGATAGTGTTATTCAACATAACTTTTCGTTTACGCCATCAACGTCTATCTTTCTAGAGTGTGAAACTGAGGAAGAAATAAAGAATTTAGTAAATCAAATAGTGGAAAGTGGGCAGGCGTTAATGCCACTTGATCATTATGGGTTTTCAAAGCAATTTGCGTGGATTCAGGATCGCTTTGGTGTCTCCTGGCAATTATCCTATAGTTGAGAATAGAATACGACAGTAGAATGTCAATAAAAGGGGAATAGAAGATGACGGTAACTTTAGTGAGACATGATATCAAATATGCTGAGGCCATGCATGAGTTGTCTTCTATGCCACAGGTTCGAGATGCACTAGGGCTACCTGTTGGTAAAGTAGAAGATACTATTCATTTTATCAAACGTGAATGCATCGATGAAGAAGAAGGGAAGACCGTTCCTCGGGTTGTTTTAAATGAGGAGGGACAGTTTATCGGTGTGACCGCATTGATGTTTATAGACCAACTTAAAAACAGCTGTCATATCGGTTCTTGGCTCGGCCATCCATTTTGGGGGAAAGGTTATAATCTTGAGGCTAAAACAGCTATTTTAGATATTGCCTTTTTTGAGCTCGGATTAAAGCGAGTTTTTGCAGGAGCTAGGAAGGTGAATATCCGTTCACAAAAGGCACAGGAAAAGCTGGGCTTTATTCGATTAGGGGTGGAAGAAGATTATCCAGAAGAGCATTCATGGTTAGAAGCGAAGGAGAAACAACCATGTGTATTAAATGTTTTTGAACGTGAGGATTTTGTACAATATCGAACAGCTCTAAAAAAAGTAAATGGGAGTCGAGAGGTCTTTTTACCACAACTTTTACTCGCAGATGAAAGTGAAGAGGCTATCCGAAAATACCTAGATGAGGGTACCTTATTTGAAGTGAAGTGTGGAGAACAGCTTGCGGGAGTGGCATTATTAATCCCTCAATCTCAAACAACCATTGAGCTGAAGAATATTGCGATTGTGCCAAAGTTCCAGGGGAAAGGGCTCGGCAAAGAGGTATTACGACAACTCACGGCTTTTTGTGAAAAGGAAGGCTATCAAACGCTTTTAGTTGGAACAGCAAATTCAAGTATTGATAATATAGCATTTTATCAAAAGGCAGGTTTTCGCATGGAGTCTATTGAAAAGGATTTCTTTCGCGACTATCCAGAGCCAATATATGAAAACGGCATTCGTGCACTAGATATGATTTTCTTTACTAAGCAATTGTAGATGTTTTTTCATAAAGAAATACCCGTCCAACAAACGTTGAGCGGGTATTTTTATTTACCAAGCAAGAGGGCCATTAACTTCTCCTTTGAATGTAAGAAGTCATCTAATGTGTAGCGATCTAGTACAGTTAGGTAGGCCTGTAAAGCCTCATATAGGACACCTTTTAGCTGACATTCCGGAGCTATTTTACATAAATTATTTTCTTTATCGAAACATTCTACTAAATGAAAATCCTCTTCTGTATGACGAACAATTTCACCAATGGTGATAGTTTTTGGATCGATGGCTAAACGAATACCTCCACCTCTTCCGCGAATTGTCTCTATATAGCCTAACAATCCAAGTTGGTGCGTCACTTTCATTAAATGGTTTTTCGATATATTATAAGCCTCTGAAATCTCTTGAATAGTTGATAATTGGCCATCTTCTTTTGCACCTAAGTAAATAAGTGTACGAAGAGAATAGTCTGTGTATAAAGTTAAGCGCATAAGAACACCCTACTTTCTATAATTCAAAGTAATTATAGCATTTTTACAATGAAGTATAATATTTTGAAACCACTTTTAAAGATGTATTTAAAATACATTAATTATGTCCATTTTGTTAAAGATGTATTTTACATATTGCTTTAAGAAAATGAAAGCGTTATATTGTAATCACGAAAGGATGGTAAGCGATATGTTAAAACAAGAAACTATTCAAATTATTAAGGCAACAGTCCCTGTATTAGAGGTTCATGGTGTAGAGATTACAAAGACGTTTTACAAAAATATGTTTCAAGCTCATCCAGAATTATTGAATATTTTTAACCATACTAACCAAGAAAAAGGTCGTCAGCAAACAGCATTAGCAAACACAGTTTATGCTGCGGCAGTTCATATTGAAAATTTAGAAGCTATTTTACCAGCAGTCATGCTTATTGCGCATAAACACCGTAGTTTAGGTATTTTACCTGAGCATTATCCAATTGTTGGTGAAAACTTATTAAAAGCGATTAAGGAAGTACTTGGCGACGCGGCGACAGACGATATTATTAATGCATGGGCTGAGGCATATGGCGTAATTGCAGATATTTTCATTCAAGTAGAAGAAGAGTTATACCAAAAAGCTGAAAATAATGGTGGATGGCGTCTATTTAGACCATTAAAAGTGGCGAAAAAAGTGGTAGAAAGCGACTTAGTTACATCTGTTTATTTTGTTAATGAAGATGGCTCATCATTACCAGCTTACGAGCCAGGACAATACATTAGTATTCGCGTGAAAGTTCCTGGAGAAGAATATTTAATGAATCGTCAATACACACTTTCACAAGCAAGCGCAGAAGATGGTTACCGCATTTCAGTGAAACGTGAAAGTGATCATACGCCAAACGGTAAAGTGTCAAACTTTATTCATGATGACTTACAAGTTGGAGATTTAGTAGACGTAAGTGTGCCAGCAGGATTATTCGTTTTAGAGGAAACGACTGCTCCTATTACATTTGTTAGTGGTGGTATAGGTGTAACACCATTAAACAGTATGCTACAATCTCTAAAAGAAGATGCAACGAATAAAGTTAACTTTATTCAGTGCGCACGCAATGAAAAAGTTGTAGCGTTTAGCGATGATATTCAAGGAAAAGTAAATGCGT
Organism: Lysinibacillus sp. GW247-5R2A; assembly: GCF_059424475.1. Taxonomy (NCBI): domain Bacteria; kingdom Bacillati; phylum Bacillota; class Bacilli; order Caryophanales; family Bacillaceae; genus Lysinibacillus; species Lysinibacillus sp. GW247-5R2A. The sequence goes on along the minus strand of NZ_JBWKZL010000008.1, from coordinate 121,574 downwards.
TACCTAATGCATCGTATACGGCTCTATATTCTGATGAAGACAAGCAAATTTCGAAAGAATTATTAGCAGAAAGAGTAGCTGATAACGCTGATGTTTATGTATGTGGACCTGTAGGCTTTATGGAAGCCGTTATTAAAAATTTACAAGAAATTGGCGTGAAAGACGAGAAAATTCATTATGAATTCTTCGGACCAGCCATGCAATTAGCTAAATAAAATCGTAGAAATCCCTGTTATGAGTTACAGCTCATAGCAGGGTTTTTTTGTATAAGACAATACAGCTAAAGATTTTCAAGAAGAAGAGTTGAAGCTTTCATGTTGACAATATACCTATTGGGGTATAATATGAATCACGTAAGCAAGTTGAATCTATCGTTTTGAAAGGGGGCTGGAACAGAATGGCCTATGACTCTAAAACAGGTAATCGAGTGAAGCGGATGGAAGGTCAATTGCGCGGGATTTTACGCATGATGGAGGAGGGTCAAAACTGTAAGGATGTGATTACACAGCTATCTGCCGTGCGTTCAGCAGTTGATCGGACGATAGGGGTTATTGTTAGTGAAAATTTATTAGATTGTGTCACTACTGCTGAGGGCAATGCGGAAAAAATGAATTCAGCCATCCGAGAAGCAATGGATTTAGTGGTGAAAAGCAGATAGTTTTTATATACCCTTTATCGTATAAAAAGGAGCGGTGATAACTTGGAAACGTGGATTATTATTGCGATTATCGCAGCATTTTTTATTTGGCGAATGAAACCGACGAAGGGCATTCAATCGATTTCTACAGCCCAATTAAAAAATATGCTGAATGATAAGGATAAGATATTTATCGATGTACGCACGCCTGCCGAATTTAAAGGGCGTCATATTTCGCAGTTTAAAAATATGCCTCTCGAGTCAAGCTTTGACAAACTACCGAAGGATAAAGAGGTGGTAGTGATTTGCCAAAGTGGTATGCGTAGTAGTCAGGCATGTAAGCAATTGAAAAAGCAAGGCTTTGAGCATATTACGAATGTTCGTGGTGGAATGAGTGCCTATTAGGAGGTAAGAAAATGAAGGAAATTACAGCAAAAGAAGTAGAACAAGCGATCATACAGGGCAAAAAGCTGAGTCTGATTGATGTACGAGAGGTAGATGAAGTAGCGTCTGGTCATATTCCAGGTATTATCCATATTCCACTTGGTTTATTAGAGTTCCGCGTACAGGATCTGAATAAGAATGAACCATATATTATGGTTTGTCGATCAGGTGCTCGTAGCGGTCGTGCTACAGAAATATTAGAAGGTAAAGGCTTTAATGTGTCGAATATGATTGGTGGAATGTTGTCCTGGGAGGGCGAAGTACAATAGTAGCTGATAGCTATATTTTTTTGTTAAATATAATACCCTGATAGGTATATGGAGGTTGTAATAAAGATGAAGGCAGATTTTCAGCTAGATGCCAAGGGCCTTTCTTGTCCGTTGCCCATTGTGAAAACAAAAAAAGTAATGGCAGATCTGGAGGATGGCCAAATTTTAGAAGTGTCTGCGACAGATAAGGGGTCAAAAGCTGATATTGCAGCATGGGCGGACACAGTAGGACACCAATATATTGGCACTTTAGAAAATGAAGGCGTGCTCAAACATTATATTCGCAAATGTACAAACGACCAAATAGAAGAAATTTCGTTTGATCAAACGATTGATCTAGAGCAAATTAACAATCGTGGTGGAATAATTCTTGATGTACGTGAGGAAGCGGAGTTTGCCTTTGGGCATATTGAGGGCGCTAAATCTATCCCGATGGGTGAATTGGGAGCACGACTCTCAGAGCTCGACAAAGAGCAAGAGATTTATGTTATTTGTCGTACTGGAAAGCGGAGTGATATGGCTGCGCAGAAGCTAGCTTCACATGGTTTTATAAAGGTTTTTAATGTTTTACCAGGAATGACATCTTGGAAAGGTACATTAATAAAAAACATGTAATAGGAGGAATTTTTTATGTCAAACAAGGTAGCGATTATTGCAAGTAACGGTGGTTTATTTGATGCATATAAGGTGTTTAATATCGCAACAGCAGCAGCAGCTTCTGAGAAGGAGGTAACAATCTTCTTCACATTTGAAGGGTTGAATCTCATTCATAAGCAAGGAATGCATGCATTACCAATGCCTGCTGGTGCAGAGCATTATGCGGAAGGCTTTGCGAAAGCGAATGTTCCTGCCATTCCTCAACTAGTGGACATAGCTCAAGAATTAGGTGTTAAATTTATCGCTTGTCAAATGACGATGGATGTAATGGGTTTATCGACAGATGATTTTATTGATGGTATTGAAGTGGGCGGAGCTGTTACTTTCCTTGAATTTGCAAAAGATGCAGCACCATCACTAACTTTCTAAAGATTTTTTGTGCAAGGAAGGCGGAGGGGCTAAAGGCTCTCCGCTTTAAAAAACTTCGAAATGATACCTATGGGGGTTATATATATGCCGATGCAGAAATGGAACGCTTCACAAATTGCTAAAAAGGTCATTAACAATGAAGAGTTGTTTATTTTAGATGTTCGTCATGCAGATGCGTTTGAGGACTGGAAAATTGACGGTCACCGATTTGAGTATTTAAATGTACCATATTTTGAACTGTTAGATGGTGTTGAGGAAATCCTGCCGAAAATCCCCTCCAATAAAGAAATTCTAGTCGTTTGTGCTAAAGAAGGATCCTCATTGATGGTTGCTGAAATGTTGTCAGATGCTGGTCGAGATGTTGCCTATTTAGCGGGCGGTATGAAATCTTGGAGCGAATATTTAGAGCCTATTAAAATTGGTGATTTAACGGGTGGAGGAGAGCTTTATCAATTTGTTCGTTTAGGGAAGGGCTGTCTTTCTTATATGGTGATATCTGAAGGAGAGGCAGCTATCATTGATGCTGTTCGCTTTACAGATGTATTTATCAATTTCGCCGAACAGAAAAATGTGAAAATCACACATGTTTTTGATACACATTTACATGCCGATCATATTTCTGGTGGACGTCATATAGCTGAGGCAACAGGTGCAGTCTATTACTTGCCACCGAAAGATGCAGAAGAGGTTGTCTTTTCATATAGACCGTTAGTGGATGGAGTGACTGTTCAAATTGGAACATCAAAAATAGAGGTAGGAGCTATCTACTCACCAGGACATACAATCGGCTCTACATCATTTGTTATCGATAGCCGATATTTGTTAACGGGGGATATTTTATTTGTCGATTCTATTGGACGTCCTGATTTAGCAGGCCTTGCTGAGGACTGGGTTGGAGATTTACGAGATACACTTTACAAGCGTTATCGAGATTTGTCAGGTGAGCTTATTGTGTTACCAGCTCACTTTATGATCATTGATGAACTTAATGAGGATGGGACAGTAGCGAAACGACTAGGGGATTTACTTTTACAAAATCATGGTTTGAATATTCATGATGAAGTAGAATTTAAGCGCGTCGTGACAGATCAATTGCCACCACAACCTAATGCCTATCAAGAAATTCGTCAGGTAAATATGGGGAAAATAACCCCTTCGCCAGATGAACAAACGGAAATGGAAATCGGCCCAAATCGCTGTGCTGTTCGATGAAATTTATTAACGTACAATAGATACGACTGTGTACTATAAATGTGGATCATCCAGAACTTGAAGGCGCTCATCCTTCCTGAATCTAAAATAATAAGAAGAACAGGCAAATCGCTTACAATCTTTGCCGTGTTGAAGGGGATCAATATGAAATCAAATTTACAATTAGATGCAACAGGTCTTTCGTGTCCAATGCCTATTGTGAAAACAAAAAAGGCGATAGACACTTTAAATATAGGAGAAATTTTAGAAGTTCAGGTGACAGATAAAGGGGCTTTAGCGGATATTCCTGCTTGGGCAAAAGCTGGAGGTCATCATATCGTAGATCAATCCGAAGAAGCTGGTGTCATCACGTTTTTAATTCAGAAAGCTTAAGGCTAATGGAGGGTTGTCTATTAAATAGAACAACCCTTCTTTCACTTTTCGGAAAGAAGGAAGATGCATGGATATTACATGGATATTAACGATCTTTTTAATTGGTTTTCTCGGTTCGTTTGTATCAGGGATGTTAGGTATCGGTGGTGCCATTATTAATTACCCGATGCTACTGTATATTCCACCATTATTAGGATTTATGGCCTTTTCGGCTCATGAGGTATCCGGAATTATTGCCATACAAGTATTTTTTGCATCCATTGCGGGTGTATGGGTATATCGCAAGGGTGGTTTTTTAAATAAATCACTTATTATCTATATGGGTGGTGCTATATTAACGGGAAGTTTTGTTGGTAGTTTTGGTTCCAAATTTTTATCCGAGTCAGGCATCAATATCGTTTATGGTGTGCTAGCCCTAATAGCGGCAGTCATGATGTTTATTCCAAAAAAACAAATGGATGATCAACCGTTGCAGGATGTCACCTTTAATAAAACAGTGGCAATTTTATTGGCCTTAGTTGTTGGTGTTGGATCAGGTATTGTGGGAGCGGGTGGTGGGTTCTTATTAGTCCCTATTATGTTAGTGGTTTTAGGAATCCCTACGCGTATGACCATTGCTACTAGCTTAGCAATTACATTTATCTCCTCCATAGGGGGAATGGTTGGGAAATTAATGACCGGACAAGTTGAATATTTCCCCGCGCTCATTATGATTATTACTAGTCTTATAGCGGCCCCACTTGGTGCGAGAGCTGGAAAAAAATTAAATACCAAAAGCTTACAGGGTATTTTGGCAATGCTTATATTGGCGACTGCCATTAAAATTTGGGTAGATATTATTGGAGGGGTCTAACCATGAAAATTGAAGTTTTCACGGATTTTACTTGTCCGTTTTGTTATATTGCCAAGCGAGAATTGGAACGTGCGATTGAGACAAGTGGTTATACGGGACAAGTAGAAATTGAATACAAGGCTTATCAAATAGGTCCGGAAACGCCTAAAGTAAATGCACCGGCTTTTTTAGACAGTTTGGCTATGAAGTATAACGCAACATGTGAAGAAGTACGTGGCATGACAGAGGATATGGCATCAAGAGCTGCAGAAGTTGGGTTCAATTATAATTTTGAAATGATGACAACAGCTCACACAGAAAAAGCTCATCGATTAGCAAAATGGACGCAGCAATTTGGACAAGCATCGGCATATACGGAAGCACTCATGGCGGGTTATTTTATGGCAGGTGAAGATGTGAATGATGATTCCTTTTTATTAAGGGTAATTGCACAATTAGGTTTAGATATAGAGGAGGCGCAGGGCATTCTAGCTACTAATGTCTTTCTTGAGGCTTTAGATCAGGATCGATATGATGCGCAGCAACTTGGTATACAAAGTGTGCCATTCTTTGTATTTGAAAATCGTTATGGCATTAAAGGGGCAGAGCCAAATGAAGTCTTTGTGCGAACATTACATCAAACAGCAAAAATAGTGGGGATACAGCCAACGATTCAATTAATGGGGAATGGTGAGGATACGTGTACGGATGGTGCATGTAACCTGTAAACCGTTGGATAAGTGTCGAGTACTTAAAGTACTCGGCACTTTTTTGATTTATCCACATACTGCAAGAGGTATTAAGTCGTGATTTCAGTGTTGTAGTACAATAATTAGTGGATATTTTATCCATTTTTATCATCTGAATGGTTCTATTTTACAGTAGTGTGAGAAAAATCACATCCAATAAAATGTTATGTTGCTAAAATATAAGTGAGTATACAAAGGGGGGTATTATAGATGAAACCTATAGTAGCAGGAGTAGCAGGGACAGTACTGTTAGTAGGCACAATTTTTGTAGCAACCATTATTAGTGACAAAATTACAGTTGATTCGGTTGTGGAGGAGAACGAAACGACAGTGCAGACGCAATTACCAACGACAGCAGCTGCTCAGTCAGTTGTCTATGCTCCGCCAAGTATTGATGAAGTGCCAGATGGACCAATGAAAGAAGCAATTTTAAATGGCTATGAGCTTGTTAATAACACACATGTTGCGGCGGACGAATATGTAGGGAATCAATTATCATGCACAAGCTGCCATGCTGGTGCTGGCTATGACGAGCAAGCATCATCATTAGTAGGAGTAATGGCTAATTATCCGCAATATATTGGACGCTCGGGTGGTGTAGTTACTATAGAAGAGCGTATTAACGGCTGTATGGTTCGTAGTATGAATGGTAAAAAATTCGAAATGAATAGTGATGAGCTAGAGGCTATGGTCGCTTATTTTGCATATATTTCTGAAGGTGTTCCAATTGGGGCAAAACGTGAATGGGCAGGTACTAGTGATATGAAGAATGTACCGACTCCGAATGTTGACAATGGTGAGGAGCTTTATGGTCAATCCTGTATAGCTTGTCATGCAGCTGACGGCTCTGGGACTGGTGCCAATACTGGTCCAGCATTATGGGGTGATAATTCCTTTAATGATGGAGCGGGTATGGCGCGTATGTCAAAAATGGCTGGCTATATTCAAAATAATATGCCAATAGGTGCAGCAGGGACCTTAACAGATCAAGAAGCGGCTGATTTAGCAGCGTTTATTTTATCGCAAGATCGTCCTGAATGGCCAAATCATGATAAAGATTGGCCAAAAGGCGGAAAACCAAATGATATTATGACTAAAGAAAAACGTGAACAAGTTAAAAATGGTACGATTGACTGGGAAAAGGTACTATCTACAAACTAATGAAAAGGGATGCTGTTTTATAGGCATCCCTTTTCTATTATTTAAAATTATAAGCAGTGACAATTTTATCTCTGTTTGTTGTGAGATCTGTAAAATATTCATATAAGCTAACCCCGAGGAATGACCCACTTACGTTAAAGACGTTAGAAAAACCACTATTTTGAAGGGCCATAACAGCATTGTAGCTACGCTGACCGGATCGGCAATGTACATACACTGGTTGATCCTTAGGAACCTCATGCATTCTTTCTCGAAGTTCACTTAGAGGAATATTGTGTGCATGAAGGAGATGACCAGATTCAAATTCATTTTTTTCTCGTACGTCTAAGAAGTAGGCTTTATTTTCAATGAGAGTTCTCACTTCATCAACCTTTATTTGTTTGTAGTGTCCATGTAATTGATTTTGAGCTACAAGAGCTGCTAAATTGACAATATCACGGGCAGTGCTAAACATTGGGGAGTAGGATAGCTCCAGCTCCTTCAAATCTTCTAAAGTACCGCCCATTGTGATGAGGGTAGCTATTACATCAATTCGTTTATCTGCATTGCCTTTACCTATAGCTTGGGCTCCGAGGATTTTACCAGTTGGTGTTTCATAAACGAGCTTAAAGTGAAGCGGATTACTATTCGGCATTAAGCCTACTTTATCAGGAGCTATTAGATAAACGCTTTTCGCCTGAAAGCCATTTGCTAGAGCTGTTTTTTCGTTCAAACCGGTTGAAGCACAGGCAAGGTCGAAAATTTGTACACTTGAAGATCCGATAACCCCCTTATTGTGATGAGGGATGTTATACAAATGATTAGCTGCAGCACGAGCTTGTCGCTGAGCGGGGCCGGCTAAAGCAAGTCGTGTCTGTTTATGGGTAATCTGATGGAATACTTCAATCGCATCTCCCACAGCATATATGGAAGGATCGGATGTCACGTAATTAGCATCAACCTGAATGCCTCCGAGTGAGCCGATAGTTAGCCCGGCTTCTTTGGCTAAGTGGACCTCAGGACGAACGCCAATCGCTAATACGACGGCTTGTGCTTTCAATTGTTTGCCGGAATTTAACGTCACATCACTTGGAGTAACCCTTATGAGACCGTCATTGACAATAACTTGAACCCCCTTATCGGTCATTTCCTTGTGCAAAATTTGAGCCATATCATAATCAAAAGGGGCCATAATTTGTTGGCCGAATTCAACTAAAGAGACATTATAGCCCGCTAGCTTCAAATTTTCCGCTACCTCTACACCAATGAAGCCTCCACCGATCACCGCAATATCCTGTACATGATCCGTCTGTAGGTATTGATTTAAACGGTTAATATCTCCCACGTTTCTAATGGTAAAGACATGGTTTGAACGGATACCATCTAGGTCAGGGACGATGGGACTTGCTCCTGGTGATAGAACTAATGTATCGAAATTTTCCTCATAATCTCTACCCGTTATTAAATTTTTAATGGTAATGGTTTTTTGTTCTCGGTTAATGCGTACAACCTCTTGCTGTACACGAGCCTCTATATTGTATTTTGTTTGAAAGGCTTGAGGTGTCATTAAAATCAATTCGTCACTCTTTTCAACAATCCCGCTTAAATGGAAGGGGAGAGAACAGTTGGAGAATGAAACATTCGGTCCTTTTTCAAACATAATAATTTCTGCCTTTTCATCGAGACGACGTATGCGGGCAGCAGTGGATGCTCCACCTGCAACGCCACCAACAATTGAAAATTTTTTACTCAATGGTCAACACTCCTTTTTGATTAATACATATAAGGGTATATAAAAGCTTTTAAATATGGGTTTTTGTTATTGAAATTAATAAATAATGTATTATAAGTACTACAAATTAAATAGTATACCCTAAAGGGTATATTTTCAAGGTAAAAGACTTCATTAATTTTTTTAGGTGTTCCTTGTGAAAGAAAGTTAATGTATAAATTTGCTATACTAGCAGTAGTAGGAAATGGAAATGACATTGGAGGTGACACTGTTGATTTTTTTGAAATTTTTGATGCAAATCATTATAGTATCGGGTTTGATTTATATTGTGAGTGGACGATTAATAGGCTCTAATATTAATTTTGTACGAAGAGTGCTTTCAGTCGTCATTAGTGTGACATTAACCTCTTTTGTTTACTGGTACTCTTATTTACGTCATACAGATTTTTTGTCAGAAACCATGATGCAAACTGTGACAGAGGTCAGCACATTAATTTGGATTGGGAGTATGCTACTCATTTCTATGTTGCTGTACTTGGTTTTTGAACTCTTTGATCCAAGTGGCATTACAACTGGAGATCGTCGAAATGGTCAAAAATCTTTGCTCTTACGACTGCGGAGCTATTGGCGACAGCAGAAACGATTGCGACAAGTTTTAAAAATTGCAGTTACAAATGGTGTCGTCCAAACGATTAAATATGCAAGGCAACGAGAAAACGAAAAAGAGCTGGCGATTGCATTGCGCTCAACATTAGAGCAATGTGGTGGGATTTTCATTAAATTTGGACAAGTACTGTCTACACGTAAAGAATTATTTTCACCCATCTTTATTGATGAGCTAGAGAGGCTACAACATCGTGTGAAGCCTTTACCAACAGAGCAAGTGACAAGTATTTTAGAGCGCTCACTTCCTCAATCAATGGATGAAGTATTTAGCCAATTTCAAATGGAGCCTATTGCAGCAGCCTCTATCGGTCAGGTACACAAGGCACGGCTTAAAAATTATGAAGATGTTGTCGTCAAGCTTCTCCGTCCAGAAGTAAAAGGGATTATGCGTGATGATCTTGAAATTTTAGAGGAATTTGCAAATTGGCTTTCATCTAAATCTACTTGGGCAGAGTCACTCGGCTTTCGTGAGCTAGCTGGTGGATTCGCAGATGGCCTACGTGAAGAGATTCATCTAGATATTGAGGTACGTAATACGTTACAGGTAAAGAACGCATTATCGAAAAGTGATTATAAGGTCCGCATTCCAAAAATTTATACAGCTTATAGTAATGAAAATATTATAGTGATGGAATATATTCGTGGACATAGTGTGGCAGATGGGGCATCAGAATTCAATCGTCTGTCCATTGATCGCAGACAATTTGCTAAAACAGTATTATATTCTTTCTTTGAACAGATGCTTTTTTCAGGTATTTTTCATGCTGATCCTCATCCAGGCAATATTCACATTGATGAGAAGGATGGTACACCCGTATTGCTCGATTTTGGAGCAGTTGGAAGATTGGGGGCCACACAACAAGAGGGCTTAAAGCTATTTTTAATGGGTATTCAGCTCAATGACTCCAGTGTTTTGTACGATGGCTTAACACTATTAGTGGAAAATGCCGATCATGCGGAACGTGCAAGAATGGAACAAGCAATCGATCAAATTTTACTAAAAATCTCGTATGTTGACCGCATACCAACAGAAGAATTAATACATGCTTTATTTACAGTGGTGCGGGATTTTGGGCTAGCCTTTTACCCAGCAGTAGGTTTAGCACTCCGCTCGTTGGTGACATTAGATGGAACGTTAAGGGTAATTGATTCACGTTTTGATATTTTTACGGAAGCTAAGGATTTCTCTGCGACATATATGCGTGCTTCTTTCCTAAAACCATTTAAAGAACCAATGGCTACAAAAGAACGGCTGCAAGAGGAATTATCTATGCTGATACCAACTTTACGTAAAATGCCAAGAAGAGTGGATCAACTAATTCAGCGTGTAGAGAGTGGAAAAATTATTTTACATCACGATATATTTTCTGATGAGCATAATGCCCGATTCATTACCAACTTGTTTTCCCGATTTGTACTGCTTTTAGTAGGGATTACATTTGGAATTATATCTGTGGCCCTTTTAGCAATCTCACAATTTATCCATGATTCTTATGCAGTATATTTAAACACAGCTGCTTATTTAGGTTTATTTTTATGTGCAATTTTGTTAGTTAGGTTATCGATACAGGCATTGCGTTCCATGAAGCAGTAGGTAGGGATTATTCCCCTACCTCTTTTTTTTGAAACATTCCCAAGTAATATTACAAAAACATTACAAAGTAGGTCGTGTGACTATTGTCGAATTAGCTAATAACAGACCTATGTAGAATATATAAGCTCATTGTAGAATAATCGGTATTTTACGCGAATGTTACAGAAATGTTTCGAGTTTTACTAATGTATTAAATAGATAGGAAATAGTATAAAAGTTATGCTGAAAATGCTAAACTTTAAAAGGCTAAAACAAATATATAAGAACAATTGATTAAATATAGGATCGTTCAACAGATTACATAGAGTATTCAGAGCGAAATTGATAAATGAAGGGAATTGAAGGTACGTGGGTAAGCGCAATAAATGGCGTAAGTCGATGGTGCTCGCTTTAGCACTAGCAGGCGGCTTATTATTTAATACAATTCAACCAACAGAAGTACATGCTGAAGAAACTTCTCAACAAATGATTGAGAAAAAGGCTGAAATAGATGCACAGGTTAAAAAATTACAAGAAGAACTAACGAATTTACAAAAAGAGATCGACGAAAAAGTAAAAGTTTTTAAACAAGTACAAGCGGAAATTAAAGAAGTGGATGCTAGTATTGTTGAAACAAAAAAACGTATTGAGCAACGTTCTAAAATCTTAAGTGAACGTATGGCTGCATACCAAGCACAGGACAACACAGTGGGTGTTTATTTAAATGTAGTTCTTGAAGCAAAAAGCTTTGCTGATTTAATGGACCGTGTCGTAGCGGTTAAAACATTAATGGACGCTGACCAAGAATTAGTGGATCAACAAGAAGCTGACAAAGCAAGCTTAGAGCAACAAAAAGCTATACTAGATGAAAAACAAAAAGAGCTTCAAAAACAATTCCAAGAGCTTCAACAAAAAGAAAGCGAAATGGAAGTGAAAAAGGCTGAAAATGAAGCAAAATCATTAGCCCTAAAAGCTCAAATTGCTACAAAACAGGAAGAAGAACGTTTAGAAGCTGAACGTAAGGCAGCTGAAGAAGAAGCGGCTCGTTTACGTGCTCTTCAAGCAGCAACGCCAGTAGTACAAGCTACTCAAAATAACGGTGATGGTCAACAACCACAAAAAATTATCGTTGGTTCAGGCGCTGGTACTGCCTCTTCAGGTGATGCTATTTCTACAGCAAAACAATTCCTTGGTCGTCCATATGTTTGGGGTGGTAGTAACCCAACTTCAGGATTTGACTGCTCAGGTCTTGTGCAATGGTCTTATAAACAAGCAGGCGTTTCTTTACCACGTACTGCATCACAACAATATTTAGCAACACAACGTATTTCTGCTGGGGAAGCACGCGTTGGTGACTTAGTATTCTTTAGCTATGGCTCAGGTGTAGCGCACGTAGGTATCTACTTAGGTAATAACACAATGATTGATGCTCAAAATAATGGTGTTGTCATTGAATCACTTGATTGGTGGAATCAATATTTAGTAGGCTTTGGTCGAATTCAATAAGCCTCTATAGTATATAGACGATTAACATGATAAAAAGGTCATCTTTGTAAGGAAAAAATACAAAGATGACCTTTTTTATTGGTATCAAATTTTGAAGTTTACTTTTATGATGCCTGTTTCCTTTAAGGCGATAAAGAAAATGATGACAAATGGCCCGACAAGTAAACCGATAATTCCAAATAACTGTAGACCAATAAACATGGCAATTAATGTTGGTAAAGTTGACAACCCAATATGGTCTCCCATTAGTTTAGGCTCGACTACACGACGAATAATGAGTAAAATAGCAGCTAAGATGAATAATTTTACAGCAATAGCTGTGTTTCCCATTAAAAGGTGATAAAGCCCCCACGGTGCTAAAATAATGATGGAGCCTAAAAAAGGGACAATGTCTATTAGCCAAATAATTATGGTCATGGTTATGGCATATTTCGGCTGGATTAATAAAAGTCCAATAAGTGTAACGCCTCCAATAATGAAGCTTACAAATAAATGTGCTTTCATATAGCCGAATGTTGCATCCTTTAAACGGTTTAAAATAATTTTTATTTTCTTTGCTGTGTTAGGCTTTAAATACTTATACGTAATGCGCTTCAATTTAGGTAGATCTAGCATAAATAGGAAAAGGGCAATCATATAGACGAGAAGACTGATAAATAGACTTGGAATCTCTGAAAAGAAGGCTGAAACTTTGCTATAATTAAAGAAGCTTAAAAACGTTTCTTCAATTTTCTTTATGAAATCCATTGTGGTTTTTTGAAGCGAAGTACTTACTTCAGGTGGAAAGTCTTCCGTATATTTAGAAATATTTTCTTGCATATGGAGCCACATATCTGATAGCTTGGAAATATAATAGGGAGCTTGCTTAGACAATAAAATTATTTGCGTCATGATCTGCGTAATTGAAATATAGCAAATAATAGAAATGATAATGACACTCACTATGTATATAAAGGCAACTGCAATTTTTCGAGACATTTTCCAGCGCCTTTTAAAGAACATGACGATTGGTTCAAGGAAAAACGCGCTGATAGCTGCTAATATTAACGGCATAGATACTGGAATAATAAAATAAGCGGCTATAATTAGGGACAGAATCACTAGCAATCGAAAAATCAATTTCCTAGCATTAAATTTATTCATAAACTCACCTTCTTTGCGAAAAAAATTAAGTTAAGTGTAACATAAATCAAGTTTTATGACGTTCTGAAACAATAAAGGTAGGGATAAATTATGGAAAAAGAGATTTTGCAACTTTTTAGTAATCTAACAGAGCGTGATCGAGATATTCAATATGAATCTTACGAGGAACTGATGAAAATTATGCAGGAGCCCGTAGATTGGACATATGCAGTGTGGGAACAGCTTGTACAAGCACTTACATATAAAAATGGGCATGCACGTGCACTTGCCGCACAAATTTTATGTGCTTTAGCTGCAAAAAGTGATCCCGAAGAAAGAGTATTAGAAGATTTTTTAAAGATTTGGGCTGTGACTTATGATGAAAAGCCCGTCACGGCAAGGCATACATTACAGGCAATTTGGAAAATTGGTTTAGCAGGCCAAGTACAAAGCGATTTAGTCGTATCCTATTTAGCCAAGAGATTTCAAACTTGTTTAGATGAAAAGCATCCTACTCTCATTCGCTATGATATTATTGTATCTTTAAAAAAATTATATGATCAAACGAGTGATCCTAAACTATTAGACATTGCCCATCGCTTAATTAATGAAGAGCAAAATGTTAAATATAAAAAGAAATATAAGTCAGCCATCCGTTCTTAGTAACGAGGTGGTGTTTTTTGTGCAAACTCTTTGGTTATTAGGAGATTAGTCAACTATAATATATGAAAAAACAAAAGGGGTTAGGGAATGAGCATTTATAATTATTTAGTACGAAAGCCGAATGGTGAAATTTTATCAATGGAAACTTTTCGAGGAAAAACGATGCTAATTGTTAACACGGCCAATCAATGCCGTTTTACATATCAATTTGAAGACTTACAAAAAATGTACGATAAATATGGCAAAAATAATTTTGTCGTTTTAGGATTTCCTTGTGATCAGTTTGGCCATCAAAATCCTGAAGATGGAGAGGAAACTGCGCATCTTTGTAAGGTAAACTATGGAGTTACGTTTCCTATTTTTGAGCTAGTCCAAGTAAATGGTGAGACGACACACCCTTTATTTAATTATTTAAAACATGAAGTCGATTTTCGTGAATTTGGAAAAGCAAGCATGCAGGAGAAAATGCTTGCTGAGGCAATTGTTCAACTTGCTCCAAGCTTTTTAGATGGTCGTAATATTCGCTGGAATTTTACTAAATTTCTAGTAGATGCAAGCGGGAAAACCATAGCCCGCTTTGAGCCTACAGACTCACAGCTTGATATTGAGCAAGCGATTGGAAAAGTATTGTAGTAGAGTGATTTTATGGAAATGAAAATGCTTCTAAAACGGCTATCATTTTTGTACGCAACTATTTTTTCCTATCAATCTATGATAAACTGCTTTACAAGTGAATTATTCTTGCAGAATAAAGGTGCTAGTTAGCATAATCGGGAATTCGGTATAAGCCGAAGCTGTTTCCGCAACTGTAAGTACAGCTATTATAAAGATGAGCCACTGTTTCATAGGAAATGGGAAGGTTCTTTATAGCTCTTATAAATTATATAGGAGCGTTGTACAAGCCAGGAGACCGACCTTTATTTGAATGTATAACAACTCTTCGGAAGCTAGGAGGATATACGGCAAATACATAGGCAGTGTCGTGTTTCTATGACAATCAGTATGTTATTTTCGTCGTTCCTTTGCGTGAGGAGCGACGTTTTTTTATGTTCTAAAAAAGTGAGGATTTTCATGATGAAAAGGGGGGACAGCAGGGTGAAAAAAGATGCACGTTATTCTTGTTATCCTTTTATGCGAGAGAAGGCTTCAACTGTCGATTTTGAGATTCGCACAGATAGTTTAACAACGCATTTAGGGGTTGCGCTAGCTATAGTAAAGAAAGAGGATGTCCAGATTGTTGCAGATGATGTAACACAGATTTTACCTATGGCTTATCATGTGAATGGCTCAGTTCGTGGGAAGCTAGCAGTTACAGATGAGGATCTATCCTGGTTAAGTGAGCGCTATGATTTTTATGTAAGTCATGTGAAGGAAGAGATTCAAAATTTTGTTTTACCTCAAGGAACAGAGGCTGCTGCCGCTTTACATCTATGTCGTAGTGAGGCGAAAAAATCATATCGAACTTTACACAAGGTTTCGGAAGAACGAGAGGTACCGACTATTCTCTTCGATTATTTAGGCTTATTAGCCAATGTATGTTTTGTAATGGCTGTCTATACGAATCAACAAGCTGGAATAGCTGAAATTCCGTTTATGAGTAAATCGTATCCAATGAAAAAGAAAAAGGTGAATAATAATGAAGAAACTATTTAATTTACAATGGCTATCGGTTTTATTGCTAGCGATCGTTTTAGCAGGTTGTGGAACTGCGGAAGATACAAAAAATAAAAATGCTTCCCAAGATGAACAAAAGATTGAGCAAACAAGTTATAAAGTAACCGATGATCGTGGTGTAGAAATAGAGTTTAAGGAAGTGCCAAAAACGGTTGTGTCCTTACAACCAAGTAACACAGAAATTCTATTTGCATTAGGAGTTGGCGATAAAATTGTAGGTGCCACTGAATATGATACATATCCAGAAGCCGCCCAAAAAATCGAACGTGTTTCTGATACGGTGAATTATAACAGTGAGCGAATTTTAACGTTAAAGCCAGATGTTGTTATTGCGTATACGATTGGTGAGAAGGATGCACTTAAGCCACTCGAGGATGCAGGAATTAAAGTGTTTGTTATTCAATCGGCGGCTACATTTGATGATGTATATGGAGATATCGAACAAATTGCAGCTGTTATGGATGTTAAGGATAAAGGAAAGGCATTAAACGAGGAAATTAAAGCAAAAATCGCTGATGTGCAAACAAAGGTTGAGGAAGTAAAAACACCAAAAAATGTTTATTTAGAAATTAGTCCAAAGCCAGAAATATATACAGCAGGCTCTGGTACTTTCCAACAAGAAATATTAAATACGGCAAATGTAAAGAATGTGTTTGCAGATTTAGATGGCTGGAAGCAAGTATCTGAGGAAGATGTAATTGCGAGAAATCCAGACGTCATTTTAACAACAGTCAACTATACAGAAAATCCAATTGGAGAAATTCTTGCTCGTGATGGGTGGAATACGGTAACAGCTATTCAAAACAAGGCAGTTCAATCCCTTGACACAGATATCTCAAATCGTCCAGGTCCACGTATCGGTGAAGCGGTTGAGCTTGTTGCTAAAGCTGTGTATCCAGAGTTATACAAATAAGATCGTAGAAAATGCTAGTTGTTTATTACAGCTAGCATTTTTTATTATATTACCTAGTGTGAAAATTGGTATTCATGTAGTTTGTTCGATAGAATAAAGGTAAGAACGCTTATTAATATAGGGAGGTGTAGTTCAGTGAAGCAAGTACAAAAAAATATTCCGTTTGAGGCTGTTTATAATTTCCGAGATATGGGGGGATATCAAACGAGGGATGGGCGTGTTATAAGAAATGGCTTATTTTATCGCTCTGCCGCACTTGGTAAAATGACATCGACAGATAAAGAATTATTTGAAACATTAGGTATTAAAACAATTTTTGATTATCGTGACACAAATGAAGTACAACATAATCCTAACCCTGTGTTTCCACAAACTCGATATATTCAAATCCCTGCGAAGGGAAAGCATGCTTTTGAAATGCCAACCAATACAGGTGGTAGAGAGTTTTATAAAGTAGTTAACGCTGATATGTTCAAGGACTTTTATGCACAAATGCCTTTTCATAATCCCTCTTTTAAAGAATTAATGATGACTATACAAAACCCTGATAATTTAGGGCTAGTCCATCATTGCGCAGTTGGAAAGGACCGAACAGGAATTGGTGGAGCTCTTATTTTATTAGCTTTAGACGTACCTGAAGAGACTATTATGGAAGATTATTTAGATACGAATATTCATTTGCGTCCCATGGTAGAAAGAATGGCTCAAACGATCCAGCACCAATATAATGAACAAGAATTACAGCAATTTTATGCCTTAATGTCCGCTCGTGAGGACTATTTACAGGCAGCGTTAGATGCTATGGATCATCGTTATGGCTCAAAGACAGCTTTTTTGGAGCAGGAGTTTGGTTTAACGGCTGATAAGCGTGAGCAATTACAGTCATATTGCTTAATCTAAATAAAATCCCTTTCACAAATTAGTGAGAGGGATTTTTTATGTGGAAGCGCTGTCTTCCTATAAATCTCTTTACAGTCTGAAAATTTATGATAAGATACAATAGATTTTTAAGAAAAGTATAGGAGAAGTGAAGGTATTGGCAGACACAATAAAAGAAACAAAGAAGTTAAGTCTATTCCATTTAACATGGCCTATCTTTTTAGAAGTATTTTTATTTATGTTGATGGGGCTAGCCGATACTTTTATGCTTAGTGCGCTATCAGATAATGCTGTGTCAGGGGTAGGTGCAGCCAATCAATATATTCATATTGCTATTTTAATTCTTGAGGTAGTCGGCAACGGTGCATCCATCGTTGTATCACAATATTTAGGTTCGAAACGTTTTTTTGAAGCGGCTAAAATATCGGCTCTAGCAGTCACAATGAATTTGGCAGTTGGCCTTATAATGAGTGTTCTATTTTTCTTCTTTGCTAGTCATTTAATGTCGATGATGAACTTGCAAGGTGAGGTCCTTCATTATGCTCAAAGTTATTTAGTGATTATAGGGAGTTTTATTTTCCTTCAAGCAATCATTAATGCCCTTGCTGCAATTATTCGTGTTCATGGTTGGACGAAACAGACGATGTATGTATCACTCGGCATGAATGTATTGCATGTTGTCCTTAATTACGGCCTGATCTTTGGGAATTTTGGTTTACCAGAGCTTGGTGTAAAAGGTGCAGCCATCTCTTCAGTGATTAGTAGAGGATTAGCGATGATTGTGTTTTTCTGGTTGCTTTATCAAGTGATGGAAGTACGAGTAAAGCTACACTACTACTTTGAGTATTCCAAGGAATATGTAAGAAAAATTTTAAATATTGGTTTACCGTCTGCTTTTGAGCAAGTTCTTTACCAGTTTTGCCAAATCATGTTTTTATATTATGCCACATATTTAGGGGCAGAAACTTTGGCGGCGAGACAATATGCTATGAACATATCGATGTTTACCTATTTATTCGCTATTGCGATTGGGACAGGAACGGCGATCATTATCGGTAGGCATGTAGGTGCTGGAGAAAAGGATGAGGCTTATCATCAGCTGTGGACAAGTGTCCGAGCAGCATTTATTTTTACTATTATTATGGTTGGTGTAGTGACCATTTTCCGCAAGCAGCTTATGCATGTTTTTACAGATAACCCCGAGGTGATGGCTATCGGAGCATCTGTCTTGGCATTAAGTATAGTGCTAGAAACTGGTCGGACAATGAATATAGTCGTCATTAACTCTTTACGTGCCTCAGGAGACGCAAGGTTCCCTGTTAAAATCGGTTTTCTATCGATGGTTTGTATGAGCCTCCCATTAGGTTACTTTTTGGTATTCGTCCTCGATTGGGGTTTAGTGGGTATTTGGTTAGCTATCTCTGCAGATGAATGGGTACGGGCAATTATCGTATACTTTAGATGGAAAAGCCGAAAATGGGAGCGTTTTGCCCTCGTTTCACCGAATGAACAGAAGGAGGAATAGCAATGGGAGCACTTTCTAAACGTGCAATAGGAGCAGCATTGATCGATCAACATATTGCGCTTTTTGCATGTCCGTTATGTCAGCAAACGATGCACGTCTATGAGCAGGGGAGACTCGTTTGCTCTGCCAATCACTCTTTTGATATTGCCAAGCAGGGCTATGTCAATATGCTGACACATGGCTCTACTTCTAAATATAGTAAGGATCTTTTTGAATCTCGCAAGGCTGTTATTGATAGTGGGATTTATGATGTTGTAGAAGCAAAGATTGGGGAGCTTATTAACTCTGCGAATACAGTGCTCGATACGGGCTGTGGAGAGGGATCGCATTTGGCCCGTATTATGAATGAGAAAAAGAATGGGGTAGGCATCGGTATTGATATAGCTAAAGAGGGCATTTTGGCTGCGGCTCGACATTATCCACAGCAAATTTGGTGTGTTGGCGATTTAGCTAAGAGTCCTTTTGCACAAGATAGCTTTGACGCTATTTTAAATATTTTATCACCAGCAAATTATGAAGAATTTAAAAGGCTTCTTGCGCCTAATGGCTGTGTTGTGAAGGTTGTGCCACAAAGCGGCTATTTACAGGAGCTGCGTGCTCAATTATATGCCGATTCGAGTAAGGAAACATATTCTAATGAACAAATTGTTGCTCGTTTCCAAGATAGTTTTGGCGAAGTGAATATAGAACGAGTCACTTATACATTGCCACTTGCTCAGGAGCTTGTTCCTGCCTTATTGGAGATGACACCGATGGGCTGGCATAAAAAAGATGAGACAGACATTGTATTAAGTGAAATGACGATTGATGTAGATCTATTGGTTGGAAAGATGTAAGATGGTCACCTACAATTGCAGTATACTAGTCTTTTCGATTACAATGGGAATAACTATTGAATAAGGTAGGAATGTGACAGTGTATAAATTAGTAGCAAATCTTGTTAAAGTAATATTAAAACTTATGGGTTCGAAGGCTCGTGTGTATGGTGAGGAAAACTTGCCAAAAGAAGGTGGATATATTATAGCTTGTACGCATACAGGCTATGTAGATATTTTAAACCTCGGCGTTGCCATGTACCCTCAGGAAATTCACTTTATGGCGAAGAAGCAATTATTTGAAATGAAGGGTCTTGGCTGGCTTATTGAACATTTAAATGCCTTCCCAGTGGACCGTGATAATCCCGGTCCGAGCGTTATTAAAATTCCCTCACAGCTATTGAAAGAAGGAAAAGTAGTGGGGATATTCCCATCTGGAACACGTAATTCAGAAGGAACGGACTTAAAGCAAGGGGCCATTACAATCGCTCAATTGGCAAAGGCGCAAATTGTTCCAGCTGCCTACGTTGGTGCACGTAATGCAGGAGATGTCATGAAGCGCGGTAAAGGCTATTTAATTTATGGCGAGCCGTTTTATGTAACGGGAAAAGGAAAAGAAGGTCGGGAGCAATTTACTCAGCACCTTGAAAGTGAACTAGTCGCTTTAACAGAAGAATTGGAAAATCGTATTGCAGTAAAATAAAATGAAGTGGCACTCAGAATCAAATTGATTTTGGGTGCTTTGTTGTAGGAGGATAATCGTAATGATTCAAGTACTTTTTGTTTGCTTAGGCAATATTTGTCGCTCGCCAATGGCAGAGGCGGTTATGCGTGAGCTGGTGAGAAAAGAGGGGATAGACGATAAAATTGCTGTGGATTCTGCCGCAACAAGCTCATGGCATATCGATGAACCTCCTCACCGAGGCACACAGGATAAGCTTAGAGAATATGGTATTTCTACAATAGGAATGGTAGGTCGACAGCTTCAAAAGGCTGATGTAGAAAAATTCACATACATTATTGGTATGGATGAGAGCAATATTCGCAATATCAGAACAATCTTAGGTAACCCTACTTCACCAAAGATTTTTCGTTTTTTAGATTTAACAGAGCATCGTAAAGACGTTCCTGATCCTTATTACACAGGGGATTTTCAAGAAACCTATGATTTAGTGCTAGAAGGTTGTACGGCATTACTAAATAAAATTAAAGAGGAATGGTTATCGAAGGATGCTAAATAGCGTAAATTTTTACAGCTATTGCTACAGAAAAAATAGGCATAAACATTGGTATATCTAGCTTTGTAAGCATCATTATGTTATTATTTGCAGAGTAAAGATACGATAAGTATTTAATTACCATTTTAAGATGTGCAACTGCATATCTATTATTTTTTATAAATCTATCCTTTGAAAGAGAGTGGAAACAATGGGTCGTAAGTGGAATAACATTAAAGAGAAGAAAGCGTCTAAAGATCAAAGCACTAGCCGTATCAATGCTAAATTTGGGCGAGAAATTTATGTGGCAGCTAAATCGGGCGAACCAGATCCAGAGTCAAACCGTGCACTTAAAGTGGTGCTTGAACGTGCAAAAACATATAGTGTTCCTAAACATATAATAGAAAAAGCCATCGATAAAGCAAAAGGTGGCGGTGACGAAAACTTTGATGAATTACGTTATGAAGGTTTTGGTCCAGCTGGCACAATGATTATCGTAGATGCTTTAACAAACAATGTAAATCGTACAGCATCTGATGTGCGCGCAGCATTTGGTAAGAATAACGGAAATATGGGTGTTAGTGGGTCTGTCGCGTATATGTTCGATTCTACTGCAGTTATCGGTTTAGAAGGTAAAACAGCTGATGAAGTGCTAGAAATTTTAATGGAAGCAGATGTAGATGCTCGTGATATTCTGGAAGAAGAGGAAGCGGTTATTATTTATGCAGAACCGGATCAATTCTTTGCTACACAAGAGGCATTAAAGGCTGCTGGCATACAAGAATTCACTGTAGCTGAGCTTTCTATGCTACCGCAGACTGAGGTAACATTAACTGGCGACGATGTTGCAAAGTTCGAAAAATTAATCGATGCATTAGAAGATTTAGAAGATGTTCAAAATGTCTTCCACAATGCTGATTTAGGTGAATAATCCAATATATTATTGATTGAGTAAACCAGTAGCACATAAAGCTACTGGTTTTTAATTAGGGAGGAAAATCATGCAGACTGCATTAGCGATTATTTTGTTTTTAGTGACTTTATTTTTTGTTATTGTACAGCCACGTAAATTATCGATTGGTTGGTCAGCCTGTATAGGAGCTGCCATCGCACTCATAATTGGAGTAGTTACATGGCAGGATGTGCTGGAAGTAACAGCAATCGTTTGGAATGCTACTTTATCGTTTATTGGTATTATTTTAATTTCCCTAATTTTAGATGAAATCGGCTTTTTTGAGTGGGCTGCCCTGCATATGGCACGACTTGCTAAAGGAAGTGGTATACGTTTATTTGTGTATATTGCTTGCTTAGGAGCGATAGTATCAGCGCTATTCGCTAACGATGGGGCGGCATTAATATTAACACCCATTGTTTTAGCAATGGTTAGAAAACTGGATATGACGGAAAAAATGATTTTCCCATTTATTATTGCTAGTGGCTTTATAGCAGATACAACATCCTTACCCTTTGTTATTAGTAATTTAACAAATATTGTATCAGCAGATTTTTTTGAGATAGGCTTTATGGATTATGCGATTCATATGGTTGTACCGAACTTCTTTTCTTTAATTGCAAGTATAGCTGTACTGTATGTGGTTTTTCGTCGTTCCATACCACAGTGCTATTCTCTCGAAGCAGTTGAACAACCTAAGCAGGCGATTAGAGACCCGAAGTTATTTGCGATATCTTGGTACGTAATAGTAATTTTACTAGTGGGGTTTGTAGTCGGCGAAATGTTCCACGTTCCAGTGTCATTTATTTTATGTAGTGTAGCCGCTATTTTCTTATGGCTGGCAAATCGTAGTTCTTTTGTAGAAACAAAGAGAGTTGTCAAAGGGGCACCGTGGAATATAGTGTTCTTTTCCATTGGTATGTATGTGGTTGTTTACGGCCTGAAAAATGTAGGGATGACAGGTATACTAGCTAGTTTACTAGAACATGCTGTGCAGCAAGGATTCGTTGTAGCGACCATGACTATGGGATTTGTAGCTGCCGTTTTATCAGCAGTCATGAACAATCTACCAACAGTCATGATTGATGCATTAGCAATCTCTGAAACAAGCGCAACAGGCATGATGAAAGAGGGACTCATTTATGCCAACATAATTGGTACTAATCTTGGCCCAAAGATGACTCCAATCGGTTCTCTTGCGACATTAATATGGCTTCATATTTTAGCTCAAAAAGGAATTAAAATTAGCTGGGGGCAATATTTTAAGTTCGGTATAATTCTCACCGTTCCGACATTATTCGCTACTTTAATTGCATTAGTTGTTTGGATATCGTTATTAGCATAGTTTTATTGTCGAAATAGTGCAAATAATAGTACAATAGTTAATAGATTAACTTAGTAGTATGTTAAAGGAGGTAAGCATGCGAGCAACAGGTAAATTAAGTAATAGAATCGTGTTGATGTCATTTGTTATGTTAGTAGCTTTGTTAGCATTTTTTATTGTCACAACGATCTACACAGCAAAATCATCCGTCAATAAAACAATGGGTGCACAGGCTGTCGCTGTAGCAGAAAACATGGCGAAACAATTAAACCCAGAGGACTATGAACAACTATCAAAGGACCCAAGGGAATCAAATTTATATTGGCAGCTAAGAGAAGAACTGAATGATTTGCGTGAAATAAACGGGGTCCTGTATGCCTATACGTTTGCCGTTCCACAGGAAGATCAAAAAGTTCGATTTTTAGTGGATGGTATGCCAGCAGATGACGAAGAAAATGCAGGTGTTATAGGAGAGGAGTCTTCTTCTACATTATATAAAGATATTGAAAAAGTAATGGATACAGGAAGCTATTACTCTAATATTTTACATAGCGGTTTTGGGGATTATTTGTCTGGTACAGTACCATTAAAGGATGCATCAGGAAATATTGTGGCGTTTATAGGGGTAGATATAGAGGCTAACGAGGTAAGTGGTGTAACGAATGCTGTATTGACAGCCATTTTGCCAGCATTAATTGTAGTAATGTTAGTTTTAACAGGAATTGTTATGTTTATAATGTACCGTTACATAAATCAAGCACTAAAGCCATTGGAAAATTTAGGGGACGCGGTGTCAAGTTTTGCACAAGGGGATATCGCAAAGGCCACAATGGAGGTTGAAAAAATCCAGCTAAGAGGGAAAAATGAAATTTCTATGTTTGCACGAGCTTTTCAGGAGTCCTTACAAAAATTAAAAGAAACATTCCAAACTATTCAGCAACAAACATTTGCCCTACAAAGTGTTGTGAAAAAGATTGATGAAACTACACAACATGTTGAAACATCAAATGCTCAAATTGCTGATCGTATAGTTGAAATCGCTGCTGGTAGTGAGCAGCAACAGCAAAATAATCAAGAAGTTGTCTTAACGATGAATGAAATGTCGATAGGTATTCAAAGACTGGCTGATACAACTTCTGAGATTGCTGAATCATCCTCAACGATGACGGGCCTAGTGGAAACTAACGTGAATCATTCTCAAGAGGTCGTATCTCAAATTCAAAACGTGGAATCCTCCGTTTTACGAACGGCTAAACATGTTGAGGAAATGGGAGATCGATTCGGCTCTATTGAAGAGATGGTAACAATTATTACGAGCATTGCTGACCAAACCAACTTACTGGCATTAAATGCGGCGATAGAAGCAGCGAGAGCGGGGGAGGCTGGTAAGGGGTTTGCAGTCGTTGCAGATGAAGTACGGAAGCTTGCTGAACTATCTAAAGCATCAGCTGATGAAATACATACACATCTGAAAAGCTTTAAGTCCATTACAGAACGAGCACTACATGAAATGTCTGGTAGTGCGGTCGATGTACAAGCAGGTAATAGGGCTGTACAACGTATTGGTGAAAGCCTAGAACAAATATTAGAATCAGTTGTTGAGGTAAACAATAAGATTCAGGATGATTCAGCTGTCATTGAAGAAATGTCAGCGGGCTCTGAAGAAATATTAGCTACTACAGAGCAGATGAATGATATCGCTCAGCATAGTGTGCAAGGAACAAAAGAAGTAGCAATGGCTTCAGACTTACAAGTAACAATGGTTTCAGAATTAAATGAAGTTGTAGCGATGTTAGATCAAACATCTAAAGAGGTAACGGAAACAATCAATACGTTCAAATTATGATCATTGTAAACTATTTTTCTATGAGAAGAAGACTTGTAGAAAAATAGTTTTTTTATGCTAGTTGGAGAAAAATAAAAATATAATGAGCATGGATTTGTCGAAATAAACCAAATTAGAGGAATTAATTTGCGTTTTATCCATTGCGGAAACTTCCAAATCATAACATAATATAAGTTAATATACTCTTTGAACGAGAAGAATAAGGGGGGCTAAAGTATGAGTTTTTTACGTTCGATACAGGGGAAACTAGTCGTTATTTCATTGGCACTACTAATTATTCCAAGTTTAATAATTGGCGTGGTTAGTTATAGTAAGGCGAAGAATGGTATGGAGGATATAGGCGAGCAAGTCATTTATAATAGTGTTCAATCTGCTTTGCAAATAATTGAACTCGCCAATGAAAGTGTTGAAAAGGGAGATATACCTTTAGAAGTAGCACAGGAACGGGTACGCGAGGCTTTCTTGGGACCTAAGGATAGTGAAGGGAAGCGGCTGATTAATTATCCAGGTGACTTGGGGGAATACGGCTATATCTATGTATTAGATGATAAGGGAACATTAACAACACACCCTACTCGAGAAGGTGATAATCTTTGGAACGATCAAGACAGTAGTGGAAATTACTTTATTCGGGAAGTAACTGACCGAGCATTGGATGGCGGAGGTTTTACTAAATACGAATTTGAGCTACCAGGCCAGAATGTATTGGCGGATAAAATTATTTATTCAGCAAAAGATCCACATTGGGGATGGATTATTGCATCAGGTACATATATGCAGGATTTTAATGCAGAGGCAAACTCGTTACTAGTAGTCATTGGTTTGACGTTAGTGGGTTCTATTATCATAGGTGTTTTGGTTGTTATTTTAGTATCTAGGCATTTGGCATTACCGGTCAAAAAATTATCGCAACGCGTACGTGAGGTAGCAAAGGGTAATTTAACTGTAGATATTGAGCATTTACAGCGTACAGATGAAATTGGTCAGTTAAATGAGGGCTTCAATGAAATGGTTGATCAATTAAAAACACTAATTTCAGATGTAGAAGAAGCAATTGTAGAAATTCAATCGACATCGTCAAATTTAACCGCGGTTGCTGAAGAAACAAATGCTTATGGCGATGAAATCGTTAAAGCTATTAATGAAGTATCGAATGGCGCCGTAAAACAAGCATCAGAGGCGGAAGATACAAATCGAACAGCTACTGAGTTTGCTCAACAAATTGAAGGATTGCACGATAAAAATGAATTAATGCTAGACGCATCACAACATATGCAAAAATCAAATGAAGAGGGTATCGTTAATATCGCTAGTTTAAAGGATAAGTCGCAGGAATCTTCCATACTTATTCAGAATATTCAGTCCGTTTTTGGGAGTTTAATCGTGAAGGTACGTGAAATTGAAGGCATTGTAGGAACAATTACGGAGATCTCTGATCAAACCAATCTCCTGGCTCTAAATGCATCTATTGAAGCTGCACGAGCTGGTGAACATGGCAAAGGATTTGCTGTGGTCGCAGAGGAAGTACGAAAGCTAGCTGATCAAACATCTGTAGCAACGGAGCTAGTACGCACTACCTTAAAGGGGATTGAGAGTGAAACAAATTTAGTCAATGATGAAATGCAGAAAACTCACGTCATTGTAAGTCAACAAAATGATTCTGTCATGGTAACAGAGTCTTCCTTCAAAGAAATCAAAATGGCTGTGGAAAAAATCACTTCAATTATTGGTGATATGACCGATGGCGTAGAATATGTCAATAGCGCTAAGAATGATATGATGAAATCCATTGAAAGTATTGCAATGATTAGTGAAAAAAATGCCGCGGCTTCTGAAGAGGTGACAGCATCGGTAGATGAGCAACAACGAGCGATTCAGCTTATTAGTGAATCTTCCAATGATTTAACAGATGAGATTACAGCGTTACAGGAATCCATTAAACGCTTTATTTTAAGATAAAATTATTGAGGGTGCTTGGTAATCAAGCATCCTTTTTTTCTGTAGTCACGTTAATAAAAGGTAAGGGAGGGTTTACTTGTGAAAAAATGGTTGATTAGAGTAGGTGTTGTTCTAATAGTTATAGCAATTGTCCTCTATATTTGGTTGGGAAAAGAAATTGAACGTGGGGTGGAAGCAAATGCAAATGGCTCGGCTAATTATATGATCATACTGGGAGCGAAAGTAAAACCAGGGGGTGTACCATCACTTTCTTTAAAAAGTAGATTAGAGGTGGCCGTCCCATATTTAGTAAAGTATCCCCAAGTAAAGGTTATTGTGTCAGGGGGACAAGGACCCGATGAAGATCGAACGGAGTCATCCGTGATGAGAGATTATCTCGAGCAAAATGGTATAGATGCTACGAGAATTATCGAGGAGGATCAGTCCACCTCCACGTATGAGAATTTAGTATTTTCTAAAGAACTTTTACCAAAGG
The DNA here is from genome assembly GCF_059424475.1 of Lysinibacillus sp. GW247-5R2A. Classification (NCBI taxonomy): domain Bacteria; kingdom Bacillati; phylum Bacillota; class Bacilli; order Caryophanales; family Bacillaceae; genus Lysinibacillus; species Lysinibacillus sp. GW247-5R2A. The sequence goes on along the minus strand of NZ_JBWKZL010000008.1, from coordinate 94,052 downwards.
CAACAAAGAAAATTACGATTATTTCAAATGACTTCCACCTAAAACGTGCGAAATATTTAGCCGAGTCTTTAGATTTTGAAGTAGATGTAGTGTCAGCTAAAACGCCAAAGTCAGTAGAAGCTAAACTAAAAATAAGAGAGCGAGCGGCATTACTAAAAACATATATTGTAGGTTATTAAAAAATTGTTTCTTAATAGCTAAGATTTGACATATAATAGAAATATCACGGGGTATATGACAGAAAGAGGGGACTTCAATGAAAACGTTTAAAGACTATGAGTACAACCGTCCACATGTTGCGGGGATGAAAGAGCAACAATTAGCGCTCGTCGACCAATTTAAAAAAGCGCAATCGATGGACGAACAAAGTAGCATCATTGAAAAATTAAATGCAATCAGTAATGACTTTGCTACAATGGCTAACTTAGTGTATATTCGCGCATCGATCGATACAAACGATGAATTTTATCAAGCAGAGCGCGACTATTTCGATGAAGTTAGTCCTGAGCTAGAAGAAGTAACAACGGAATATTATAAAGCATTGATTGCCTCACCTTTCCGTGAGCAACTAGAAGAAAAATGGGGTCAACAATTATTTGATCTCGCTAACTATCAAATTAAAGGGTTCTCACCAGCAGTCATTGATTTGATGCAAAAAGAAAATAAGCTAGCTTCTGAGTATAATAAGCTTGTAGCATCTGCACAAATCGAATTTAATGGTGAGACTTTAACACTTGCTCAGCTTGGACCGTTTGCAGAGTCTACAGATAGAGCTACGCGTAAAGAAGCAACAAATGCACGCTTTGGTTTCTTTGCGGAGCATGAAGCTGAATTTGATCGCTTATACGATGAACTTGTAAAAGTACGCCATGAAATTGCGGTTAAACTTGGCTATAACAACTATGTTGAGCTTGGTTATGTTCGAATGAATCGTATTGATTATAACGCTGAGATGGTGAAGAAATTCCGTGATCAAGTTCGTGACTTAATTGTTCCTGTAGCGACAAAGCTGTATGAGCGTCAGGCGAAGCGTATTGGGATTGACGATTTAAAATTCTCTGATGAAGCACTGAATTTTTTATCAGGCAATGCGACGCCAAAGGGTGATCCAGAATGGATTGTGGCGAATGGTAAAAAGATGTATGAGGAGCTATCACCTGAAACGGGAGAGTTTTTCAATTTCATGATTGATCATGACCTTATGGACCTAGTGGCGAAGAAAGGAAAAGAGAGTGGCGGTTATTGTACATTTATCGAAAACTATCATTCTCCGTACATTTTCTCGAACTTTAACGGTACATCAGGTGACATCGATGTGTTAACACATGAAGCCGGACATGCCTTCCAAGTTTATTCAAGCCGTAACATCGGCATTCCTGAATACTTATGGCCAACTTACGAATCTTGTGAAATCCACTCGATGAGTATGGAGTTTTTCACATGGCCATGGATGGAGCTATTCTTTAAAGAAGATACAGAAAAATATAAATTTACACATTTAAGTAGTGGTCTTTTATTCTTACCATATGGTGTTGCAGTTGATGAATTCCAACATGTTATTTATGAAAATCCTACAATGACACCAGCTGAGCGTAAGGCAGCATGGAAGAAAATTGAGGAAACATATTTGCCACATCGTGACTATGATCACAATAGCTACCTTGAAGCAGGTGGAATTTGGCAACGTCAGGGTCACATTTATGCTAGTCCGTTCTACTATATTGATTACACGCTAGCACAAATTTGTGCCTTCCAGTTCTGGAAGCGTTCACGTGAAGACTTTGAAGGGGCTTGGAAAGACTATATTCATCTATGTGGTTTAGGTGGCTCCATGTCATTTACAAAGCTTGTAAAAGAAGCAGGCTTAATTTCACCATTTGAAGATGGCTGTGTCGAATCAGTTATTGGTGAGATTGAGGCATACCTAAATTCTGTAGACGATTCCTCGCTATAACAAATACTGAAATTCGCTACACTTCCACAATTAGTATAGTGGAAGTGAGCGAATTTTTTAGTTTGTTTGAAGGGAGCTTATTAAGTAAACGCGAAATTCTGGTAGTAAACTCGCACAGAAAAAATTGATTGAGTCAAAACATACTAGGATACTTGCGAAATGGTTAATATATCAGTAGTATCTTGAGTAACGGCGATAAAAGGAAGTGAATGAAAGTGACGAGGAAGGTTTGGTTTCAAGTAGGTGTAGGGATACTACTTACACTATTAATTATTAAATATTTTATAGAAATTCATTGGATTTTTTCACCACTAGTGATCATTTTAAAAGCCATTTTTATCCCTTTACTACTTGGGGGTGTCTTTTATTATGTGACTGAACCGATTCAAAGATTTTTAGAAAAGCGTAAATTCCCTAGATGGGCAAGCATATTGACGATTGTGTTCGGCCTCATAGGAATTGCAGGGGTTTTTGGCTGGATTATTGGGAACCCGATTGCCGAGCAGGTCAATAAATTAGTGAAGAATGCCCCTATGATTAGTTCAAGTATTAGTACGAGTATTCAGCAATTAACAGACTATGTACTGCTCAATAAAGATAACTTCCCACAGCAGGTAAATGATGTAATTGAAAAAATGGCGAACTCTGTGCAAGATGTTGCAATGGTGGCGAGTAAAGGGTTTATTTCCTTTTTACAATCCATTGTGTCTGTATCATTATTAGCTGTTTTAATTCCATTCTTCTTTATTTTTATGTTGAAGGATCATGAGAAATTTGCACCATCTATTTATAAATATTTCAGTGGCGAACGTCAGCAATGGGTAAAGAAAACATTAAGTGAAATTGATGATGTTTTACGTAGTTATATTCAGGGCCAACTGCAAATTAGTTTTTTATTAGCGCTTATTATGTATGTGGGTTACTTAATTATTGGATTAGAATATTCGTTACTATTAGTAATCTTTGCATTCTTTATGAATATGATTCCATTTATTGGGCCTTGGATCGCATTTACGCCAGCCCTAATCGTAGCGGTTATTCAGGATCCTATTTTAGTTGTTTGGGTATCCGTTGTGACGCTTGTTGCTCAACAAATTGATAGCAACTTTATTACACCTAACGTGATGGGGAAATCGCTCGATATCCATCCACTAACTGTTATTACAATTATTCTAGCAGCAGGTAATATTGCAGGCTTTATAGGAATTATTATTGCTGTACCATTTTATGCAGTATTGAAAGTTATCGTATCCAATATTTATGATCAACGTAATGCAATTAAGAAAAAAGCGACGAAATCAGTATAGGAGTCGAAAAAATGGAACAAGAAATTGTAAAGGTATTTAATGAACAGCATGAGGAAATTGGGACAGCTACACGATCAGAAGTACATGAAAAAGGGCTTTGGCATGAGACATTTCATTGCTGGCTTGTCAATGAGGACTATATTTATTTTCAAGTACGAAGCTCACAGAAAAAGGATTATCCAGGTTTACTCGATATTACAGCAGCAGGCCATCTTTTAGCTGTTGAAACAGTGGAATCAGGTATACGAGAAGTAAAAGAAGAATTAGGGCTCCAAATAGATGTCCAAGATGTTGTCAAAATGGGCATGACCTCTTGTAGTATCGTTTCTGAAAATATGATTGATAATGATTTTTGCCATGTCTACATATATCCTTTCGAGCATGATTGGAATTCCTTTGCTTTACAATACGAGGAAGTATCAGGTGTAGTAAGAGCAAGACTGAATGAGGCTGAAGCCTTCTTCTTGGGAGAAACAACAACTCTGAATATTGAAGGATACGAATACTTCCCTGATGGTCAACGTGTGAAAATTGTCAGACCAGTTGGAACAGCACAATTTGTTCCTTACCGTGAATTGTATGTTGCACATGTGATCAAATTTGCGCGTGAGAAAATATTTAATCAAACATCCTAATTTGGGTAGGATAAGCTAGGAAATAGCTTATCCTATTTTCTTTGTAAAAATGATGAGAATGTACACAATATAACAGGAAAAAATAAGTTATACTGTTAGATAGATTGTAAAGAAAAGGAGCATTTTTTATATGCTAACATTTGAACAAAAACAAGCAATTATTGAATCATTTTCTGAACTAACGAAAAAGGAAATATCATTAAAACGCTTAAATTATCACTTTATGGACAGTCTTTATGAAAAGACAATTGTAGTTGAAAAGCTACATCCGAATGGCAATGGCTTTATCTTTGTTGGAGATTTATTGCGCTATGAGCAAGAGGCTAGTAAAGGATTAGTAAATATCCGTGATTATGATGAACAACAACTTCGTGAGATTATTGCTGATGCTATTCAATATCTATCTGAAGAGGTAGAGACGGAAGAACCGATTATCGAGATTTGGCATAGTCGAGAGGGTGATCAATTACAGCTAGTATTTGAACAACGTTCTTGGAATGTCTACCATGGGGAAAATCTTGAAGAGGCGTTTGGTACGTATGATGCAGCAAAAGAATATTTGCTAGAAGAAGGCTTTCGTAAAAAGAACTAATAAATACGGGGGATTATCATAAAATGAACGGGAAAAAACTAGTGGGAATTGTTATTGTTGTTGTGATTGTGGCTTGTTTACTATCAGTTTTTACTATAACTAATTTTTATAAAAACCATGAGGAACAACCAAATCGTGAAAATCGCGAAATTAATAAGTCAAAGAGCTTGAATTTAATTTTGCCACAGGCTACAATTATCTCGAATTCAAGATAATCGAGAGGTGGACTGTTAATGAAACACGTTTTTTATAAAGGTACAGACGAAACAAAACCAACTCTATTGTTGTTGCATGGTACTGGTGGTAATGAAGAAAGCTTAATTGGACTTGCCAAGGAAATTGATGATACAGCCAATATATTAAGTGTACGAGGCAATGTATTAGAACATGGAATGCCAAGGTTCTTCCGTCGATTAGCAGAAGGTGTCTTTGATATAGAGGATTTAATCATTCGTACAAAGGAACTGAATGAATTTTTGAACGAGGCGTCACAGCAATATGGCTTTGATCGTCAACGAATTGTAGCTATCGGTTATTCAAATGGCGCTAATATTGCAGCTAGCTTATTATTCCACTACGAGGACGTTTTAGCAGGAGCTATATTACATCATCCAATGGTGCCGAGACGAGGGATTGAGCTACCTAAGCTATCTGCTACCCCTGTTTTTATAGGTGCAGGTACAAATGATCCTATGTGTACAGCACAAGAATCAGAGGATTTAGAGGCTCTTTTAAGTTCGGCGGGTGCGACTGTGACGACGAACTGGTTTGATTTCGGACATCAGCTAACGATTCCTGAAGTTCACGCAGCAAAAGAGTGGTATAACAGAATTTATGCATAGAGAAAAAATCCGCTTCCTTGAACAAGGAGGCGGATTGTTTTTATTTATTTTTCTTTGCGAAAGGAAGCCACCAGTTCCAATCACCAAATAGTTTCATGAGACTTGGTACTAGCATAAGACGAATGATTGTGGCATCAATAGCAACAGCAATGGCTATACCAACACCAATTTGTTTCACAGGCATGACATCCGTGAAGGCAAATGCTCCTGTGATAACAATCATAATGAGCGCTGCTGAAGTAATAATCCGACTTGTGGATGTCAGTCCCTCTATTGTAGCGTGTGTATTGTTGGCGCCTTTTAAATATTCCTCTTGGATACGAGAAATTAAAAAGACTTCGTAGTCCATACTTAAGCCAAAAACTAAACAGAAAACAATAACTGGGATAATCAATACAATTGATCCTGCCTCAATGCCAAAATGTCCGTATTGGAAAATATAGACGAGTATTCCAAAGGCAGAGGAAAGCCCAATAATGTTCATAATAATGGCCTTTAACGGAATTAATACTGAACGGAATGCCAGCATTAAAATAAAGAAAGTGGACACGATGATTATGGCTATCGCTAAAACAATTTTATTAGCAATCTCATCAAATATCTCTTGGTTAAATTTTGCGGGTCCTCCAAGCGCGAATTGTACACCTAAATCTTTATCCATCCAAGTTCGTGCAAATTTTTGGGCAGTCGTGGAAGAGCCAGCTGCATCAATGGTAATTGGGATGAATAGCTTTGTATCTTTTGAAAATGTTTGAATAACCGGTTTTAATTGCTCCGCCACCTGTGGGATTGCTAAAGAAGCAGAGAGTTCCTTAGGTGTTGGAATGTTTGCGGCTGTGTAAATAGTTGAAACATTGGTAACGAGTGGATCTTTTAATAATTTTTCTTGAATAGTGTAAATCAGCTCTCTAGCCTCAGCATCCTCCCAGCCTTCTTTACGTTCAGCTAACAAATATAAAGTAGATGTTTCACCAAGTCCAAACGTTTCATCTAATTTATCGTACGCTACACGTGCATCATATTTTGTCGGTAGGGAATCTACCTGAGGAATTGTTAATTGGATGTCCTTTAATGGGAGCATTCCGATACCAAGTAATAATAATGCAGCGATTACGATAGCTACTGGATGTTTCATGACAAAACCTGCAAAGCTCCGCCAACGATTTGCGCCACCTGGTTTAACACGTAGTAGACGCCATTTATTGAGTCGGTCGCCCAAAAGCATCATTGTTGCAGGGAGTAGGGTTAAGCCAGAAAGAACAGCTAATAGAACTACTATGGTGCCTCCTAGAGCGATATTATGGAATATTTCAACATCAATGACGATCATGGCACCTAAACCAATCATGACACATACTGCAGAAAAGATGATGGAGCGTCCAGCTGTCTGGATGGCAGTTTGAATAGCTTGTGCAATGGATGTGTGGGCACGCTCTTCACGGTAACGATTAATGAGCAATAGTGCGAAATCAATACTTAAAGCAAGACCAAGCATTGGAACAATATTTAAAACGAAAATGGAGAGATTCACGCTACCGCTAAGTAATGTCATAATACCGAAGGCGGTTACAACTGTAACAACTCCAATGATAATTGGCAAAATAGAAGCAATAACCGTACCAAAAGCCAATAATAGGACGATAATGGCGATAGGTAGACCAATGGCCTCAGCAGAAGCTAAATCCTTTTGGCTGGCTGTATTAATGTCAGCAGAAATAACTGGTCCACCCGTAATATGAACGCCGTCTTCTTCAATTAATGAACGGACATCCTCAACGATTTCAGAAAGGTTTTCGGCATCGTTTTTTAAATGGACCATAGCATAGGCAATCCCATCTTTACGTAAAGAAGCGTCCTCTAAAGGTGACTGGATGGAATGTATTTCCTTTATGTGATCGAGTTTATTTAAAGTTTCTTCAATTTTCTTATCCTGAGCTGGATCGAACACAACCAGGATTGTATTGGTTGGTATATCGAAAGTTTCTGCTAGCTCTTTTGTGACATAGTTATGATCCGCTTCAACAAAAAAGCCATCCCCTTGAAGTTTACCGGGAAGCTGTAAAGCAAAATAAGCCATGGCTAGAAAAATAATAATCCACAGGGCTACGATTGCTTTTGCATGTGTGGTAATAAAAGTTGAAAAAGTTTTCATAGTTGTTTATGTATCCCCCCTTTTCAATTAGTTTAAAGGATGTGTCACATTTTGTCGTGTGACAAACTAAAGACTCCTGTCCATTTATTAGACAGGAGCCTTGTTATTAAAAGAATAATGATAGGACGAAATAAATAACGGATGCCATTACGGCTGAAATAGGCATTGTAATAACCCAAGTAGTAACAATCTTGCGGGCCATTCCCCAGTTAACACCACGTACACGCTGTGCAGAACCAACACCCATAATAGATGAAGAAATAACATGTGTTGTAGATACAGGTAGATGGATTAATGTCGCACCAAAAATAACTGTTGCTGACGCTAAGTCTGCCGCTACCCCATTAACAGGGCGAATTTTCATAATTTTACCGCCAACGGTTTTAATAATTTTATAACCACCAATAGATGTACCTAGACCCATAGCTGTGGCAGCAGCAGCACGTACCCAGAAAGGTATTTCATCACCGCTATGCAATCCTCCAGCGATTAAAGCCATTGTCATAATCCCCATTGCTTTTTGCGCATCGTTCGTACCGTGTGTGAACGATTGAATGGCTGCGGTGAAGATTTGCATCGTACGGAAACCTTTATTAGTGCGATATAAGTTAAGGTTTTTAAACCATAATTTAAATAGTGTCATCATAATAAAACCAGCACAAATAGCCAGTATTGGAGAAAACACTAAGGCCATAAGGATTTTAGTAAAGCCACCATAGTTTAATACATCGAAGCCAGCAGATGCGACAGCGGCACCTGCGATAGAGCCAATCAATGTGTGGGAAGAACTTGATGGAATACCGAAATACCATGTAAGTAAATTCCAAATAATAGCTGAAATTAGTGCGGCCAAAATAACGACTGAGCCGGTTGTGTCTCCTTCAAAGGCATTTAAAGAAAACGGATCTACAATGTCTTTTGTTAAAGCTTTAGCAACCCCTACAAAAGTGATAGCGCCGATAAAGTTCATGGTTGCGGCCATGATGATCGCTACACGAGGTGGCAATGCTCGAGTGGAAACCGAAGTTGCAATAGCATTTGCAGTATCGTGGAAGCCGTTGATAAAGTCAAATGTTAGGGCAAAGATGACGACCAGTACGGTTAGTATAATGATTGTATTCATTGTAAAGTGCCCATCTCCTAATTATGCGTTACGCATGATAATTGTTTCCATAGTATTAGCTACGTTTTGGCAATGATCAGCGATATCTTCAAGTTGTTCATATATATCTTTAAATTTAATAAGGCGAATCGGATCTTTTTCGTTTAAAAACAGTTGTTTAATGGAAGAACGTTGTACTTCATCACATTCACGTTCATAGTCTTTAATTAGAATAGCGTGAGGACGCATACCAATTAGATTCTTTTTCTTTAACTCTTCAGTTGCTTTGACAATTTCATCCACACTTTTAGAAATATAGCCTAGGAAAGTGCGCATGGATTCATCAATTTCTGTGAGTGAAAACATTTCAAAATGGGCAATACAATGTTCTGTACCATCTAAAATATCATCCATACGAATGGCAAACTCTAAAATATCTTCACGCTCAATAGGTGTCATAAATGATTTGTTTAGCATTACGATCAGTTCGTGAATGAGCTTATCGCCAGCAGTTTCGTAATTTTTCATTGTAATGCTAATCTCTTTTAGGTCAGCTACACTGTTAATACGAAAATCATTTGCGTAATGCACAGCCTCTCTCATATTTTCAGCAATTTTATGCAATGCAATAAAGAAAGGGTCTTGTTTTTTTGAGTTAAGCATGTAAATCGAATCCTCCTGGATATAAATAAATTAATCGACCTCTAAACTTTACTATCATAACAAAATCTTTAATTTATCTACATAAAAATTTTATATTCGACATAAAAATTTACATTGCTGTAATATACAATTCGTTCACAAAATAAAGGGGGATTAAACTGTCGTTGTTATTAATAGTACAGATAAACCCTTTGTTATTAGGTTTTTTACGGACATCCACACGTGTTTAGCACAGATTTATGTGTGATTTACAATGAAAATCAGTGAAAATAACACTTGAATTGTAAAGGGAATGTAAATTCAATTTGTTTTAGAAGGAGTCTCTCCTTATTCTTAAGAATATCTTCATTTTTATCCTTCCTCTTTATTAAGAATTGTTTTCTACAATGGGAAATGAGTGAGAAAGGAGTGCTTATTAACAAATGATTCAAGTTGAAAACTTACAACATACATTTTTAATTGGAAAAAAAGGGAAAGAAAAGAAGGTTCCCGTTTTAAAAGGCGTGAACTTTGAGGTCAATAAAGGAGAGATTGTAGCAATTGTCGGCAAAAGTGGCTCTGGAAAGTCAACTTTATTACAGGTTTTAGCTGGATTTATGAAGGTGGAGCAGGGTTCTATTAAAGTGAATGGTAAAGAAACAGCGCAACTAAATGAAACAGAAAGCGCAGCATTTCGCTTGAGACAATTTGGTTTCATCTTTCAAAATTTTCAACTAATGCCTGGCTTGACGGCATTCGAAAATATTGAGTTACCCTTGAAGCTACAAGGATTGCGCAAAGCAATGAGAAAAGAAAAAGTGAAAAAAATAATGGACAAGGTTGGTCTAACAGAAGTCGCTGATCATTATCCAAATGAATTATCAGGTGGGCAGCAACAGCGTGTCAGTATTGCAAGAGCGCTCATCACGAATCCTCCTGTATTGTTGGCAGATGAGCCAACAGGAAGTTTGGATTCAGAAACAGAGCAAGATATTTTGATGCTTATTCAAAGTTTAAACCGAGAGTTTGGGTTAACCTTTGTCATTATTACTCATGATGAAGAAGTGGCGACAATCGCACATAGACGCTTCCGTATGTATGATGGCGAACTGGTAAAGGAGGAAGCTTAAGATGTTATTTAAAGACCAAATAGATTTTGTCACGCAGCATATCAAAAAAAATAAATTACGGGTTTTTATGACGGTTCTAGCTGCAACGATGGGCTGTGCTTTCCTTATCGTACTAGCATCCGTAGGTTTTGGACTACAGGAATCTCTACGTAATGAAATTCTTTCAAATGAAACAGTTACAAAAATTCAAGTGTATGGGGATAAGCAATTTACAGAAGATCAGGTTCAAGAAATTAAAAAGATAGATCATGTGGAAACAGTACTTGAAACGGTGGGCATGAATGCCTCTGCACATTCCTTCTTAGGTGATCGGGATTCAACTTCTAGTTTAATTTTGAACGATATGAAGGATTTTGAGCAGGTGAATGGCAAGCTTGCAGAAGGTGTATATCCATCAAAGCCAAATGAAATAGTGGTCGGCTATCATTTTGCACAAACATTATTGAATGAGGCCGATCGCAATGTGATTAAAGAAAAAAGCAAAAAGGCTGAGGCAGATGGTACCTATTATAATGGAAGTGATGAAGGCTATAAAAAATCATTAATTGGCCAGAACATTAACTTATCGCTATTGCCTAACACTGGTAACAATGAGGAAACAGAAAAAATGACCTATACAATTGTTGGTGTCATGGAGAAACCTTCGTATGATTGGATGATTGATAATACTATTCATATGGATATAGCACAAAAGTCAGCATTAGTTGAGAATTTTTCCGCTCTTGGAGATACAACCGAGGAGGAATTGTTTTACTCAGAATTCAATATTTTTGCTGATACATTGGAAAACGTGAAGCCAATTTTAGAAAAACTAAAAGATAATGGCTACAGTGTCTATTCAGTGACGGAGCAATTAGATCAAATGAATGTATTTTTCTTAGTATTAAAAATCGGTTTGATTTTTGTTGGTACGATTGCGGTGCTCATTGCTTCCATCGGTATTTTCAATACGATGACAATGGCGGTGACAGAGCGAACTCGTGAAATAGGTGTATTAAAAGCGATCGGTGCGAGTCCAAAACTGATTCAACGTTTATTTTTAATGGAAAGTACATTTATTGGGCTTTTAGGTACCTTTATTGCAGTTATCATTTCATACGCCATTAGTTTTGCGGCAAATGCAGTGTTACCGTTGATTCTAAAAGCAGCCACGGGAGAAGATGCATTTGCAACAAATGATATTACATTCTCTCTTATTCCATGGCAGCTAGTCGTTATTGCCGCGGGTATTAGTATTGGAGTAGCAATGATTTCAGGTTATCGTCCTGCTCGTAAGGCGACGAAAATTGATGTCATCCATGCTTTACGACAAGAGCTATAATAAGTTGGCTCGCCTTAGACTGTAGAAAAAACCATCGAGAAGTTTTCATTCTCGATGGTTTTTGTTCATTGTTGGTGAATGGCTACACCGAGTATGATCTGTGCTAGTAGGCTGCTCAAACGAAAGTATGAACGGAGTGGATATTCTCGCTCGACCCTGACATGGCAAGCGTCCATCCATCTTGTAAAGCAACAGCTTCATAAATGAAAAAAGACTATAGCCGCACTCAAAATTTTCGAGCTTGTCTATAGTCGAATTGCCTTTTTGTATGGTTATAAATACTCTTTTAACTCCGTTTGTAAAAATGGTGTTGCATGTAATAAATTTAAGAAAGCATCATAGCGGGCACGCTGCTCAACACTTGCTTTTTTTCCTGTTCGGTATGCTCGGATTAAAATATTTTTAGGCGTATTTTCCATATCAATAAATTCAAGAAGCTGTGCTTCATAGCCAACAAGGGACAAGATTTCAGCACGTATGGAATCAGTAGCAAGGGCGGCGAAACGCTCTCGGATAAGACCATGTTGTAACATAATGTCCAAGGAAGGGGTATTTAGTTGACGATTCAATTCATGTTGGCAGCAAGGAACACTTAATATAACGCTTGCGCCCCATTTCACGGCACGGGCTAAAGCCATATCTGTGGCAACATCGCACGCATGCAGTGTTACGACCATGTCTACAGCGGATTCCTCATTATAATCATGAATATCTCCTACAAGAAATTCAAGCTGGTCATAGCCTAGATCCTGTGCTATTCTTGAACACTCTTCAATAACTTCCTTTTTCAAATCTAAGCCTGTTACACGTATATCTAGACCTTTTTCGATTTTTAAATAATGATACAAAGCAAACGTTAAATACGATTTGCCTGATCCAAAATCTAAAATACGAACTTGCCGATTTTTTGGTAAGTAGGATAAAGCATCGTCAATAAATTCGATAAAGCGATTAATTTGCTTAAATTTATCGTATTTTTGTTTTTTAACTTTTCCATCCTCTGTTTGCACGCCAAGTCGGATTAAAAACGGGTAAGGTTGATCGTCCGAAAGTAAGTAATTCTTTTTACGATTATGTGCCAAATTAACTTGCTTAGGTGTACTGGATTGATCGGATTTCCAAAGTACTTTATTCTTTTTGGATAATTGGACTTGTACTTTTTCATCGATAAAATCAACATGGGCTTGGCGATAATCTTCGAAGATAGTCTCCAGCTTAGCGGGAAATTCGGTCAATAGAATATTTTCATGTTTTAAAATTCGTTCATATTGGTATTCAATTTGTATATGATAACTGTCCTTTAACATTAAAGGCTTCAACTTAATGCGTTTAACTTCATTAGATTTCATGCGAGGTTGACTGATTGTGGCCGTAACTAGCTGTTGCTGTAAAATTCTTTCTATGAGATGAGCTTTCATTTCTTCAAATATCATACATTTTCGCCTACTTTATTGTGTAATAGATGGCACTAGTTTAACACATTTTATAACGAACAATGTTTTTGAAAAAATTTTCACAAAAATTCTGAGTAATTATAGGTAGAATTGTATGTTCATGGTATCTTTATGTATAGTATTTCTTTATGAATTGGTGATACTAAAGACTGAATAGGAGGAAAAAGTATGTCAGATAATATGTATCAATTATTAGCAATTATTATTTATATGGTCGCCATGCTAGCGATAGGCTGGTATGCATTCGTTAAAACATCCAATTTAACAGACTATATGCTTGGTGGTCGTTCCTTAGGCCCGGCTGTAACGGCTTTAAGTGCAGGTGCAGCGGATATGTCTGGCTGGCTTTTAATGGGCTTACCCGGTGCTATTTTTTTATCAGGTCTTGTTGAGGCTTGGATTGCCATTGGGTTAACGGTAGGTGCTTATTTAAACTGGTTATTAGTAGCACCACGGCTACGCGTTTATACACAGGTTACCAATGATTCCATTACAATACCGAGTTATTTGGACAATCGATTACGCGATCATACGAAGTTAATCAGAATTGCTTCAGGTATCATTATTTTATTATTTTTCACATTTTATGTATCTTCCGGGATGGTAGCAGGGGGCAAATTTTTCGATAGCTCATTTGGTTATGACTATCATACAGGTTTGTTAATTGTTTCGGCAGTAGTAGTAGCCTATACATTGTTCGGTGGATTTTTAGCAGTAAGTTATACCGATTTTTTACAAGGACTTATCATGTTTATAGCACTTATTACTGTACCACTATTCGGTCTTTTTGTAACAGGTGGGATAGGGGATACAATTACTTCTATTAAAGCAGTTAGCCCAGATCTTCTAAACATGTTACCTGCCACTGCAACAGCAGCCGGTATTATTTCCTCACTTGCCTGGGGATTAGGCTATTTTGGGCAGCCACATATTATTGTGCGCTTTATGGCCATCAGCTCTGTAAAGGAAACAAAGCAGGCTCGTCGTATTGGTATTGGCTGGATGATGTTAAGTTTATTTGGTGCCATTGGGACAGCGTTAGTAGGGGTAGCTTATTATGAACAAAATGCAGGAGAGCTAAAAGACGCTGAAACAGTATTTATTGTACTTGGACAAATTTTATTCCATCCATTTATAGCTGGAATTATGCTAGCGGCCATTTTAGCTGCTGTTATGAGTACCATTTCATCGCAATTAATCGTTACCTCTTCGGCACTTGTAGAGGATATTTATAAAGCACTGTTTAACAAAACAGCAACTGATAAACATTATGTTTTTGTAGGGCGTATGGCTGTTTTAGTTGTTGCGATTATTGCAGCAATTTTAGCCTGGAATCCAGATAGCTCGATTTTAAGTTTAGTTGGTTTTGCATGGGCAGGATTCGGTGCAGCATTTGGGCCAGTCATTTTACTTTCTTTATATTGGAGAAAGTTAACGAATTACGGAGCTTTAAGTGGAATGGTAACGGGTGCTGCAACAGCATTTATTTGGGGGAAAGTTGAATCATTATCAAGTGCCCTATATGAAATTGTGCCAGGCTTCTTTGTCTGTTTAATCGTTGCAGTTATCGTTAGTCTATTGACGTATAGACATAATGAAGAAATTGAAGAAGAGTTTAACCGTTCGGAAGTATTATTAAAAGAAGAAAGAAAATAAGGGAAATGCGCCTTTTCTAAGAGGCGCATTTTTTGAAACGTTTTTCATAACGTTCCGAACATACGGACAGGTGTAATTTATGGTAAGATGAAGAAAATTTGTCGTAGGGTCACCGAGGCTTTGGTGGGAGGTTTCTAATGGATAGAATTAAGGAAGTTGATGTATTAATTGAAAAGGCCATTCTCGTTGGCGTAAATTTACGGAATGATGCGCACTTTGATTATTCAATGGAAGAGCTTCAAAATTTAGCAGAGGCTCTCAATGTGGAGGTTGTAGGGATAGTTACGCAAAATTTAGAGCGCGTGACACCTTCCCATTATGTTGGTACAGGTAAAATAGAAGAAATCAAAAATTTCTATGAAGAAGCACAGGCAAATCTCGTTATTTTTAATGATGAGCTTTCACCGTCGCAAATTCGTAATTTAGAGCGTGATTTAGCAACGAAAGTTATTGATCGAACAATGCTTATTTTAGATATTTTTGGCCGACGTGCGAAAACACGGGAGGCACAAATGCAGGTAGAACTAGCACAGCTTCAATATATGCTCCCGCGCTTAGTAGGCTTACATGCCTCTTTAAGCCGTCAAGGTGGAGGTACAGGTGGTGGCTTTAAAAACCGAGGTGCTGGGGAAACGAAGCTAGAGTTGGATCGTCGAAAAATTGAAGATCAAATAGCGAAAATCAAAAAGGATCTAGAGCAGGTCAAAGATCAACGAGAAACGCAGCGGAAACAGCGTCGAAAAAATGCCCTTCCGGTAGTGTCTATTGTCGGCTATACGAATGCTGGCAAGTCAACGATTATGAATCAGTTGCTGGCAGAAATAGGACAAGAAGAGCATAAACAAGTCTTTGAGAAGGATATGCTTTTTGCTACGCTTGAAACCTCAGTTCGTCAGATAGAGCTACCTGATAAAAAGACATTTTTATTAACGGACACAGTTGGGTTTGTAAGCAAATTACCTCACCACCTAGTAAAAGCATTCCGCTCCACATTAGAAGAGGCACGAGATGCAGATCTTTTATTGCATGTTGTAGATGTTTCTAATTCAGAGCATGGTTTTATGATGGACGTTACAAATGAAACGTTAAAAGCGGTAGGAGTTGAAGGTATCCCAACCATCTATGTTTACAATAAAGCTGATCTTGCCCAAGTGCCTTACCCTGTTGTAAGTGGGGATAACATTTGGGTTTCAGCAAAACAAGGGGTAGGGTTAGAGGAATTAATTCAATTAGTTCGTCAACATATTTTCTCCGATTATGTGTCATGTGAAATGCTCATACCTTATGACCAAGGGAATATTGTTTCTTATTTAAATGAACATGCCTCTGTTTCTAATACAGCATACGAAGAGGGCGGTACTTTATTATCGCTTGAAGTTAAAGAAGCGGATTATGCAAAATATCAGCAATACGTTGTAAATTAATTAAATGAAAAAATAACCTGAAGCATGCCAAAATCTTTTTGGCATGCTTTTTGTGATTAAGGGGAATATAGAATCTAGAACAACAGCATGTACGTATTTTAATAATTTTTAGAAAAGATAGTTTAAATTTGGATAAAAAGTTATAAATCTGAATTTTAAATATTTTAGAATAATTTAATGTTCAGAAAACAAGTTTGCACTATGGAAGTGTGAGAAAACTTAGATATATCAAAGGATTTAATAATTATTAAAACGAACAGTCAGAATTTAAAGAAAAATGATAAATTTTCAACATTTTTTAAAACTCTTGCTAAAGTTAAAAAAACGCTTTAGTATGATGAAACACAGTTTTTTAATCCTTATTTTAGGGTAATAATGTTTTTTCAAGAGAATATTTTTAATTGGGAGAGGGTATTGTATGTCTAGTAAAGATGAAGTTGTAAAATCTGTCCCTCAAAATGGCTTTGTTGGACACCCTAAAGGGCTCTTTACTTTGTTTTTCACAGAATTTTGGGAACGTTTCTCGTATTATGGTATGCGAGCAATTCTCATCTTCTTTATGTATTACGAATTGAATCAGGGTGGTTTAGGTCTAGACCGCGGAACAGCGAACTCTATTATGGCCATTTATGGTTCCCTCGTTTATATGTCAGGTATTATCGGTGGATGGATTGCTGACCGAGTATTAGGGACACGTAGAACTATTTTTTATGGTGGCGTGTTAATTATGATTGGTCACTTATTGCTAGCACTGCCTGGCGGTGTAACGATGCTATTTGCTTCAATGGCATTTATCGTAATGGGGACTGGCTTATTAAAACCAAACGTTTCAAGTATTGTTGGGGATATTTACGCTGAAACAGATAGCCGTCGTGATGCAGGCTTCTCTATTTTCTATATGGGTATTAATATGGGGGCATTCATTGCACCATTTATTGTCGGAACAATTGGACAAAAATATAGCTTCCACCTAGGCTTTGGTTTAGCTGGTTTAGGGATGTTCGTTGGGTTAATCGTTTATAAATTGACAGAGAAAAAATACTTAGGCTTAGCGGGTTTACAAGTTAATAACCCATTAAAGCCTGAAGAACGTAAAAAAGTCTTTACGCAATTTGGTATTATTGCTTTACTGATTATTATTCTTGGTGCTATTGGCATTAAAACGGGTACTTTAACAATGAATGTATTCAGTTTAATCATTACAGCTCTAGGTGTGATAATTCCAACAGTCTTCTTTATTTATATGTATCGTAGTAAGAAGACAACAAAAGATGAAAAATCTCGACTTCTTGCCTATATTCCATTATTCTTGTCAGCCGTTATGTTCTGGGCGATTCAAGAACAAGGGGCAACAATTCTGGCTACGTATGCAGACGAACGTACACAACTAAGTATTGGTAGCATTCAGCTTCAATCTTCGTGGTTCCAGTCATTAAACCCGCTATTTGTTATAACAATGGCACCATTATTTGCAATGTTATGGCTTAAATGGGGAGACAAGCAGCCAACTACACCACGTAAGTTTTCTTACGCCTTATTCTTTGCAGGTTTATCATTCCTTGTCATGATGATTCCGGCACATTTATCTGGCGGGGAAACATTAGTTAGTCCTTGGTGGTTAGTACTGTCATTCTTCCTAGTAGTTGTAGGTGAATTATTATTATCACCAGTTGGTTTATCTGCTACGACGAAATTGGCACCACAAGCATTCGCTGCACAAACAATGTCTTTATGGTTTTTAACAAGTGCGGCAGCACAAGCAATAAATGCGCAGTTAGTAAAGGTTTATGAGGTTGTAAGCGAATTCACATACTTTGGCTTCTTAGGATCGCTTTCAATAGTCATTGGTATATTATTGTTAGTTTTATCGCCGATTATTTCAAAGGCGATGAAAGGTATTAACTAAATTAAAGATGTAAATATAGTCCGACTAATGGGCTCTATTTACATCTTTTTTTGTTATCTAAATAAATGTCTATTTATGAAGTCTAGCGCGAAATATATTATCTTAAGCAGTAATTTTATTGAGTATGGGTATAAGTTTCTATGTAGAAGATCATTATTTTCGCTATAATAATCATAATTATAAGAAAATTTTAAGGGGTTGGATGTTATGAAAGAAGAATTGGACCGTTTGAGGTCAAGATTAATGGAGATTTTTACGTATTTACACGCCAATCCGGAAATTAGCTGGCATGAGGTAGAAACAACTAATTATATAGTAGATTTATTAACTGAAGAAGGATTTTCGCCAATTCGCTTTAAAAATTCTACAGGTCTTTATGTAGATGTGGGTCATGGTAGTCCTAAAGTAGGTTTACGAACAGATATAGACGCATTATGGCAGGAGGTTGATGGCCATTTCCGTGCCAATCATTCCTGTGGGCATGATGGACATATGACAATGGCAATTGGTGCACTCTTATTATTAAAAGAACAACAGCCATCATTTAATGGCACAATCCGTGTCATTTTCCAACCGGCTGAAGAAAAAGGGACAGGAGCATTAGCGGTCTTAGAAGAAGGGGTAATTGATGAGCTCGACTATTTATTTGGAGTTCATGTAAGACCAGTCCATGAGCTAGAGGATGGTACGTATTGTGCTGCCTTGTATCATGGTGCCTCTCGTTTACTTGAAGGGGAGATTATTGGGGAAGATGCACATGCTGCAAGGCCACACCTTGGCATTAATGCAATCGAAGTAGGGGCTACCATCATTGAAGATTTACGAACCATCCATACCGATCCAATGGTACCTGTTTCGGTGAAGATGACAAAGTTTCATGCAGGGGGAGAATCAGGCAATATTATACCTGGTAATGCCTCATTTACGATTGATATTCGAGCCCAACAAAATAATGTTATGGACGATTTAGCGCAAGGGGTCAAACGTGTTATTGATTCCTCTAAGCTATTGCATAAGGTGCAGATTGAATTACGTACTGTTGCCAATATAGTAGCCGCAGAAGTTGATACGAGTGCACAATATATTATGGAACAAGCAATTATACAAGCTGCCGGATTATCAAATTTAAGAAAGCCGGTACACACACCTGGTGGAGAGGATTTTCATCATTATGCGGTAAAACGACCACACTTAAAAACAACAATGTTGGGCTTAGGGTGTGGGTTATCACCAGGGTTACACCATCCGAAAATGAGGTTTAAACAAGCAAGACTTGTTACTGGTGTGGAGATTCTTACGAGAGCAGTCTTGTTAGCATTAAAATCAACGGATACAAAGGAGGCGTCAGCATAATGTTAGAGCAAGTGCATATTCGCAAAGTAATGACACCTATAGAAATTGCAGAGGTCCAAAAGTTGAATGCTGAAATATGGGGAAGCCAAGCAATTCCCTCTCACCAATTACTAGCAGTTGTACAAAATGGCGGATTAGTTTTAGGTGCTTATTTAGAAGAAAGGCTAATTGGCTTCAACTATTGCTTTGTAGGTTCTCATGATAGAGAAATATACTTACATTCACACATGATTGGTGTGAAAAAAGCATATCGTGAACAAGGTGTAGGTGAGCTATTAAAGCATGCTCAGCAAGAATACGCAAAAGAAAATGGATTTCAGCTGGTTCGTTGGTTATTTGAGCCTCTAGAGGTGAGCTTAGCAAATTTAGCATTTTTAAAGCTAAATGCTATGAGCTATCAATACGAAAATGATTATTACGGCGCTCTTCAAGATGACTTTAATGAAGGATTACCATCAGATAGGCTAGTTGTAGAGTGGTGGATAGAGCGTGAACAAATGGCCGATAGCATTGACGAACTAGAAGAAATCGCAGATGAAATCGTACCGTGGACACTAACTGTCGATGGCTTGCCTGTCCTAGACATAGATAATACATTTCAAATAGAGCAATCCTTTCATCGGGATGCCTATCTATTACCGATTCCTCAAAATTTGCAGAAGGTGAAAGTTGAAAGTCCTAAACTAGCTGAGGACTGGCGCTATAAAATTAGAAAGATCTTAACTACATTGTTCAATCAAGACTATGCCATTGTACGCGTCAAGAAGCATCCGGAATATGTCCATAGCTATCTGTTAGTCAGACGCTCCTTATTAGCCTTATAATTATAATAGGGAGTGAAGTTTGTGAAAATAGAAAAGATAACGTTAAGACATATTAAAATGCCGATGAAAGCACCATTTACAACAAGCTTTGGCACAATTGATGAAAAGGAACTGTTATTAATAGAAGCGCAAGATGAATCTGGGATTACTGGATGGGGAGAAACGGTAGCTTTTGTAGCGCCTTGGTATACAGAGGAGACTTTAAAGACGACGTGGCATATGCTGAAAGATTTTCTAATACCCATCTTGCTACATAAAGAGATGGGGCACCCAGATGAGGTGACTACAATGTTTGCTCCTATTCGCAGAAATTGCATGGCGAAAGCTTCAGTAGAAGGTGCAATATGGGATATTTATTCCCAGCAAACAAAGCAATCACTCGCAAGAGCTTTAGGTGGGCAAAAACAACGTATTGAGGTTGGGGTCAGCGTTGGTATTCAAGCTTCAACAGCTCAATTAATAGAAGTAATAAAAGACCATATGGAAAAGGGCTACAAAAGGGTGAAAGTGAAAATTAAGCCTGGCTATGATGTAGAAGTGGTGCGTGCAATCCGTGCAGAGCTACCGGAACTACCTTTAATGGTCGATGCAAACTCAGCTTATACGTTGGATGATATCGCCATATTACAGCAGCTTGATGATTACAACTTATTAATGATCGAACAGCCATTAGCTACTGATGATATTGTGGATCATGCAACCCTACAGAAAAACATAAAAACACCAATCTGCTTAGATGAAAGTATCACATCGCTTGAAGATGCTCGTAAAGCAATTGAGCTAGGGAGCTGTGGTGTCATCAATATTAAAATTGGACGAGTTGGCGGTTTAACAGAGGCGAAACGGATTCATGACCTCTGTAAGGAGAATCAAATTCCAGTTTGGTGTGGAGGAATGTTAGAGGCAGGAATCGGACGAGCACATAATATTGCCTTAACTTCGCTTAGCCATTTTGTGTTGCCTGGAGATACTGCTGGGTCTAGTCATTATTGGTATGTGGATATTATTAATCCAGAAGTCATCGTCAAAAATGGATACATTGATGTACCTCAAGAAATCGGAATTGGCTATACAATTAATAAGGCTGTTATTGATAAGCTAACGATTAGCAAAGAGGTCTATCGATAAAAATCATTTACGATAAAGGAAAAAACGAGGAGAGAACTGATTGAAAAAAAGCTTGCAAATCGGCGGTGCCTATGTAGGAATTATCGTTGGTGCAGGATTTGCATCTGGACAGGAAATTGTCCTCTATTTTACAAGCTATGGCTTTAAAGGGGTTTATGGTGCCCTATTAGCCATGGTTGGTTTCTCTATTGTTGGTATGTGTGTAGCCCAGGTTAGCTCAAGACTACGCACTGCATCTCATAAGGATTTGATTTATCAGATTTCTGGTAATGCTGTTGGTCTTATTTTGGATTATTTATTATCACTGTTTTTATTTGGCGTGGCTGTTATTATGTTTGCGGGTGCGGGTGCAACATTGCAGCAAATGTTTGGACTACCTATTTGGCTAGGTAGTATAAGTATGATACTGCTAACTATAGCCACCGTGATGATGGATGTTAAAAGTATTATTAATATTATTGCACTAGCAACTCCGTACTTATTAGCGATAGTTTCTATTATTGCTATCTATGCCATTGCAACGATGGATCTTACCTTTGTCGAACAGGCGGTAATTGCCCAGCAGGCGCAAATAAGCTCTAAAAGCTGGTGGGTGACTGCTTTGTTATATATGTCATTTAATATTGGAGTAAGTTTTTCATTATTAACGGTGATGTGTGGCTCGGTGCGCAATGATAAAATAGCTGGAATGGGGGGCATTATTGGCGGAATTCTATTAGGCGCTTTAATTCTGCTTATTAATTTTTCTCTTCTTGCAAAAATGAACGTTGTTATAGGACTAGATATTCCTATGCTAGCATTAGCAAATGAAATTCATCCATTAGTTGGGCTATTAATGACTTTTTCTCTATTAGGGATGATTTATAATACGGCAGTAGGGATGCTCTATTCATTTATGGTAAGATTCTTTAAGCCTGATAGACCTAGCTTTAAAGTAGCGGTTATTTTTATAGGAGTTTTAGGCTTTTTAGCAAGTCTAGCAGGATTTACGACGCTTGTAGCTAAGCTCTATGCAGTCATGGGCTATGTAGGTTTGGTATTAATTATATTCATTATTTCAGCATGGTTTAGAATAGGGAGACGAATCCTATAACGATTAAAAATGGTAATTGAGACGCGGAGGTGTTCTCAATTACCATTTTGTTTGGATAAAAAAATTGTAGAAATAGTGAATTATTTAAAGTTTGAAATTTGCCGAAAATACTAATATTTCATTAATTAGACACGTTTTTTAGTTCCTTTAAAATAAACCGAGAATAATTCTCATTTACAGGTTGACTGAGAATGAAAACATGACTATAATGGAAATCGTGAGTAATGATAATCATTTTCAATACACATTCATTACACACAAAATTGAAATCTACCGGGGATTACTATGAAAATAAGATATCTTTTAACAGCAACTGTTGTGTTGTCTATAGTATCGCTATTTATCGGAGTAGTAGATATTAAACCAAGTGATCTATTAGACTTCCAATCAGAAGAAACTAGACTATTTTTAATTAGTCGTGTACCTAGACTTGTTGCTATTTTGCTAGCAGGTGCAGGTATGAGTATTGCTGGTTTAATTATGCAAAGCTTAAGTAGGAATAAGTTCGTATCACCAACGACAGCAGGTACTTTAGATGCCACTCGACTGGGTGTATTGATTTCCATGATGTTTTTCACAAATGTCACGTATTTCCAAAAAATTTCCTTCGCTTTCATATTTGCTTTAGCCGGCACATTATTATTTATGCAAATATTAAATCGAATTAAGTTTAAAGATGCGATTTTTATACCGCTTATTGGCTTAATGTATGGTAATATTCTGTCTTCCGTAACAACGTTCTTTGCTTATAAGGCAAATATTATCCAAAACATTTCTGCATGGTTACAAGGAGATTTCTCATTAATCATGAAAGGCCGTTATGAACTGTTATACATAAGTGTACCAGTACTTATTTTAGCTTATATTTATGCCAATCGTTTTACAGTAGCCGGTATGGGTGAGGATTTTGCTAAAAATCTTGGTCTATCCTATAAGTTTGTGGTGAATTTAGGCTTAGTATTGGTGGCTCTTATCTCCACAACAGTGGTGCTAACAGTCGGTGTCATTCCATTCCTTGGCTTGATCATACCGAATATTATTTCACTGTTTAAAGGTGATAATTTGGCAAAAACATTGCCGCATACAGCATTACTTGGTATGTCATTCTTATTATTCTGCGATATTTTAGGACGCGTACTGATTTTCCCTTATGAGATACCAATTAGTATGACTGTTGGTGTAATTGGAAGTGCCATCTTCCTAGTCATGTTGTTTAGGGGGAGAGCATATGCGTAATCGTACAAGAATGTTCATTTTACTGGGTCTTGCCGTGATAGCTATCTTATTGTATCTGTTTTGGGAGTTAAATGGGAATTATCACTATGCTTTTCCGAGACGTGTCATAAAAGTTATAGCGATGGCGCTAACGGGTATAGCTATTGCCTATTCAACAGTGGTTTTCCAAACCATTACCCATAATCGGATTTTAACGCCAAGTGTCATGGGATTAGATGCTTTGTATATGTTGATTCAAACATGTATCTACTTTTTCTTTGGCTCTACATCTATTTTAGTTATCAATATTTACTATAATTTTACCCTTGCTATTGTCTCAATGATTGTTTTCGCTTTAATTTTTTATCGAGTTTTATTTAAAGAAGGAAAGCGACCAATATATTTCTTACTACTTGTTGGTATGATTGTCGGTACGTTTTTAGGAAGTATCACAACATTCTTCCAAGTATTGATCGATCCTAATGAATTTTTAGGCTTACAAAGTAAAATGTTTGCAAGTTTTAACAATGTTAATTCAGATTTAGTTTGGCTTGCTGGTGTAATTATTTTACTAACGTTTATATATGGTTGGCGTCATATGAATCAATTAGATGTCATGTCTTTAGGGCGAGATACAGCAATTAATTTAGGTGTACCATACGATAAGCTGGTACAACGCATGCTAATTTTAGCCTCTATCTTGATTTCCGTTTCGACAGCGCTAGTTGGGCCCATTACATTCTTTGGATTAATCGTTGCGAATTTATCGTATCAGTATTTTAAAACATACAAGCACTCTATCTTAATTGCTGGTTCTTGTGTAATGAGTATTATTGCTTTAATCGGTGGGCAGTGGATGGTTGAACGAGTATTCACTTTCAGTACTACACTAAGCGTCATTATTAATTTCGTGGGTGGAGTATACTTCATCTACTTATTATTAAGAGAAAGTAGGTCAGCAGGATGATACAAGTCAAAGAAATTACGAAGTTTTTCGGGAAAAAACCTGTCGTTCAAGATGTAAGTGTTGACATTGTTTCAGGGAAAATAACGTCTTTTATTGGACCCAATGGTGCAGGAAAGTCCACGCTACTTTCGATGGTGAGCCGTTTGCTGAATGCAGATACTGGTGAGGTACTACTCGACAAAGCAGATGTAAGACGCTGGAAATCAGATGATTTCGCCAAGCGCGTATCCATATTAAAGCAGTCTAACTTTATGAATGTCCGCTTAACGATTCGTGAGCTTGTATCCTTTGGTCGTTTCCCTTATTCAAAAGGAAATTTAAAACCCGAAGATGAAGAAAAAGTGGATGAAGCTATTCAATATATGAATTTAGAAGATATTCAACATAGTTACTTAGATGAATTATCAGGCGGTCAACGTCAGCGGGCTTTTATTGCAATGGTTATTGCTCAGGATACAGAATACATCTTACTGGACGAGCCATTGAATAATTTAGATATGAAACATTCTGTTCAGATTATGAAGATTTTACGTAAGCTAGTGGATGAGTTAGGGAAAACAGTTGTAATTGTACTGCATGACATTAATTTTGCATCAGTATACTCAGATAATATTGTTGCATTAAAAGATGGCCGTGTTGTGAAAAACGGTTCTACCAACGATATTATTAACTCGGACGCGCTGAAGGAAATCTATGATATGGATATCCCTGTTCAAGAGCAGGATGGCTGCCGAATTTGTGTTTATTTTAATTCTTAGAAATAGTAACAGATGGTTTAACCATCCATTAACTATAAAATAAATTTTAAAGGAGAATTTTTAAAATGAAAAAATGGAAATTACTAACAGTATTAATGGCGATGATGCTATTAGTTTTAGCTGCTTGCGGTTCAAAAGACGAAGCAAAAGAAGAAGATAAAGGTACGTCAACTGACAAGCCGGCAGAAGAACAAAACGAGGCGTCTTCAGCATATCCACTAACTATTCCAGGTAGCACAATTGAAGGTCGCGATGGTAATACTACGTTTGAAGAAGTAAAGCTTGATAAGATCCCAGAAAAAGTTGTCGTTTTTGATAATGGTTTCCTAGATACTCTAGATGCACTAGGTGTTAATCCTACTGCAGTAGTACAAGATTCATTACCATCCTACTTAAGCAAATATAAAGATAGCACTTATGTAAATGCTGGTACTTTATTCGAGCCTGATTATGAAAAATTATCTGAAATCAACCCAGATATTATTTTCATCTCTGGTCGTGCGTCAGCAGCATATGCTGAGTTATCTAAAATTGCACCAACAGTTTACATTGGTGTAGATAACAAAAACTTCTTAGAATCATTCAAAGCTAATACAGAATTAGCTGGTAAAATCTTTGGTAAAGAAAAAGAAGCAGCAGATGCAATCGCTGCATATGAAGCAAAAGTTGAAGAAGTAAAAGGCAAAGCAACTGCATCAGAAGAGAAAGCTTTAATCGTATTAGGTAGTGAAGGCGCATTATCAGCATATGGTTCTGGTTCACGTTTCGGTGTTATTCATGATGTATTTGGTGTGAAAGCTGCTGATGAGAAAGTTAAAGTTGGCACACATGGTGATAATGTAAGTTTTGAGTATGTTCGTGATACAAACCCTGATATTCTATTTGTAGTTGACCGTGACGCTGTTGTAAATGAAAACGGTGAATCAGGTACAAAGGCTGCAATTGAAAACGAAATCGTAAGTGCAACAAACGCTGTAAAAAACGGTAAAGTATTCTACTTAGATCCAGAAGTTTGGTACCTTTCAGGTGGCGGTTTACAATCTGAAACGTTAAAAGTTGAAGATGTATTAAAGGCGTTTAACTAATATGTTTGTACAAATTAAACGTATCGTTGTGACGGAAGGGAATTCGGATAAAGTGGTGGAACGTTTTGGTGCTAATCCAAACGGACCATCATTACTTGAACAACAACCTGGTTTCATTGATAAACAGGTACTTGTCAAGAAAGTTCGCCGTGGTGATGAGGAAGTGCTAGTGATGGTTCGTTGGGAATCAGAAGAAGCATGGAAGAATTGGGAGAAGAGCCCTGAGCATATTGCTGGTCATAAGGCAAGCGCAGGTAAGCCAAAGCCTGATCATATCATTGAAAGCGGACAAGAAGTATATTATGTAAAAGGTTAATAGCCTGGAGGTGTCTCAAGCAATTGAGGCACCTTTTTATTGTACATAAAAAAGCAGATAACAATGGAACGAAAAGGGATGCCATTGCTATCTGCTTATTCAAACTAATGGGTAATCGGTGTTTTTATTGAACTACAAAATGTAGCATCCATATTAAAGGAAATGGTGCTTTCATTAATGGAGAGCCCAGAGATGCTAGTATTTTCATCTAGCTTATGAGTAATAGATGATTCTGTCACCGCGGTCAGTCCTCTAGCATTAATAATTGTGTAGTTTGCTGTCATGTAAACAGTAGATGACGCTATATTTAATCCAAAGGTTAATGGATTGACGGATGGCATACTAGATAGGTTGTCATTCGAAATTTTAATAATGCCATATTGCTGAATATAGTAATCTCTTTTTTGCTGAAATGTATCTTCAAATCCAGGAACATCACTAATTAAGTTTGAAAAGGTTGAAAGCTTTTTGTAGACCTTTAAGGTTTCTTGATAAGCTTTTAACTCAGACTGAATAATAATCTGTTCAATTCGTAGTTGCTCCTCTGTAGGCTTTTTAAGTGTAATTTCTTCAGCTGAGACAGAGATATTACATGAAAAAGTAGCCGTAAGTATGAAAACAGTTTCGTTAAATCCATTTTTCATTTTAAAACACTCCCAGTACAAAAAAATTCATGTTCATCAATCTATCAGGACATTGAGAAAATCAATTTATATTACTATAAGCGTAACATCTGTTATAACGCCATTTCAATGGTGAGTTTACGCCAATTTTATGGCGGTACATAGTTCTCTACCGCCATATTATAACTATGATTTAACAAAATAATGGCGTGGTTTGTATAATTAACGCCACTTTTTGGCGGGATACTTCTTTATATAAGAAACTATGGGATTATATGTATAAAATATTGACACTGCTAGTATTAATTCCCATTAATATATATAATATTTATTAATATATCGGGAGGGAGAGAGGACTATTGAACGGGTTGGATGAGTGTATTAATAAATCATTAGACATTCTTATTGAAAATGAAACATTTCTTGATCATGAGCTAAAATTGCTGTTTAAAAGCTTTAAAGAAGAAAAAATAGAAGTAGGTTTTTCTTTCGGTAAATTATGCTATTGGCACTATGAGGCGTTTTCAGATAGTGTAAATGACGACATTTACAAAATCGCTGCAGCGGTTGAACTCTTAATACTGTCTTTTGATATTATTGATGATCTTCAAGATAAGGATTCAGATAATAGTTGGAGCAGGACGCCAGAACTTTCTTTAAATGTTGCTCTAGCTATGCTGATTATGGCTTCAAAAACAATTAATGAAACTTCCTTTGAACATAAAAGAGCTGCTATAACAATACTTGAGGAATGCGCATTAAAAAGTATTAGTGGTCAGCAATTGGACTTATTAAATAATTGCCGGGATGAAGATTCTTATGTACACATGATTACACTTAAATCTGGTTCCTTAACAGCGATGAGTTGCTTGATAGGAGAGGTTCTTGCTAAAGGAGAAGTATCCAAGGAAGTAGAGACTTATGGAAAGTACATAGGCATTATCCAACAAATTAAAAATGATATCCAAAGTTTGAAAGCATGGGGACCTAAAAATGACCTACTAAATAAAAGATTCTCCTTGCCGATTATTTATCTTTTATCACAGAAAAATGATGTTTCAAAATCTGTAGCTGACTATTATAATGATGATATAGTTACAATTTTGGACCATAAAGAAGCAGAAAATGAGTTGACAAATGGCGGAGCAATACGCTATGCAGTTACTGTGAAAAATGTCTATAAATTGAAGGCAATAAATGATCTTGAAAATATAGAATTAAATGATTTAGCTAAAGACTACCTACAAAAATTAATAAAGTGATGAGGAGCGATTGGATGATTAATGTAATTCAGTACTTAGAAAAAAACCCAAGCCTAGTTGCATTATTAAAAGAACAAAGAGCCTCATTAATTGGAATTTCATCTATAGAACAAATGGCAATTTTAGAAGCATTTATTGATGAAATGAATATAGAAAGTGAAATTTGGAACTAAAAACTTTGCGTAACAAGTTTTTTTGGCCCGCTATAGTTCTTTATGTAGTGTTAGGTTTATATTTAAATTTTGTGAATTATAGCGCGCCATATATTGAAATTGGGGTAGAAGAAAAAGAGGGTAAATGGCTAGTATCTCAACTATATTATAAAGATTGGGCTAAGGGGCAGAATATATCCATTGGTGATACTGTTTTAAACGTAGATGATGGCCCAATTGCCGAACTAAATCAATTGAAATATAAATCAAAAATACTATCTGCGAATGACCTTACAATTATGAAGCCAGATGGGAAAATAATAAATATACATATTAAACATTTAGATATTCCTCAACAATTTTTTTATGTATTAATAGTTCCAGCTTGCTATTATTTATTAACGTTATTTGTTGCTTTTTATTTATATTTCAAGCAAAGAAATACTAGGTTAACAGATTTACTCATTCTTTTTATATTAGCTGTCTCGCTAGCTTATGTAAGTAGTGGAGTTTCGGGTAGGTTAGACGGGATAGGGATTATTGTAAATCGTACTACTATGCTATTATGTTTAGTGATTTTATTACATTTTTTAAGAAATTATTTTGCATTTATGAAAACAAAATGGATGTTTACGAATAATATCCGGCTCTTTTATTTAATGCCTTTGATTGGTTTTATATTGGCTTGTATTGGCACTGTTTTCCCTGCTTCTAATGATATACTTTCGAATATTGTATTATTTATGTTCCTTATTTTGCTTATTATTATCCTAGGTATTTTATTAATAAGCTATTTCAAATATAGCTCACCTCAGTTGAAAATTTTATTAAGTAGTATAATGATTCCGTTCTTACCATTTCTATTTTTATATGTACTTCCAAAAATCCTTTTTCATACGTATATCCTTTCATCTGAGATTAGCTCCTTATTTTTATTACTGATACCTTTTAGCTTTATATTTACACAATTAGCGGAACGATTATTTGATATCGAGTATCATATTACTAGATTGCGCTACTATGTTATTTTTTCTTTACTATTTACCTTATGGTTCACAGTTGGCTTGTATTTCATTGCCGGTCAATATTTAAGAATCACTGTCATGTCAGGCGTGTCCTTCTTTACATTTTCCTCGTTAGTCATACTCTTTTATGTAAAAGAAAAAGTTGACTATCGCAAGAGGAAAATATTATTTTCAACAAAAGGTGATTACATCCATCAACTGTACACGGCTGTCGATAAAATAGGGAAAACTATTAAAATGGATGAACTTTTAGAGAAATTCGCATATGAGGTTTCTGTCCATTTGGAGCTAGAGGATGTTTTTGTTTTAACTTATAACTATGATACGAATGAATTCCTTACAAATAATGGGGAAAGAATTTTAATCCATCCTGACACAATGGATGATATAAGGTTAGGAGAAATACGTAAGATTGATAAAATTTATTTAGCATTTCTCCATCAGGATGTACATTATAAACGAGCATTAGTGCTGGGGCATAACAATACCATTCATTTAAAAGATGAGGAGCTACTATGGCTCGAATTGCTTCTACTGTATGTAAATAATTTTATTGAAAATACGAAGATGGTGGAAGAACTATTAGAGGAATTGAAGCATATGAAGCAAGCTGATGACGGCCAATTGCCGTGGCTTAATAAGCTGTTATGGTTGAGATTCGAAGAAGAAAAATACCAGTTAGCCCAAGAGCTACACGACACCAATTTGCAGGAACAACTTCATATTGCAAGAGAGGTGGATGTCCTTGTTAATGCAAAGGATACAACAGACATTCAGGAGAAGCTTGCAAAAATTCATAAGCAAATGGTTGACTCTCTACATGAATTACGATCATACTGTGAGAATTTAAAGCCTCCATTACTGGATACATTAGGTTTAAACGCTGCATTAGAAAAGTTAATTCGGAAGGTTCAAGAAAGAGCTAATTTTGTTCTAATTTATTCAATAGATCGTCTGTATTTAGAAGATGAGCGTATGAATTTAATGATTTATCGATTATTCCAAGAGGTACTGAATAACGCCTTAAAACATTCTTATGCAACAGCTGTTGAAATCCATCTAAAGGAAATGAATGATGGTTTTGAAATCATTTATAGTGACGATGGTGTTGGGTGTCATGTAGAGGATATTATCGTAGCAGAGTCAATGGGCATCCGAGGTATGCAGGAGCGTGTAAAAGCCTTTAATGGTCATTTTTATATTGACTCACAACTAAACCAAGGGATGTCTATTAGAATAGCAGTTAAAGAAGGGAGTGAAACACATGATTACCATGCTCATAGTGGATGATCACCCTATAGTTTTAGAGGGAACTAAAAATTTATTTCACGAAAATGAAGATATTATAATTGATACTGAAAGTGATGCCACATGTGTTATACAAAGGATAAAAAATAAACCATATGCTATTTACCTGATTGATATTAACATGCCATTGGAAAATGGTATTAATTTAGCCCGTCATATTAAATCTATTCAGTCGGATGCTTCCGTTATCCTTTATACAGGAGACGATATAACGGATTATTATCCTCTTATATTAGAGAGAAAAATAGAAGGCATTTTAGCGAAAACGGCTTCTAAGGAGCAAATCATACGGACAGTCAGAGCGATTGCAAATGGTGAATTTGTTCTACCGAAAAATTTCTTAGATTTTCTGGATGATAAATTTAAATTGCAAAGTGCTAAAGATATTCATTTAAATGAAAAAGAAAAGAAAATTTTAAGACTGATTGCAGAAGGTCATACAAATAAAGCCATTGCTATTTAGTTGAATATTCCTCAGCGAACTACTGAGAGATATTTAACACAACTCTTTTCTTTGCTAAATGTAGATTCAAGAACAGAGGCTGTCAATCTTGCTGAAAGAATGAATTTACTCTAAAGAAATTCCATGCTATACTGTTGGTGTATTTTTCTATTAAAAGGTACTTTATGTCAAAAATTCTTCTCATATAATTTTATGGAAAAATGTACCGTATTATTATGCTGGATTTACTATGAAATTTTCAAACACCGCCAAAAAAGTGGCGGTGTATTTTTATGTCCGCCAAATCACGCCATATTTTCGTGTGAATCACGCCAAAAAATTGGCGTAAACCCGAAGTTGAAATATCGGTATAAGTACTGGTACGCTTAAATTACCGTGGTTAAGTAGATTTGCTATAGCGAGTAATAATACAAATGATTTTCTTTAAAATAAAGGAACCTGACTATCTATGTAAAAGGTAGATTATAGAATGGTAACTAGCAGTCAATATACTTCACCATAAAACTTTATAAAGGTAGGCGTGTATTGTGAAAGTAGAACTCGAAAATTTGTTTTCTATAGATGAATCTAGTCAAGATCAAGTGATTAACGTTTATAATCGTCATGGTATTGCTATTGGTGCGCCTGAAATTAGAAAGAGAAATTTAAAAACAAAATTTAATCCTATTTTTACATTAAATGAAGATGTGACATATGAGAAAGTAGCTGCCGTATACGAGTCATTAGAACGTGAATTTGGCATTGTCTCAATAGGAGAGCGTTTCTACTTTGAATTTTCTGATTTGGAATATGAACGGGCACCATTGTTTACTTTAAATTCAACAGGGAATTCACCCGAGATGTTTCTAGAGGATAAAGGGACCTTATTTTCTTTAAGTACTCATTGTAAAAATTGCGGACTTATGGATAAAGAGCAATTATCTCCTATAGTTATTGATACTTCACACATGAATGGACGTCATTTAGTTCATGTAAGTGGATATTGGGTAGCTACAGAGGAACTGGTAGCACTATTGAAAAATGAAAAACTAGAAGGCTTTGAATTTTTAGAGGTAATCCATCAGGGGCCTGAGCAAGGAAAACAGCCAGCTTATCAAATTATTCCTACACAAATTCTACCGTCTTGTAGTCAGGATAGAGTGAAATTATACTTTGCAACTGAACAACCTCCATGTAGCTGTGGTTTAAATGGTGTTATCAAGGGGCCAGATATTTATCATCAGGAAGATTTAGCTGCGTTAAAAGGAGATGTCTTTTACTCAGCTGAATGGAGTCATGATGGAAGATATCTTTATAAAAAAACTTTATTTAGTAAAAGATTTAGAGAAGTGATTATAAAACATGGAATCTCTCGTGAAGTAAGAGGAGAAAAAGATCGAAACTTTGGTCCAAAGGATTGGCTGTTTGATCCAGTACTCATCAAATAATTTAGATGTGGAACAGAGGTGTGTTGATGATATTTAGAAAAATTCTACCTATCGTGGCCATTTTATTCATTGTGGCATTGGTCTTCTCTAATTATTTTAACAAGCCTAATGAACAGTCCATGATTGTCACTGAAGAATGTAAAATGTATTTATAAAAATTAATGCTTCTCTCCCTCTAGTTTGGACATAATTATGTTATGATGTGAAGATCATAGCAGTATGTTTTTGAGGTGAACGTATGAAAAAATGGGCCTATCCTTTGGCAATTATTACACTAATTATTTTTATTTTTCTGAAATTTACTTTTCAAAGTGATTGGATGAATAAATTTGATGCAAAAATGGCAGATGTCTTTTTTGGCAATCAATTTATTGAAGTCTTTCATTATATAGGAGAACCTATATTTGTTGTCATTGTAGCGGTACTTTTGATTGTGTATTTAGCGTGGAAGACAAAAAATTATCGTGGCATGCTATTTGTTGTTTTAACATTTGCAGCAGGGAATGTGTTAAATCAAGCATTAAAAAAGTGGATCCAACGAGCGCGACCTGAAATTGAAGATCAATTAACATCGTATAGTTTTCCATCTGGACATGCTATGACGGGTATTCTTTATTTGTTTGCAACTGCTTATATATTAGCTGAAAATAACAGTAAAAGTCGTAAAATCCTATTATGGGTTGGGGCTACGATTCTGATGGTGCTTATAGGATTATCTCGTATAGCTGGTGCTAGACACTTTGCTACGGATGTACTTGCAGGCTGGAGTATGGGCTATACTTGGTTTATCATTTGTGTCATCTGGTATGAACGTCGCAAAAGAACATTCCAATCGAATCATAAATAGGTTGTGAGGGCAGTATCAAATTCATCGGATTTGGTACTGCTTTTTTCTGTGCAAAAGGATCAAGGAAGGGCATGAGCGATATTTACCTTGTAAAAAAGAATTGCTCTTAGGAAACTTCTGCGTTAAGATGAGTACAATAAAAAAAAGGGAAAAGGAAGAAGGGTATGGACGGGAACGTTTTACTAGCATTTGGACTGACTCTATTTGCAGGGCTTGCAACTGGGGTAGGTAGTTTAATAGCGTTTTTTACATCACGAACAAATACAAAATTTTTATCGCTAGCATTGGGTTTTTCTGCAGGTGTTATGATTTATGTCTCACTTGTTGAGATTTTCGTTAAGGCTAAAGATGCTTTAACAAATGCATTAGGTACTACAAATGGTTATTGGATGACAATCGCCGGATTCTTCGGTGGCATGTTATTCATTGCCTTAATCGATAAATTCATTCCAAAATCAACAAATCCTCATGAAGTAAAGCTAGTGGAAGATGTGAATGCAATAAAGCCACAGGTCAATGAAGATCATTTGATGAAGATGGGTATTTTTACAGCTCTAGCTATTGGAATTCATAACTTTCCGGAGGGGATAGCTACATTTATGTCAGCTATTAATGACCCAAATGTAGGGATTGCCATTGCGATAGCAGTAGCAATTCATAATATTCCAGAGGGGATAGCAGTGTCTGTACCGATTTTCTTTGCCACGGGTAATCGTCGAAAGGCTTTTAAATTATCCTTTTTATCGGGGTTAGCAGAGCCCGTCGGTGCATTAGTAGCATTTTTGCTCCTTATGCCATTTTTAACAGACGTTATGTTTGGCATCATTTTTGCTGGAGTGGCAGGCATAATGGTCTTTATTTCATTGGATGAATTATTACCAGCAGCGCAGAGGTATGATGAAACTCATTTATCTATGTATGGTTTGGTAGCGGGAATGGCTGTCATGGCCATCAGCCTTGTGTTATTAGTATAAGTCTATCAAAAAGGGAGCCATTCATATGGTTCCCTTTTTGTATAGTCGTACATTAAGTGGCTGGTATAGTATGTTTGGTTTCTATAAGTTCCTGTACAACTTTTAAACAGTCGTGGAATGTGACAAATGGTTTATATGGAACATGAAGCTCTTCACAGTGTTGAATGAGATGATCTCTAGCCAGAACAATATCGGCTTGTTTGGCAGCTTCAAAATCTGAAAGAGAATCACCAATAACGATTTTAAAATGATCTTCTTTTGCCACTTTCCGCATAACGCTAGGCTTGCAGCAACCACACCCTTGTATGCTATATTTTGCGCAATCCTCATCACAGCTATTTGAATAAATTAGTTTAATTTGCTCACCAGAAAAGTCAGCTGTATTGCAGTAAATACCAGAGAAAGGACCGTATTTTTCTACTAAAGGCTCAATAAAAAAATCGACCCCTCCACTTACAATGTAAAATGGTATGCCATGATTTTGAGCATATCGAACAAAATCTCCAAAGCCTTCACGAATGATAGCTGTATCCATAAGATATTGAATGACTTCATCTTTCTGTTGAGTAGAAAGTAAATGAAACATGGCAGAGAGCCCATCTTTAAATGAAATGGTTTGCTCCATCATAGCTTTTGCAATTTTCTCAGATTCTTGTGGAACAAATTCCGTCATCAGAGAAAAGATATTATCAGTTTCTGTTATTGTGCCATCGAAATCGCAGAATATAATTGGCTTCAAGATAGTTCCTCCTTAGAAAAGCGCACATCGTAGTTGTTAATAATAGGTGTTTCAAGGCAATTCCTATACTTCTATAATATTAGTTTTATCCACACTTGCTTTCAAGAAAAAACGCCTACTATTATAGTAGACGTTTCATATATTCACGTACTTGTATACCTTGCTCATCAGCTTTTGTTAAAATCACTTGATGTTCAGGGAAGTGATTTTTCATAGTTTGAACGAAGTCATATGCAATGGTAGAGGGAATGATAGAAATCAATGTAGGGCCAGCTCCACTTAAAGCCGTACCATACGCACCATTCATCTTTGCTGCCGTACGAATTTCTGTATACTCGGGTATTAGCTTTGCACGAAACGGTTCATGAAATAGATCTTCTTCCATATAACGCCCAGCACGCTGGAAATCACGTGCCATTAGTGAAGCTGCTAACATATTAGCATTTGCCGAAGCATGGACAGCATAGGCTCTTTCAAATTGCTCTGGCAATACAGATCGAGACTCGCTCGTTTTTAATTCGACGTTTGGTACATATACCACAAAGGAAGCATCAATTTCATTGATATGAAAAGTATCAACATGACCTGTATCATCCATAGAAGAAATGGTTAAGCCTCCTAAAACAGAAGCGGTTGCGTTGTCTGGGTGTCCCTCAATTTGAGATGATAAGTTGAGTTTATCTTGTATTGTTAAGTTAAGCCCACATACTTGATTGGCTAGTTCAATACCTGCAACTATCACAGCAGCGCTGCTTCCAAGCCCACGTGCTAATGGTAGCTCGCTAGCCATCTCGACACGACATGCAGGTAATTGTTGACCATATTGGGCAGCAACTTTTTTTGCAATGACGTATAGTAAATGTTCGTCAAGCTCAAACTCTTTAGGACCGTTATCATCAAGATGGATAATATCCCATGTATCTTGTAAAGTGACTGTTAATTGTAAGTATAGAGTCAAGCCGAGTCCTATGGAATCAAAGCCAGGCCCTAAATTGGCTGTGCTTCCTGGAACTGAGATTTGCCATGCTTTACTCATAGTACTCCCTCGATATACTCTCGAATTTCATTTTCGTCATTTTTAAGGGATACTAGATCGACTGTGGATACCTCCATAGCTGTATCGGGGTCTTTTAGTCCATTACCTGTGAAGATTGTAACTACTTTTGAACCCTTTGGAATTTTTCCGTTCTCCACTGATTTAATAACACCTGCTAATGATGCGGCAGAGCCAGGTTCAACAAAAATACCTTCTGTATTGGCGATTAATTGATAAGCAGCAATAATTTCTTGATCTGTTACGGAATCAATAATACCTCCAGATTCATCGCGAGCTGCTTCTGCCAACTTCCAGCTAGCGGGGTTACCAATTCGAATAGCAGTGGCAACTGTCTCCGGATTTGTAATAGGCTCTCCTTTGACGATTGCTGCTGCACCTTCTGCCTCAAAGCCATACATCTTTGGTAAACCAGAATCTTTAGCAGCATGATATTCTTTAAAGCCTTTCCAGTAAGCAGTAATATTCCCTGCATTACCAACTGGGATGCATAGATAATCAGGAGCCGAGCCTAAGGCATCTACAATTTCAAAGGATGCAGTTTTTTGACCTTCAATGCGGTATGGATTGACGGAGTTTACAAGTGCGACAGGAGTTGTTTCACTTACTTGGCGAACAATACTTAAAGCATCATCAAAATTACCATCAATCTCAATGATTTTTGCACCATACATAGTTGCTTGTGCAAGCTTACCAAGGGCAACTTTTCCTTTAGGAATTACTACGATGGATTGAATACCAGCTCTTGTAGCATAAGCAGCTGCAGCAGCGGATGTATTTCCTGTTGAGGCACAAATCACACATTTACTACCATCTTCAATAGCTTTAGCTACAGCAAACACCATACCACGGTCTTTAAAAGAGCCAGTTGGGTTAGCACCCTCAATTTTACCGTAAAGCTCAATGCCCAGTTTCTTGGATAAATTCACTAAATGTATAAGAGGCGTATTGCCTTCGTTTAAAGTTAATGCGGGTGTATTTTCTGTTACAGGTAAAAATTGTTTATATTCTTCAATAAGGCCTTTCCACATAAAGATACGATCTCCTTTTGTTCTTATAGAAAGAACAGTTGTATTTGTATAAAAGACATTTTAACGCAAATCACACTATTATTTCAATAGCATTTCATAAATTGTCGAAACAATTCGGTAATTTGAATTTTGCTTGTCACTTTCTTGAAACAACTGTATAGTAATCTTATAATGTAAAGTCAAGTGTAAAGACAGGTGGTTAAAATGGCGACAAATACTGTAGGAACAAATAAATCTCAGCAAACTATTTCTAGAAATAAACTATTGGGCGTTGCGGGGATTGGATGGCTTTTCGATGCAATGGATGTTGGAATATTATCGTTTGTCATTGCAGCATTGGCAGCAGATTGGGGACTGACACCAAGTCAATCTGGCTGGATTGGTAGTATTAACTCTATCGGAATGGCTGTTGGAGCCCTTGTATTCGGTGTTTTTGCCGACAAAATAGGGAGAAAGCAAATTTTTATGTGGACACTTGTCCTATTTTCCATTGCAAGTGGACTATCCGCTTTTACCACTACATTAACGGCATTTTTAATGCTACGCTTTTTAGTAGGAATGGGTCTGGGCGGTGAACTACCTGTAGCATCAACGCTAGTATCTGAAAGCGTGGCAGCAAAAGAAAGAGGACGCGTAGTTGTTTTATTGGAAAGTTTTTGGGCAGCTGGATGGCTAATTGCCGCATTGATATCCTATTTTGTTATTCCAACGTGGGGATGGCGAGTAGCGCTTATCTTAACAGCACTCCCTGCATTTTATGCTATATATCTTAGATGGCATCTCCCAGATTCACCGCAGTTTACGGTGAAGCAAGAGGCCAAATCACGTAGCATCCTTCAAAATATAAAAGAAGTTTGGTCAAAAAAATATGCACGTTCCACATTGATGCTTTGGGTGCTTTGGTTTACAGTAGTATTTTCGTATTACGGTATGTTCTTATGGCTTCCAAGTGTCATGGTTGGTAAGGGCTTTGATATGATTACGAGCTTTAAGTATGTTCTCATTATGACATTAGCTCAATTGCCAGGTTACTTTACTGCAGCCTGGTTTATTGAAAAGTTTGGACGGAAATTTGTGCTTGTTTCCTATCTAATTGGTACTGCCGTGAGTGCTTTTATTTTCGGCAATGCTGAAACACTTGTAGTACTGTTATTGTCAGGTATGTTTTTATCCTTCTTTAACTTAGGAGCATGGGGAGCCTTATATGCTTATACACCTGAGCAATACCCGTCCATTATTCGAGGTACTGGTGCAGGGATGGCAGCAGCCGCTGGCCGAATTGGTGGTATTTTCGGACCGCTACTAGTTGGTTCTTTACTAACAGCGGGTTATGATATAGGCTTCATCTTTGCCATTTTCTGTGGAGCCATTATTATAGGGGTTATTGGTGTCATTTTCCTTGGGAAGGAAACCAAGCAGCTAGAATTAGAATAATAACTAAACAATGTCCTGGATAAGAGTAATCAATCCAGGACATTTTTGTCTTTACTCGCTAATGTATTACATAAAAATTAGGGATTGTTGATTTTTATTCACCCGTACCAAGAAATTTGGTAAAATAACAAATCAACATAGAAAAGTACAAAAAGTCGACATATTAGCAGGTTAATGCGCTGAAGATTTTTCAGAAAAGTCATTGTATTCAAATTGCAATCATGATACTGTATTTTTAATCGAATTTTGAGTAAGTAGGAAACAATCTCCCATTCGTGATAAGGTCATTGAAAGAAAGGTTGTTAGGAATGTGCATTCATGAGGATATAAAGAAAAGGTTTGTAAGACTATCAAAGGGGCAGCGTAAAGTAGCACAATTTGTAATGGATAATCCCAATACAGTGATTGCTAATGGAGCAGCAGAAGTAGGCAGACTGGCTAATGTAAGTGAATCAACGGTTATTCGCTTTTGCTATGCCATGGATTTATCGGGATATGTGGAACTGCAAGAAGAAATAAGAGGCTATGTCATGTCCCAAGATGTAGGAACAAATCTACAATCTACCTATACGGGTAAAAAGCTAACTAATTCCCGTTTTGGCAAGGTAATGCAGCAAGATAGCCAAAACATTCAGGAAACCATTCAATTAATTAGCGATCAACAAATTCAAAAAAGTTCAAAATGGATGCATGAAGCAGATAATATCTATATTCTAGGTACTCGTCAGGCTGCATCTGTAGCAAATTGGTTATCCAACACATTAAAAACACTACGTTCTAATATTAAGCAGCTCCGTATAGATTCGGATGAAATGATGAATCAAATTAATAGCATGGGAGAGCGTACAACATTAATTGTTTTATCATTTGATAAACAGTTAAAGGATATTCAAACGATTGTTGAAATTGCAAGGATGAAGAAAGTAAAAATTATTGCTATTACTGGAACTGCATTTTCACCCGTTCGTGAATATGCTAATATTTTGTTTGCGCTTGGAACAAACAAGCATTCCTCGCTAGATATAGTGCCCGTTTTATTTTCTTTCTTACATGCATTATTGGAGGAAATGATTAGCCAAGACAAGGGGCAGTATGAAAAATATCAAAAATCCTATGAGCAAATAGATAGTAATATATTATTCCTAGATGCTGCTAGAGAGAAACAGGTATTTTAATGCTATGCATAGAAAAGTGTTATATTACTTTTCTATGCATTTTTTATAGTCTAAATATATAAAAAGATGTCCAAATATGCTTTAGACATCTAGGCAAAGTGATTTATAAAATTTTACTTAAGTTATACTCGTTAATGTAAGTATCATTTAATTTAATAGCATTTTGTCGAATGCCTTCTTGTTTAAACCCTATTTTCGTAAAAAGATGTAAAGCAACATTATTATGTTCCATAACTGATAATTCTAATCTGGATATGTCACGTTGTTTTGACCAACCTTCCACAGCCTTCATTAGCGCAGAGCCAATGCCTTTTTGTTGGTACTCTTCCTTCACAGCTAAGCGAACAGAGGCAACATGTTTAGCTTTCGTTTGTTTATAGCCATGTACAACTGCATAGCCTGCAAATATACCATTTAATACGCAAAGTAATATCGTGCGATTTTTTAGTTGCTTCCAATAGGTTAAATTTTTACGAAGTTGCTGGACAGTTAGATCTACTTCATTTTGAACATTATACATGAAGTCGGTTTGTTGAAAAATTTCTTCCTGTAAAAGAATAAACGATCTAGCATCCGATGCTTCAATCCCTCGAATTATGTATGCAGATGGGTTCTCTTCATTTTTAGAAAGAGTGTTTACAGTTGTCTTAGGTTGCGTGCATGAGAACGTTATACTAGTACCTAGTCTAACATCAATGACATGATAGCCTGCACTTGTCCATGACAAATAGTGTGATAGAGGGGGCTTTGTTTTTTTCCACCAGCTCTTATTTAAGTAGGCGGCATTCGGTAAGGCTTGTCCCATAATGTTTTCTAATTCACTAAAGGATAAAGTGATTTCTTGTTGTAAAGCTACTTCAAAATAATTTGCTAAAGGAATGTACTTTTTTTCCATCTTCTTTGTCATCGTAATCCCCATTTCCTGAATATCCAAAAATATAGACTATCTGATAATAGCATAAAATTATGCTTACATAAATATGAAAATCCAACTAAATATCTATGTAAAATAATTAATATTAGAAAAAGATGCGCTTTTACTATTGAATGTTAAAAATAGGATGGTAAAAAAAGATAATGCAAACAAAGGAGATGGGTGCACAAAATATATGTATGTGACAATTTGAAGGTCCATTATACTTTATTCATATTCGTATAGTTGGTTATTGGGAGTGGGGAATTATTATTGTATATTAATTGAATGAGCATAGTTTGCTTCATGTTTTAATTTATCAGTTGTTAGTCCATAAGATATGATAAAATAAAAGATAAATGTAAGGTCATTTTAGGAGGAATAAATTCAATGAGTAAAGTATTAGTTTTTGGACATAAAAACCCAGATACAGACACGATCACGTCTGCAATTGTATATGCTTATTTAAAGCAACAAATTGGAGAAGAAGCCGAGGCTGTACGTCTTGGAGATGTTAATAATGAAACACAGTTTGCTTTAGATAAATTTGGCTTTGAAGCGCCACGTTTAATCTCATCTGTAGTTGGAGAAGCGGACAAAGCTATTCTAGTAGACCACAATGAATTCCAGCAATCGGCTGATGGTATTGAGGAAGTGCAAATTGCCGAGGTAATTGATCACCACCGCATCGCTAACTTCCAAACAGCTGATCCGCTATATTATCGTGCAGAACCAGTAGGCTGTACAGCTACGATTCTAAAGAAAATTTTTAACGAAAACGGTTTAGATATACCAGCGAACATTGCGGGTTTAATGCTATCAGCAATCGTTTCAGATACATTATTATTCAAATCACCAACTTGCACGGAGCAAGATGTAAAAGCTGGCGAAGAACTAGCGAAAATGGCTAATGTGGATGTTGCAGAATATGGTTTAGCTATGCTAAAAGCCGGTGCAGACCTATCTGATAAATCTTTAGAAGATCTACTATCATTAGATGCTAAGGAGTTCCAATTCGGTGAGTACAAATCTGTAGTTGCACAGGTGAATGCTGTGGATATTAATGATGTACTTAATCGACAAGAAGAATTAGAGATTTTATTAAATAAAAATGTTGCTGAAAATGGTTTAGATTTATTCTTCTTCGTTGTAACAGATATTCTAAATAACGATTCTACAGCTGTAGCAATTGGACAAGTCGCACAAGCTGCAGCAAAAGGATTCGGTGCTGAACTTAT
The DNA here is from genome assembly GCF_059424475.1 of Lysinibacillus sp. GW247-5R2A. NCBI lineage: Bacteria > Bacillati > Bacillota > Bacilli > Caryophanales > Bacillaceae > Lysinibacillus > Lysinibacillus sp. GW247-5R2A. Next base: position 51,531 of record NZ_JBWKZL010000008.1, on the reverse strand, counting down.
CAATAACCGTGTTGTGTTACCAGGCGTCGTTTCTCGTAAAAAGCAAATTGTGCCAGTATTAACAGAAGCTCTAAAGTAATTTACACAAGAAGACAGCTACTTAGACTGTAGATAATAGCCATCGAAAAGTTCATACTTTCGGTGGCTTTTGTTATTTTTCCTCCATTTATAATAGTAGGTAAAACACTGCCGAATCCTTGTAAGAGGACGCCAACGGCTTTGCTTTATTTCATCGTAAAAAAGACTGTAGCAAACTCATAATTTATGGAGAGTTTGTCTACAGCCTCTATTTTAATCTAATTTCAAAGGTTGTACTGCTGGTCCTTCCAGTACTTCCCCTTGCGCATTGAAGCGGGAGCCATGGCAAGGACAATCCCATGTTTCATCAGCCTCATTCCATTTCGTCTTACAGCCCAAGTGAGTACATGTTGGGGCACTGGCATTTCTCATATACCCAGCAATAAATTCTTTTGCGACAAAGCCGCCGACTTTAAGCATTTGCATAAACTGGGCACCGAATTTTGTCCGTGATGGTGAATAGAGTGCGATGGCTCCGTCCTCACTTCTTGACCCCGTGATTAGGCTAGATAAAATGTCACCGGCAACAAAGGAATTAGAAATTCCCCACTTTCTATAGCCAGTAGCAATGAATACGTTTGGCAATGAGTTTGTAATTCTTCCTACGTAAGGAACGATGTCAGGAGTTTCGATATCCTGAGCAGACCATCGATAAATAGGCTCTTGCTCAAAATGTTCTTTCATTTCAATTGCAATGGCATCATAGTACGGCTCTGTATTGACTGTTTCCCCAGCGATGTGATTCGCTCCACCAAGTACTAAATAATGCTCGTTGTTAATTGTAGCTGTACGAATGGAACGAGAAGGGAAATCAACAGATAGATATTGCCCCTGCATCGTTTCAGCAATTTTACTAGCCACCATGTAAGAGCGACTATTTGACAGTTTAAATAACTTTAGCCCCTTGAAAGCTTCAATTGGATAATGTGAGCACAAAATAAGTTTTTTATATTGAACCGATATATTCTTTTCGGTATGTAAGTTATTTTGAGCTATGTTTAATTGCTGAACTCGGGTATTTGTATAAAGCTTGGCACCCATCGCTTGTGCTTCTTTGGCAAGAAAATTACTTACCTCTACAGGATTTATTTGAGCTTGCTGAGACATGCATAAAGCCTTTGTAATGGGGAAGGGAAGCTCTGTTTCTGTGGTGATTTTTGATTGGATATTTAACACCTTATACGCATTCCATTCTTTTAATAATTGCGCATACCCTTCTTTTGTTTGAGCATACAATAGTGAATCTACTTGCTTTACACTGCCTTTTGGGAATAATTGTGTTACCTTTTCAATGGCTTGTTGATTGAGTTGGTAATAGAGCTGTGCCTCATCAACGGATAGTTTCTCTAAAAGGTTAGCATAAACGATACTATGCTGGGCAGTTAGTTTACCCGTGGAATGGCCAGTAGTACCGTGACCAAAATGGGTATTCGCCTCAAGTAAAAGTACATCAACACCTGCTTTTGCCAAGACATAGGCTGTATAAAGACCAGTTAAGCCTCCTCCGACTATACATACATCACAAGTTGTAGATGAAGAAAGTGAAGAAAGTGAGACTGATTCGGAAGTAGCGAGCCAAAGAGATTGAGTCATAGATAAACCTCACAATGTTTTTATGTTCAGTATGTAGATGTACTGGAGAATTTATGCGATGAAGCATAAAAATTGCCTTGCGATTAAATCTATCGCTACAATGTAGCAAAGGGAGAGTGTGAGTAATGAAAATTGAAATATGGTCTGACTACGTATGTCCATTTTGTTATATTGGTAAAAAACAATTAGAGCAAGCGATTGAAGATACTGGCTTTGGTGGGCAGGTGGAGCTTGTTTATAAAAGCTATCAACTTGATCCTAATACACCAGTAGATTCGAACATTACTGTTTATGAATCATTAGCGAAGAAATATGGCATGACTTTAGAAAAAGCCAAAGAAATGACATTAGGTGTTACAGAGCGTGCGAAAGAAGTGGGCTTAAACTATGACTTTAGCAATCTAATGGAAGAGAATACGTTAAAGGCACATCGACTTGTTAAATGGGCTGAGCAGCAGGGAGATGTTACAGCATTAGTTGAAGCTCTACTGCACAGTCATTTTATTGAAGGAAAACGTATTGGACAAGAGGATGTATTATTAGATATAGCCGAACAAGTAGGATTGCAACGCGAGGAAGTGGCAAAAGTTCTTGCTGTGGATGAATTTAAAAATGAGGTAGAAGCAGATATTCAAGAAGGATTGCAGCTTGGAGTTCGTGGGGTCCCATTCTTTGTCTTAAACCGTAAATATGGTATTTCTGGTGCCCAGCCACAAGAAGTATTCGAAGATACACTACGTAAAGTGGCTGAGGAAGAGGGCTTACAACCGGGTCTAAAAATGGCTGGCACGGGTGACGCTGGTGTTTGTACAGATGATAACTGTAAATTATAGTGCTAAAATTACTCTAACTACGAAGGGGCTTGTCATAACAAGCCTCTTTTATTCGTTTTAGTGTAAAGTTTTATCTAATATTTCAGTCAAAAGTCTGAGGAAAGTATCGTTGACTTTTTAGAAGAATTTTTTTAAGATAAGTTTATATCTTGAATTCGAGATAATAGACTATGAGATATAAGGGAGATTTTATATAATGAACGTTTTAGTAGTAAAAGCAAACAACCGTCCAGACGGTATTTCAACAAAAATGTACGATACTTTTATGGAAAACGTACAAGGTGTAAACGTTACAACTTTTGACGTTTTTGCAGAAGATATGCCATACTTTGGGCAAGATCTTTTCAATGCATTTGGTAAAGTACAAAATGGTGGGGAGTTAACAGACATCGAATCACGTCTTTTAGCTGCTAAACAAAAAGCGATGGATGCATTAACAGCAGCTGATTTAGTAGTATTTGCTTTCCCACTTTGGAACTTAACTATTCCAGCACCTTTACAAACATTTATTGACTATGTGTACCAAGCAGGTTTCACATTCAAATATGGTGAAGATGGCCAAATGGTTAGCTTAATGACGGATAAAAAAGCGATTATTTTAAATGCTCGTGGTGGCTACTACTCACTACCAGAAACACAGCCGATGGAAATGTCAGTAAACTACATTAAAAATGTAGCAGGCGGCGTGTTCGGTATGGAAATTATCGAAGAAGTAATTATTGAAGGTCACAATGCATCACCTGATAAAGCACAAGAAATTATTGCAAATGGCCTAGAAGAAGTGAAAAAAGTAGCTCAATCACTTCAAACAGTAAACGCGTAAAAAATATTTTTTAATAAAAGACCTCTCGAATTTGAGAGGTCTTTTTTTATTTTGTGAGCAGAGGTATGGTGTGATATAGAAGTCGGATATATTGGTATTAATTATTTATTCGGAATTTACATTTCCTAACATTCTATTGGTGGTATAAAAATAAAAATGATAGAAAAATGTGATTTTATAGGAAAGTAATAACCCATTCTTTTAAAAATACATATAATTAGGACTAATTATTCAGTAAAAAATAGAGTTAGTTTAATATAATAGTATCTGTAGGAAAATACTAGATGAATAAGGAGGTTGTTGTATGAACAAGAAATTAATAACTAAATTTTTAGCCATGCTACTAGTTTTATTCGCGTTGATACCATTTGGATACACTGCTAATGCTGCTTCCAATGAAGTTACGCGCGCTGATTATGTAAAAGAATTAGTAGAAAGCTTAGATGTCGAAATAGGTGATGGTTCTTCCCTTACTTTTACGGATGTCTCCAAGGATTTAGCACCATATGTAGAAAAGGCTGTACAGTTAAAACTTATCAAAGGAAAAACAGCAACTACATTTGGTCCAAACGATAAATTAACACGTCAACAAGCATTTGTTATATCTGCTCGTGGACTTGTTAGTGAAAACGCTTCCCTTGCGGTCTTAGACCAATTTAAGGATGCTAATCAAATTACTAAAGCTTATAAACAAGATTTAGCTAATGCTGTTGCAGCAAATATTCTTCAAGCGTATGAGGATAATACGATCCGTCCTCTTGACTATGTAACACATGAGCAAATGAAAAGTATCGTAGAGCGCTTTGTAGCAGAATACAAGGCACCATCTAGTGGGGTGTCAGTAGATCTTCAAATTTTAGGAACTACAGATATTCATACAAATTTAGCAAATTATAATTACTATTTAGATGCGCCATCATCTGAGGTTGGTTTAGCTAATACAGCTACATTAATTGAACAAGCTCGTGCTAAAAACCCCAACACATTACTATTCGATAATGGAGATTTAATTCAAGGTACGCCGCTTGGCTCTTATAAAGCATTAGAAAGTGTATTAAAGCCAGGGGAAGTACATCCGGCTATTGCGGCACTTAACGCTTTAAAATATGATGGTGGAACTTTAGGAAACCATGAATTCAACTATGGTCTAGATTTCTTAAATGAAGTCTTAGATGATGCCAAATATCCAGTCGTAAATGCTAATACTTACGATGCTAAAACAAAAAAGCGTATGTTTACACCTTATGTCATTCTTGATAAAGAGGTAGTGGACAATGCAGGTAAGAAACATACACTGAAAGTTGGTGTGACAGGGATTGTACCAACGAAAATTGTTGAATGGGATGCCATTCATTTAGCTGGTAAAGTTGACATGCAAGAACCTGTTGAAGCAGTAAAAGAAGTAGTACCTGAAATGCAGAAGGCTGGAGCAGACGTAATTGTTGTTCTTTCCCATTCAGGTATTGGCGAGGACACTTACGTGGAAGGCGCTGAAAATGTTGGCTATCAACTAGCTGGAATTGACGGCATTGATGCTTTGATTACAGGGCACTCTCACTTAACATTCCCAGGTGACTACAAAGATTTGAAAGATGTAGATCAAGAAAAGGGAACGATTCACGGTGTTCCAACAGTTATGGCAGGTAGCTATGGTAGCCATCTTGGTATTATTGATCTAAAGCTAGAACAACAAGGATCAGAGTGGGTTGTAGTAGATGGTAGTGGGTCATTGCAATCAATCAAGCAAGAAGGTTTACAACCATCCACTACGGTATTAAAAGCTGTGAAACAAGCGCATGAAGGCACTTTAACTTATATTCGCCAGCCTGTTGGTAAAACAACTGCGCCAATCCATAGTTATTTCTCAATGGTGCAAGATGATCCTTCTATTCAAATCGTCACACAAGCACAAAAATGGTTTATTGAACAGGAATTAAAGGGAACAGCTGATGAAAAAACGCCGATTCTTTCTGCTGGAGCACCTTTTAAAGCCGGTTCACGAAATAATCCATTAGATTATACAAACATTCCAGTTGGTCCACTTGCCATTAAAAATATGGCGGACATTTATCATTACGATAATACTGTAGCAACAATTAAAGTTACAGGTGCACAAGCCGTCGAGTGGTTAGAGATGGCTGCAGGCATTTTTGCAACAATAGATCCGAATAAGACAGAAGAGCAAAATATTATTGATTCAGAAGCACGCTCTTATAATTTTGACGTGTTAGATGGCTTAACCTATCAAATTGATGTGACATCTCCATCTAAATATGACCGACGTGGTAATCTTGTTGATGAAAAGGCGAACCGTATTAAAAATGTACAATATAATGGTAAACCAATTGATTTAAAACAAGAATTCATTATCATTACAAATAATTATCGTGTTGGTGGTTCGTATGGAGCGACATTTAAAAATACGGACGGCTCCAATATAACTAACTATGCCTATGAAAATCGTCAAGCTGTAGTTGATTATATTATGGCAACTAAAACAATTAACCCTGCTGCGGATAATAACTGGTCATTTGTACCATTCCCAGCCAAGACAAAAGTTGTTTATCTATCTGCGAAAGATGCACAGAAATTTATCTCAGCAGATAGCAACATTGAATATTTAGAAGATACAGAGGCAGGATTTGCAAAGTATTTAATTAAATAAAACTAAAAGGGAGAGTACGATTTAATCGCTACTCTCCCTTTATTGTCTTTCGAAAGTATGAAAGCGTGTGCCCTGAAACGTTAAAAGACCAATGTCACCCTCCACTAGCTGTCCAAAATTGCGACCATTCACTTTAAACTCCTGACGCTCCCCATGTCGTTCTTCAAACGTGATGAAATAAGAAGTATATGCCGCAGAATTAGTAGAGCCTCCCCGAATATTTGTACGTTTTGACACAACCTTAGCGGGTACAGTGAAGGTTTGTGATTGGTTATTAATAGACCAAGTGACCATAGCTTTAATAAGGCTGAAGGCAATGCTACCAAAAACAATAATAAAGACGATTGTAATAAAGCTCGATTCAAATGTAATTCCGTTATCAAACCATAGCATGTAAAGTTCCCTCTTTCCTTAAAGTAAATCAATAACTAAAGGGGGCTTAGCTCGACATCTACGACAATGTCAATCTCATCACTGATTAATACGCCACCTGTTTCTAGAATTGTATTGTAGACTAGATTAAAATTGCGTCGATCCATTTGTGTCTTTGCCTGAAAGCCATATACTTCTTGTGCCCAGGGATTAACACCGTTTCCTGTATATACTGTTGTAAATACGATAGGCTTTGTTATGTTTTTAATCGTTAAATCCCCGTGTATCAAAAAGGTTTTATCATTTTGTTTATCAATATATGTAGAGGTGAAAACTATTTTTGGATAGACGTCTGCATCAAAAAAATCTGGAGATACAAGGTGTACATCACGGTCGTGATTTTTTGTGGAGACGCTAGCCACGTCAATGGTAATAGAGATACTTGCATCCTGCATTTGCTCAATATTGGCTGCAGCAATTTCAGCGTTGTACGATTCGAAAGTACCGTGAATTTTAGATATCATCATATGTCGTACAGAAAAACTAAGTGTGGAATGACTGATATCAATAGTGTATTTTTTCATTTAAAAACCCCCTAAAACAGCATTCTACAACGAATAATAAAGGAAACAAATACCATATTCAATGGCTTTTTCATAAATAGGAATGGATCATCACTAATAAAAGTGTAAACTGTGAACATTTACAAGACTTAAAATAAATAGTTAGTCATATTACAGATATCTAGGGCATTGTATTATTAGGAGGACGGATGGTTTAACGATGGAAAGTTCCACCGCAATTGAAAAAGACTGAAAACTATAGTTACTTTTTGTAATTAAGTATATAAAAGTATATAAATTATTTTATGTAAATAAGTTACTCTAAATTTACATTTCCTGCAATAATCGTTACAATAGTTACATAGAGGTGAAGAAATATGAATGAGACAACTTTATGTCCTCGTTTAGCTAAAGCAATGGATTTAATCGGAAAACGATGGACGGGTTTAATATTATATCAATTATTAGATGGACCACAGCGTTTTAATGAAATAGAGTCGGCATTACCTGTTAGTGGCCGTTTATTATCAGAACGTTTAAAGGAACTGGAAAAAGAAGGACTTGTTGAACGTAAAGTGTATTCTGAAGTCCCAGTCCGAGTTGAATATTCTTTAACGGATAAAGGGCAAGCACTAGAAGGCGCTATCCGTAATATTGAAACATGGGCAAGTAGCTGGCTTTAAGTGAATCACTTGTTTCTTAGGTAGTATTGTGCCAAAAACGACACTTGGAATGACTGTCAATTTTCTTTATAATATTCATCATCTCTGCACAGGACTTACCTGTCTTTTTATGTGAGATAAAAATACCCTTCATTTTACTTGTCAAATTGGGGTTCTAAATCCATACTTGTGTAGAGTAAGAAGGACGTTAGAAAGGAATTAGCTCTCATGACAAAACAACAATGGGCAAAGGATTTAGCGAAGAGCATTAATCCTGCCAATATTAAGTTAGATGAATCATTACAACAATATACAATGACAAAATTAGGTGGCAAAGCAGATGTTTTTGTTCTTCCTGATACAGAAGAAGAAGCAGCATTTGTAATTCGCTATGCATATATAAATAATATTCCTTTATTAATGTTAGGTAACGGATCTAATATGGTTGTTCGTGATGGTGGTCATAGAGGAATCGTTGTAACCTTTTCAAATTTAGATGAGATTCGTATTAATGGTGAACATGTTTATGCTCAAAGTGGTGCGCTAATTAAAGATGTGTCGAAACTATCTGCCAAAGCCTCTTTAACAGGCTTCGAGTTTGCCTGTGGTATCCCTGGATCAATTGGTGGGGCAATGGCTATGAATGCAGGTGCTTATGGCGGTGAGATTAAAGATATCATTATTTCATCTAAGGTGTTAACAAAAGAGGGAGAAATTTTAACCTTGTCAAAGGATGAGCTTGAGCTTGGTTATCGTAAAAGCGTTATTGCGAAGAAAGGCTATTACGTGTTATCCTCTGAGTTCCAATTAGCTCCTGGTGAACAAGGGGAAATTGATGCGAAGATTGCTGACTTAACCTTTCAGCGAGAATCTAAGCAACCATTAGAATATCCATCTGCGGGAAGTGTTTTTAAACGCCCACCAGGTCATTTTGCAGGCAAGCTTATTCAAGATAGTGGCTTGCAGGGTAAAGGAGTAGGCGGTGCAGAGGTCTCTACGAAGCATGCAGGTTTTATTGTCAATAAAGGAAATGCTACTGCTTCTGATTATATTGCGACTATTCAAATGGTACAGCGGATTGTGAAAGAAAAATTCGGTATTGAATTAGAAACAGAAGTTAAAATTGTTGGTGATGATCTATAATGTGACGCTCTTCGCTTGAGTCGAAGGGCGTTTTTTTAAGGAGTGGGAATGAGATGAAATTTATATCATGGAATGTTAATGGCATTAGAGCTTGCCTGGGAAAAGGCTTTCTAGATTTCTTTCACCAAATAGAGGCAGATTTTTTTTGTATCCAAGAAACGAAATGTCAGGCTGGACAAGTAGAGCTTGCACTAGATGGTTATGAGCAATATTGGAACTATGCTCAAAAGAAAGGCTACTCGGGGACGGCTATATTTACAAAGCATACACCATTATCCGTTAAGTATGGAGTTGGCGATGAAAATTCTCAGGATGAGGGTAGAATCATTACTTTAGAATATCAAAATTTCTATTTAATAAATGTCTATACCCCCAATGCACAGCGAGATTTAGCGAGATTACCACTTCGACTAACTTGGGAAGATCGTTTAGCCGGCTATTTACAAGATTTGAATAGTAAGAAGCCTGTTGTCTATTGTGGTGACTTAAATGTTGCGCACACTGAAATAGATTTGAAAAATGCTAAATCGAATGTGGGGAATTCTGGATTTACAAATGAGGAGCGTGCGAAATTTTCGGAGCTTTTAGCCAGTGGTTTTGTAGATTCTTTCAGATACAAGCATCCTAATGAAACTGACCATTTTACATGGTGGTCCTATATGAATAAAGTACGTGAACGAAATATTGGCTGGCGCATCGACTACTTTATTGTGTCGGAGTCATTAAAAAATCAAATTGATCAAGCGATTATTCACCCACACATTATGGGCAGCGATCATTGTCCTATTGAATTACAACTACATGTCTAGCATTAAAAATCGTATTTTCTATTTGGAAATACGATTTTTTGTTTTTGCAATAATAATAGAATGAATAACAAAAGAGACTAATGAAAGGAAAGCCATTTATCTATGAAATATGTTTTTTAACAATGCTCTGTAGCCTTCATATAGCCAATTGTTTATACTAGTCTAATAGCGTATATTGACAAAATTTTGTATTTAAAGATGAATTTACTTACATAACAAACGAATATTCGCTATCGCCAATCTTTTAAACTTTGTTTTAAGGATTTTAAGAGGTAGGAATGAATATAGTGCACAGAGGGGGTAATGAGATGGAAAAGAGAAAGTTCAAATGGAGAAAGTGGCTCATCGTCCTTGCTGGGATCGTAGCGACTATAGCTATCGTAGCTTTTATCGGATTTACATGGTTTATGAATAAATCTAAGCCGATAATTGATGGCGAATTAGCTGTCAATATTTTAGAGCAGGATGTGTCGGTTACAAGGGACGACAAAGGGGTTCCTCATATTTTTGCCAAGACAGATGCTGATTTATATCGTGCGCAAGGTTATGTTCAGGCACAAGATCGATTATTCCAAATGGACTTAGCACGAAGACAGGCGAGTGGTCGATTATCAGAAATTATTGGGGAAGCAACAATAAATACGGACAAACACTTTCGTACATTTAGCTTACGCGATGCCGCTGAGAAATCACTCGCAGCCTATGATGAGGAAAGCAAGCAAGTACTAGAGTGGTATGCAGAAGGGGTAAATGCATTTATTGCGCAAGCTAAGGAAAATAAAACTTTAAGCTATGAATTTTCATTATTGGGCTACGAGCCAGAGGAATGGACAGTCGTAGATTCTTTAACGATTGGGAAGTATATGGCATACGATTTGGGAGGGAATTGGAATACACTTGCCTTCCGCCACTGGGCTTTACAAAATTTTGATGAAGAAAAGGCCAAAGAGTTATTTATTAAATATCCTGAAAATGCTTCATCTATTATTGAGGCAAACATTAAAAATCCTGTAGCGGTAGCAGGACAGTTTAATGCAGATCTACTGCCTAATGAATTTAACGGCAGTAATAACTGGGTTGTTTCTGGTGATAAAACTAAATCAGGTACTCCTATTTTGGCGGACGATCCTCACCTAGGATTGAGTACACCATCAATTTGGTATCAGATGCATCTGCAATCTCCACAACAAAATGTTAGTGGTGTTATTTTTGCAGGAATTCCAGGTGTTATTTTGGGCCATAATGATGATATAGCATGGGGTGTGACGAATGTTGGCCCAGATGTGCAGGATTTATATATTGAAATACCTAATCCCGATAATCCAACACAATACCGCTACGATGGAAAATGGGAGCAAGCCGAGGTACGTGATGAATCTATTAAGGTGAAGGACGGAGCAACTGTAGATTTTGAAGTGGTGGTGACACGCCATGGTCCGATTATGACGGATCTAGCATTCAAAGATACCAAGCCAACTGCACAATTTTCAATGCAGTGGACAGCGCTTCAATCAACTGCAGAATTACGTGCAGTAATTGGTTTTAATAAGGCGGAATCTTGGGATGACTTTGAAAAAGCTTTAGAAGACTTTAAGGCACCTGCGCAGAACTTCGTTTTTGCCTCAAAGGATGGCACCATTGCTTATAAAGCAAATGGTCAAATTCCTATTCGTAAGCAAGGTGAGGGTCAATTGCCAGTTCCAGGTGATTCTAGTGACTATGGTTGGGAAGGTTTTATTCCATGGGATGAGCTGCCAACAGTAGTGAATCCAGAGGAAGGCTTTATTGCTACCGCCAATAATCAAGTCGTAGGAGAGGAATATCCTTATCACATTACAGATTTCTGGGCTCAGCCTTACCGTTTTGAACGAATTAAAGAAGTGCTTGAGGCAAATGATTCGATAACGGTGGAAGATATGATGAACTTGCAAATGGATCAACATAATCTCTATGCAAGGGAATTTCTTCCTAGTTTATTAACATCTATGAAAGCGCAAGATCAGGATGGTACGTACACAGAGATTATTGCCATGCTGGAGAATTGGGATATGGTGGATGCTAAGGAATCAGGTGCACCACTCGTATTCCATACGCTTATGACCAAATTACAGGAAGTATTGTTTAAAGATCAAATGCCTGCAGATATGTATGACATCATGCATGGTAAATTTAATATTACAGACCAGCTTTTACGCACAGCCTATGCAGGGGGCAAGAGTATTTGGATAGAGGAGCAAGGTGGAGTTGATGCAACAGTTTACAAGGCACTTGAGCTTACCATTGCACAATTAGAAGATCAATTTGGTAAAAATGCATCCAAGTGGCAATGGGGAGATTTCCACCAGCTCACTTTTGATCATACGTTAGGTAGTGCTTCTCCAATTTTAGCTGCCTATTTTAATGCTAAAAAGGTTCCAATTGGAGGATCCAAGGTGACGGTACAGGCTGCTGATAATGACCTTGCTGGAAATGTGGACCACGGTGCTTCTTGGCGCTTTGTTGTGGATGTTGGTGATTTAACTTCTGGCTATCATATTGTTGGACCTGGTCAAAGTGGTCATGTAAAGTCTGATTGGTACCAAGATCAAGTACTTGATTGGGCAAATGGTGATTATCATCGAACTTTTGTAAAGCAGGAAGATATTAAAGGTAAAACATTAAAGTTAAAAGCGAAGTAACAAAAATGATTAGCGTACTTTTTAAAGTACGTTAATTTTTTTTACTAGGATATAAATCACAACATTCAAATATTCATTTGAATAAGATGGAATAATATGTTACATTGAATACAATCAAACGAATATTTGAATGAGGTGAGGAACAATGCCAAAAGAAATTTGTGAGGTGACGCAGGTACATGAAGAGGCGGTCACTAAGGTACAACAACAAATGCCTGATCTATCAGGGGTAGCAAAGTTTTTAAAAGCATTATCTGATGAAACAAGGCTTAAAATCGCCTTTGCTTTAACGGTAGAGGATGAATTATGTGTTTGTGATGTAGCATCGATTATTGGCTCGTCAGTCGCAACAGCATCACATCATTTACGTTACTTAAAAGATAATAATTTAGCAAAGTCACACCGCAAAGGGAAGCAAATGTATTACTCCTTAGCGGATGAGCATGTATTTCAAATTGTAACAATTGCCTATGAACATGCGAAAGAGGGGATTGCGAATGGTAGCGACGCCAACTAAACAAGAATACAGATTGCAGAATCTTTCCTGTGCTAGCTGTGCAGCGAAGTTTGAGAAAAATGTAAAGGCTATTCCTGAGGTGGGGGATGCACAAGTCAACTTTGGTGCTTCTAAAATAACGGTAGTCGGCAACATTAGTGTGAATCAAATTGAAGAAGCAGGTGCCTTTGATGGGATTAAGGTGTCGCAATCAGCAGTGAGAACAGTTGAAAAATCTACACCTTTTTACCGTAAAAAAGAGAATATTTTGGCAGGAATATCTTTGTTCTTTGTCATTCTAGGCTATTTATTTGTTTCTATGCAGGGAGAAACAAACCCGATGCCAATAGCCATGTTTATCATAGCTATTCTTGTAGGGGGAATTGGTATTTTTAAAACGGGCTTCCGTAATTTAGCTCGCTTTGAATTTGATATGAAGACCCTTATGACAATCGCTATTATTGGAGCTGCTATTATTGGGGAATGGGAAGAAGCGGCAGTTGTAGTCTTTCTATTTGCCGTAAGTGAAGCACTCGAAGCTTACTCTATGGATAAGGCAAGACAATCGATTCGAGGGTTAATGGATATCGCTCCACCGACAGCTATTATTAAAAGAGCGCATGGCGAGCATTTTCATGAGCTTGAACTGCCGACAGAAGAAATCGAGATAGGGGATATTTTACTTGTAAAGCCTGGGCAAAAGATTGCGATGGATGGCATTGTCATTAGCGGGCTGTCTGCAGTAAATCAAGCAGCTATAACAGGTGAGTCCATTCCAGTGAATAAAACAGTGAATGATGAAGTATTCGCAGGCACATTAAATGAAGAGGGTGCGCTTGAGGTTCGCGTGACAAAGCGAGTAGAAGACACAACAATTGCTAAAATCATTCATCTTGTAGAAGAGGCGCAGGCAGAGAAAGCACCTTCTCAGCAATTTGTAGATCGCTTTGCGAAGTATTACACACCAGCTATTATCATTGTTGCTTTTTTAGTAGCGGTTATTCCACCTTTATTTATAGGAGATTGGCAGCACTGGATTTACCAAGGCTTAGCAGTGCTAGTAGTGGGATGTCCTTGTGCACTCGTTGTTTCTACACCAGTAGCTATTGTCACTGCGATTGGAAATGCTGCAAGACAAGGTGTCCTGATTAAAGGCGGAATTCATTTAGAACAATTAGGACATATTGAAGCGGTAGCCTTTGATAAAACAGGTACATTAACCGAAGGACAGCCAGCTGTTACGGATATAGTGACAATGGATGGTTGGTCAGAGGACTATGTATTACAGCTAGTGGCAGCAGTAGAAAAACAGTCCCAGCACCCATTAGCAAAAGCAATATTAAATAGATTACACGATAAAAATTTATCTGAGCTAGTGCCTATAGAATTCCAATCAGTCACAGGCAAAGGAGCCTTTGCAACTGTTGATCAGCAGATTATTTACGTAGGTAGCATGAAATGGGTATCCACATTAGCTTCTATCGATAAAAATATAGAAAATCAGGTTAAAAAACTACAGGAACAGGGTAAGACAGTAGTAGCAGCGGTTTCGAAAAGCCAACTCATTGGATTAATTGGGATTGCTGATCAATTACGTCATGAAAGTAAGGATGTTTTGCAAAAACTTAATGCCCTCAAAGTAAAACATATGGTGATGTTAACAGGAGATGCAGAGCCTACTGCTAAGGCCATTGCTACATCATTACAGGTAACTGATGTGCGTGCTGGTTTATTACCAGAGGAAAAATTAATGGCGATTAAAGATTTACGTGCACAGTTCGGAGCCGTAGCAATGGTTGGGGATGGCGTAAATGATGCGCCAGCATTGGCCACTGCAAATGTGGGGATTGCAATGGGGGGAGCAGGCACAGATGCAGCTCTTGAGACAGCCGATATTGCCTTAATGGGTGACGATTTAACAAAGCTTCCTTACACAATTGGGTTAAGCAGAAAAACACTACGCATTATTAAGGAAAATATTATTTTTGCCCTAGCCTTAAAATTAATTGCGTTGCTGCTAGTTATCCCAGGATGGCTCACGTTATGGATAGCAATTTTTGCAGATATGGGCGCAACCCTATTAGTTGTTTTTAATTCATTAAGACTAATAAAAGCAAAAAAATAGTAGGTAAGATGTGTTTTGGTAGGAAAAAGCAGGAGATTAATCTTACTTTGACACTACTAATTTTGTGCGAATAGATGCTACTAGTGATTCTTGAAAAAGTACTTTTTAATGGCTATTATAGTTTCAGGAGTAATGTAACCATTCAATATAAATGAGGCGAAAGTTTGAATAAATCAGATCCTATTTTAGTAAATGTTACAGAAGAGATTGTGCGTGGTTTAGTAAGCTTTTTACTACGAGGACCGGAATATCAAACATTTTGTAAATGCGAAATCTGTGAACTCGACACGGTGGCACTTACACTAAATGCATTGCCGAGTAAGTATGTTACATCTATGGAAGCTAGAGACGAGGCATTTAAGGAAATGAATACTCCTGAAAGTATTGAGCGCATCAACAAAGAGATTATTCACGCGTTACATGTGGTAAATAAGTATCCTCGACACAAAGTGGAGCCTACTTCTTAAATGAAGAGGCTCTTTTTAGGTTGTACAGGTCGTGATTTTCTGGCATATGTATTTTCAGTTAACTTTTAAGCCAAGCTTGTAGTAAACTAGAGAGTAAGAAAAGGAAAGAGAGGGAAAAGGATATGCCAACACCAAGTATGGAGGACCATATCGAACAAATTTATTTACTAATCGCTAACAAAGGATATGCGCGAGTGTCTGACATTGCTGAAGCATTATCTGTTCTTCCTTCTTCTGTTACAAAAATGGTTCAAAAATTAGATAAAGATGGTTATTTAGTTTATGAAAAATACCGTGGACTGACATTGACGCCGAAAGGTGAAAAGCTAGGAAAGCGTCTTGTGCAGCGCCATGAATTGCTCGAGCAGTTTTTACGAATGATTGGTGTGGATGAAGAGCGTATATATAATGATGTTGAAGGAATTGAGCATCATTTAAGTTGGAATTCAATCGATCGTATAGCAGATCTTGTGCAAGTAATGGAAGAGAATCCAGACATCGTGAAAAAATTAGAGGCATCAAAGACACAGCACAATCTATAAAATGATGGTGTGGAGGAAAGGGAGACAATATGGACGCATTAAAATCAGGTGAAGTCGTTACATTAACGGTCTTAGAGCAGCAAACATCAAAATGGATTTTAACAAATGGAGTTGAAGAACTACCTTTAAATGCTTCAGAGGTAACAGAGCCGCTAACAGTAGGTGACCGCCTTGAAGTATTTTTATTTGTAGATCGACGAGGGGATTTAGCTGCTACAACAGCGATCCCAGCCTTTACACAAGGAGAATATGGTTGGGCGAAAGTGCTAAAAGTAGTAGAACGTGAAGGAGCTTATGTAGATATAGGTTCCTCCCGAGAAGTGTTAGTTAAAGCAGAGGATTTACCACCATTAAAAGAAGTATGGCCGGTTCCAGGTGATCATTTATTTATGACACTACGCACAGACCGTAACGGTGATTTATTTGGACGATTAGCAACGGAAGAAAAGATTTCGGAGCTATATGAAGGTGCATTTGAAGATTTGCATAATAAAAACATTCAGGCACGCCCATACCGTTTGTTACCAGTTGGCTCGTTTTTACTAGGTGTAGAACATCCATATCGCATTTTTGTACATGAATCAGAGCGTAATGCGGAGCCACGCTTAGGACAAGATGTAGTAGTTCGAATTATTGATGTAAAAGAAGATGGCTCCATGAACGGTTCTCTTTTGCCGCGAAAACATGAGCGCCTTTCCGAGGATGCGCAGCAAATTTTGAGCTATTTACAGGATGTTGGGGGCAAAATGCCATTTGGCGATAAATCCTCTCCTGAAGAAGTTCAAGAAATGTTCCATATGAGTAAGGGTGCCTTTAAACGTGCTTTAGGAACATTGATGAAAGCTGGTAAAGTAAAGCAACAGGACGGCTGGACTGAAGAAATCTAGTGGACGATTAATACAACTAAATAATAGCGACAAGAGACATCCTTGAAACCTTCTCTGCTTTTTTACGTACTAATAACTGTATAGTGGTATACATTATACAGGCTAATTATGAGGTTTTATCGAAAGGGGTCACACGATTTGAAAAAAACTTGGATGAAAATACTAACAGCTACTATGCTGGTATTTGGTGTGATGGCACCAGCGACAGGGTTTGCATCTGATAATACGCCTCCGAAAGCAATTGATGAAAAGTTAGGCGTTCCAATCGTTGTATATGGAGCAAATTTATCTGAAGCTGAAAAAGAGTCAGTAAAAAAATCATTAAAAGTCAATGAAGAACCTGAAATCGAAGAAATAACGGTATCAGGTCAGGATCTAGTTAAATACATTAAAGATAGTAATTCAAGTTCCCGCATGTATTCTTCTGCTAAAATTACACGAAGAGATGCTGGGGAAGGTCTAGTAATAGAAATTGTCACACCAACAAATATTACACAGGTGACATCAGAAATGTATGCGAATGCCATGTTAACGGCAGGGATTGAAGATGCTACAGTACAGGTGGCTGCACCTAAGGCGGTAACAGGGCATTCGGCGTTAGTTGGTATTTACAAAGCATATGAGGTTACTACAGGTGAAACGCTTGATATAGAACGAACAGATGTAGCAAATGAGGAGTTATCGGTTGCAACATCTATTGCTCAATCTGCAGGTGTGGATGATGCAAAGGTAGCTGAATTACTTACAGAAATTAAAAAGCAAATTGCTGAATTAAAGCCAGCTACACGTGAAGACGTTGAAAAGATCGTTCAAGAGCAATTAAACAAGCTTGACATCAATTTAAGTGAAAAGGACCGTCAATTGCTCGTAGATTTAATGGATAAAATCAGTAAGCTGGATATTGATTTCAGTAAATGGTCTGAACAATTAAACGATATTAGTAATACGATTCAGGAAAAGTTCGGCTCTCTTATGGAAGATAAAGGATTTTGGGAGAGTGTGAAAAGCTTCTTTGCTAATTTAAAAGATACGATATCTTCTTGGTTTAACTAATAATGAATAATAAAAGAATCTGTCATACTCATCTACTAGAATGAATGGACAGATTCTTTTTATTTAGAAGAGTCGCAAGTTTTGTGAAAATCCAAAAGGCTATGGTACTATGAATAAAAGGAGTGGTGAGAAATGGAATTTCAATTACAGCAATTAGCAGGAAATAAATTTGCATTTTTGAATGAACAAGCAGGGGAAAGACTTGCAGAAATTACTTGGCAGCAAAACGGGCAAGTAATGGTAATGGATCACACTTATGTATCAGATAAGCTCCGAGGTCAAGGGGTGGCCAAACAATTGCTTGATCAGGCAGCGCAGTATGCGCGTGAACACGGCTATAAGATGGAAGCAGTTTGTTCCTATGTAGTAGCGGCCTTTGCCAAATCAGATGCTTATAATGATGTAAAACGATAAAATAAAGGCAATCTGCTTATAATGATGTAAAACGATAAAATAAAGGCAATCTGCTTATAAGGAAAGCGGATTGCCTTTTAATTTCTATAGTAACTCATTCAAGTAGCTCCTTACAGAAGTATAACACCATAAATTAGTACGGTTAAAAGGCCTGCCCCACCTACTAATGAAGCCATGTCTATCCAATCATACGCTAAATCGAAATCCTTCATCCTAATCACGCTCCTATTTTTAGTATTAATTCATTAATTCCCTTTACTTGCCTTTTATAATCATAAAAAATTACATAATTATGATAAATGTCGAAAATTAAGCTGAATATTAATAGAAGAATGGTTAGTACGGCGGATATGTAGGCAAGTATATTTCTTATTCTTATATATATGCAGATAGAGATAAAAAAATAAATGTTTATTCTTCTAAGAATAGGGAAAAACTATAGTACAGAGCTAGTTTCTATATTTTTAGGAGGTAATAAATTATGGCTAAACGAAAAGGAACAGGTGTTGTCATTGCAGGATTAGCGGGATTAGCAGCATCTTATTTAAGTAAAAAAGAGAACCGTGATAAAGCACTATCGATGTTTAATAATATGAAATCGAGATTAGAATCGTATCTGACAACAGGTCCTGATATGCACGACAATATTGCAGAACGCGTATCAACAGAGGTGGCAACAGAGGCTGGTACTTCTCCAACGAAGATTGCTTCAAATGAAATGGTCGCTGAAGGTGGAGGACATACTGGTGTCCACTTCTATAATGAGGAAATTCAAGATAAGGAAAAATAATGACAAAACCTTCTCATCTATGCATGAGAAGGTCTTTTGTGTGGAAGTAGGATTACTCCAGCAAATATTAATAATACAATTCCCGTAAAGATAAAGCCGCTAATCACTCCAAGTGATAGCCATCCTAACAAGGAAGAACCTAATACTACACCGAGAGAGAAAAATGCATAGAAATAACCATATGCTTTCCCTCGTATTTCAGCCGTTGTAGAATCGATTAAAAGTGAATTGACGGAAGGGAAAAGGAATCCAAACCCTACCCCATAACATGCCATTGCTAGATAAAGCAAAGAGCTAGAATCGGCTTGGCTAATTAATAATTGGCTTAATCCCATTAATCCAATACCGAGCGACAATGTTTTTAGTGGGTTAACCTTATCAAAAATACGATTAGTTGGTAATAAAAAAACAAGTACAGCGATAATACCAAATGTGCTCATCAATGTGCCACTTAAACGAGAGTCAAAGCCCAGAGACTGAACTTTGAGCGGTAGAAGATATGCAATTACACCTTGTGAAAACATTAAGAAAAAAGCTCCTGAAAATGCCTTTAATGTTCCTGTATTATTAAAAAATACACTTATCGGAATATATGTACTTGGTGCCGCTTTTTCCTTTTTTACTTGATTTGCTCTTAGTAAAAAGAAAGAAAGGATCCCTAATAAAAGCATAAAGCTTGCCGTAATATTAAAAACAAATGGGACACTCGTCCGGCTTGCTAGAATACCACTAAAAGCAGGGCCAATAATAGCAGCAATACCAACAAAAGCGCCAGAAATAGCACTACCCTTACCTCTTTTTTCTTGCTCAGTAGCGTTTGCTAAAAATGTAAAGGCAGCAGGGACAATGAAGCCTGCAACAAGTCCATGAATAAAACGGACTACTAAAAGCGCAATAGGCTCCTCTACTAAGTTATAAAGTGTTAATGATAGACCTGTTGTTAAGAGACCAACGATGAGTATGATGAAAGGTCCTTTGCGATCCGTTAAAAAGCCTGAAATAATATTACCAAATGTATTGGATAACGAATACATACCTACTGCAAGACCTGTAAGGAATGCTGAGGCTCCTAAAGACTCAGCATATGTACTCATAACAGGTAGCTGGGTAAATAGGTCGAAAAAAGAAAAGAAAATAATTACATAAATAAATTTTTTCATAGCTCCTCCCATGAATTAGAACAAATTAGTAAGTTAGTTGCATATATTCCTATTATAACATTTCCAATAAAAAAGAACGCCCAATAAGTTTTCACTTAGTAGGCGTCCTAAAAATTGAAGATTAAGCTTTTGAAACTTCTTTTTTCATTGTTTTGTTTTTAGCAAGGTTTACATGCCAAGAAAGTGCTTCCTCTAAAAGGTGAGGCGTTTGATGGCTACCAGTTGCTTCGACAGCACGGTTGTAGTAATCCCATAATTGCTCTTTATAATCTGGGTGTGCACAGTTTTCAATAATTAAAGGTACACGTTCTTTTGGTGCAAGACCACGTAAGTCAGCGATACCTTGTTCTGTTACGATAACATCTACATCATGCTCAGTATGGTCAACATGAGATACCATTGGTACGATAGAAGAAATTGCTCCACCTTTTGCGTATGATTTTGTAACAAAAATACCAAGGCGTGCGTTACGAGCGAAGTCTCCTGAACCACCGATACCGTTCATCATACGTGTACCAGAGACATGCGTTGAGTTTACGTTACCATAAATATCTAACTCAAGAGCTGTGTTGATTGAGATTAGACCCAAACGACGGATAAGCTCAGGGTGGTTAGAAATTTCTTGTGGACGTAAGCAAATTTTATCAGCATATTTTTCTAAATTGCCATATACTTTTTGCTGTAATTCTTCAGTTAATGTAATTGAAGTTGCAGCGGCAAATTTAACCTTACCTGCATCGATTAAGTTAAATACTGCATCTTGAAGTACTTCTGATGCCACGATTAAATCTTCAAATTCTGAATCTGCAAAGCCATCAAGTACAGCGTTTGCAACAGAACCAACACCAGATTGTAATGGCATTAATTGTTTTGTTAAACGACCTGCTTTAATTTCATTGCTAAAGAAGTCTAATAAAATGTTTGCCATAGTTTGTGTTTCTTCATCTGGAGGTACAATTAATGAAGGAGCATCTGGCTCTTCAGAAATAACAATTGCTTTAATTTTAGCTGGATCCACTTTAATACCGATATCACCAATGCGTTGCATAGCGTCTGTCATTGGGATAGCTTCACGTTTACCTTGTTCGCTAGGTACATAAATATCATGAATGCCGATTAAAGCCTCTGGATGTGAGATGTTTAACTCGATAATAATATTTTCTGCATATTCTGCAAAGATAGGTGAGTTACCTACAGAGTTTGTTGGAATGATTAACCCATCTTCAGTAATAGCAACCGCTTCAAGAATTAAATACTTAATTGGTCCGATAATTCCTTGGCGCACTAGCTCAGCATTATGAGAAAGGTGAGCATCTACATATAAAACATCACCAGAGTTAATTAAATTACGGATACCAGCGTCCCCTTGGAATGGTCCACGTTTACGAATGGCACCAGCTTCTGCTAAGTACTTATCCACTTCTGGTCCTAATGATGCACCTGTATATACATCAATTTTGAATTCTTCATTTTTTGCTCGCTCAACTAAAGCCATTGGTACAACTTTTGCGTCCCCAGCACGAGTAAAACCACTCATCCCAACTACATCACCATTAGAAATAAGCGCTGCTGCTTCTTCAGCAGTGACAATTTTACTCTCAAGCTCTTTTAAACCTAGGCGTTTTTGAACATTTGCATCCATAAAAAAATCCTCCCCTAAATAATTTTGATGGAAACCGATTACAAAACTAGAAAAAACATTTGAGAATTTTCTGTTTATTCAGTTGTAGTATGACTCCAACCATTTGAATAATACTATCACCAAATTGTCACAATTACTTTATGAATAGCATTAAATTGAGTAAAAAAAGGAAAATCGAGCATTAAGATGATTTTTCGACAGAGAAAACGTTTTATTGTAGAGCTGTATAAATATAGGTAATATCTACATAAAAACTATGCAAAAATTGTTAATAGGGGATAGAAGGGGTCTATTTCGGATTAAAAAAATACAGCGAACAATCCACATAGATTGCTCGCTGTATTTAAAATTAGAAACCTAAAGAACGGCGGAAATAGCTTGCATAGCGTTGGCTAACAGGGATACGAGTACCGTCTTTCATAATTAATAAAAACGTTGAGTGAGAATCTGGTTGAATTTCATCGATGTAGTCAATGTTAACGATGTAAGAGCGGTGACAACGAATAAATGAATCAGGTGCTAAAAATAGCTCTAAATCACTTAGGTTTAAACGGTGATAACCTTCACGAGACATTGTTTTAACAAATGTTTTACGGAGTTGTGTTTCTAAATAAATCACTTGATCATGCTTAATTGGGTACCAGCAATCATCGATTTTAATGGTAATGTAGTTTGTTAAGAATGCTGATGGTTTTTGCGGGAAGATAGCAGTAATAGCTCCTTTAGTTTCGCCTTCCTCCATTAAAGGAATACTCATACCGTAATAGGCTACACCAAAAACATCAGGTTCGATGTATGAGCTAATTTTTTGACCATAGCTTAGGGCTTTGTGAGCCGCTGAACCTTCTTTAATAGGGTCGCCAGGCTTAATTTTTAAATCAACCTTTTTACTTGGCTGGTAATACAAATACTCATTGGTATCAGAGATAGCAATGGAAGTATTCTCGGGAAAGAATTCCTTAATGATCTCCATAATTTCTTCTATTTGTTTTGGTTCCACTTTAAACACCTCGTCTAAACTTTTAAAAATAGTATTATCATCTATTTTACTACATAATCATATAAATTATATAGAGAAGATTTAGGAATAAAATAGAAAAATGTCGATTGACTCATTAGAATGGTGAAATTTGTCTTGTATAATTTGTAAATACATTTAGATAATGACTAAAATATTTTGATACGTATATGGTAAAATTTAATTGTTAGGAATAAGTTTACAAGGTTTCTACTATGCCTATGTGATAAATTAGAACTAGAGTAGCAATTAAAATGTGGTTGAAAGGAAATCGCAGAATATGGTAAAATTCACTGTATAGTCTATTTTCTTGTGTTCTGGTGTTTAAGTTAGGTTATTTATAAGGTAGTTTTTTAAAAAAAATGTGAAATAGGACTCAGTTCTTAAGATAAATTAATAAATACTATTTTCTTATTTTTTATTCACTGGGATTGATGTCAAATATTGTAATGCAGTTCGTGCACTCTGAGGAAAGATGGGGAAGATTATGCAACTACATCAACATTCTATGTCAGAAACGATTTCCAAAAGATACTTCCAAGAAATCGATAATATAAATCAATATATCGGCGTCGAAGAATTTTTTAATATTGAATCGAAATTAATTTTTGAAATTTACCATTTAGAATCCACCAAAGCGAAAAAATCTTTACATGAATTAATTGATATTCTTTCAATTCGTTTTGGGAAGCAGGTCATTAAAATTGTTCGAGGTTATTTTTCCGTTTTGTCTTCGATCGTTGCTCGAAAATTGCTAGACAATCAAGTACCTTCAAAAAAGGCATTTGCTTTCAATATTGCTTGTAATGATATGATCGAAAACCAAATGAAAGACGCAGAATTTTTGCAATTTGCCGATGATTTAATTGATTTCTTTGTTTATTTTATTGCAGATCGCAAACAACCGACTTTCCGACATCAAACTGTCAACAAAGTGATCATGTATATAAATGATGAATTAGAAAATGATTTAACTGTGGAAAGTATAGCTAACAATTTCCACATAAGTACTAGCCACTTATCACGTATTTTTAGAGAACATGTAGGTATTACATTAGTTGAATACTTAAATGTTCGACGTGTAGAAGAGTCACAATACTACTTACGACATACCAACAAAAGTATCACATCTATATCTGATCAATTCCATTTCTGTAACCAAAGTTATTTTACACGTATTTTCAAAAAGTATACTGGTGTTACGCCGAAGCATTTTAGAGATGAGCTTCATCATGAATTTTACCGATTTGAAATGGCTGAGACAGAATTACAAAATGCATAGCTTTTGAGCATAGAAAAATATGAGGTGCGGAGGTGTTAGCTATACTGCTATAGCTCGCACCTTTTTTTTATGAAAATAACAAAGATAAATAGTAGCACTTGCTATTTGATAAAGATAGACCCTATAAGGTATACTTCACAGTAGTTGATAAATTATAGTAGGTGGAAAAATGAAAAATTTGAAACTATTTTCAATGCTTGGGCTGGCTGTTTTTGTACTTAGTGGCTGTCAAGCAGTGCAAAACAAAGAAGGTTTTTTCTATAGTATCTTTGTAAAACCTATGGAATTTTTATTGGAATTTTTCGGGAACAATATCTTTGCAGGCAGTTATGGTTTAGCAATCATAGCGATTACTGTTCTAATCCGTTTAGTCTTAATGCCAATTATGTTGAAAAATTATCGTCAACAACAATTGATGAAAACAAAAATGGATGCATTCAAGCCTGAAATGGAAGCAGTTCAGAAGAAAATGAAAGAAGCTAAGACAAAAGAAGAGCAAACGCAATATCAACAAGAAATGATGGCTCTCTATCAAAAGCACGGCATTAATCCATTAAACATGGGATGCTTACCAATGTTAATCCAAATGCCGATTATTATGGGTCTTTATTTCTCAATTTTATATTCGACAGATGTGAAGTCACATGAGTTTTTATGGTTTAGCTTAGGGTCACCTGATATCGTCATGACGATTGTAGCGGGTATTGTGTACCTCGTTCAGGCACGAGTATCATTATGGACTGTACCTGAGCAGCAAAAGGCTCAAATGAAAATGTTTATTTATATTTCACCAATTATGATTGTCTTTATTTCAATGTCATCTATGGCAGCATTACCTTTGTATTGGTCTGTCAGTGGTGCGTTGTTAATTCTACAAACATATATTGGGCGAAAGTACTATTCGCAACATCCAGAAAAAGCAAAATAATTTATTCATGTCGAGGCGCCTCTGTTGCCTCGATTTTTTTAGGGGGACAACATGATGAACAGAAAATGGCTATCATCCATTTTAGTCGCTATTTTTAGTATTGCGGCACTTGCATTTATTATTATAGGGCAATTTAATTTTGCTGTACTTGCGATGACGATTATGTTTGCCATGTCAAATGGCTTTAGAGCAAAGAGTTTTGAAGAACAAGGATATAGAAAAGAAGCGAAATGGATGAAGTATATGGCGATATTTTTTGCGTTAGCTTCAATCATCGTTTTCATCATTATTCTTACAGACTAATATTTGCAAAATAACAGGTGAATTTCACACCTGAGCATGTGAACAGTGCTAAAATGAGATTATATCAATCAAGTAATAAAATAAGATAAGTATTTACAGAGGGAGGACCTACTCTTTTCGTATGTGCTATTTTTAAAAGGGGCATAAATAGTGAAAAACAATCGTCTTTTGCTCATCATGGGTGCTTTGATTTCTGTTGCGTTAATCGTATCTATTTTTGTAGTTTACAACTATAAAAATAATCAAGTAAATAGTGCATCTAATGAGCAACCAAAATCTACAGAAACAAATAAATCAACAGAGCAAGATTCTTCTACAACAGAGAAGACAGACACTACACCTGAAACAACTGAAAAGCCAGAGCAGCAACCAGACGAAAATGGCTATCTGCCTAATCAAACATTACCTACCGAACCAACTTATATAAAAGGCATTCTGCTAGCAAATAAAATTTATCCGCTTCCTTCTACCTTTACACCTGAGGAAAATCCAGAAGCAAGACAAGCGCTCAATCAAATGCTAGAGGCTGCCAAGCAACAAGGGTTTGATTTAGTTGCTTTTAGCGGTTATCGTTCTTTTGAATATCAAACAACGCTTTATAACAACTATGTTAATCGTGATGGACAAGCGGCGGCAGATCGATACAGTGCTCGTCCAGGCTATTCAGAACACCAAACAGGCTTAGCGTTTGATATAGGAGAGCGTGGAAAAGAAGATGTATGGCTGACAGAGGAATTTGGAGAAACACCAGCAGGGCAGTGGTTATTTGCACACGCTCAAGAGTATGGGTTTATTCTACGATTCCCTCAAAACAAAGAGGAAATTACAGGCTATATGTATGAGTCTTGGCATTATCGTTATGTTGGTAAGGATGTAGCTAAAGAAATTGCTAAGCAAAGCATTACGCTAGAAGAATATTTAGGCGTGAAATAAGAAAAAGGAAGAGATGCGGTTCTCCATGAACAAGCTCTCTTCCTTTTTCATTTTATAAGATAGGCGTTAATAACCGAGATATGGATTCTTTAAATTTGATCAATGATGAACGGTTTTGGTACATCTCCCACGTCAGCTCTGTACAATCAAAAATATCCTTTTCAAACAGCTCTGCCAGCTGATGCGAAATATTGGCATCATAGATAAAGGCATTCACCTCGAAATTTAAGCTAAAGCTTCGAACATCGATATTAGCTGTACCAACAGAGGAAGCTTCGTCATCGATAATGATAGCTTTGGCATGAATAAAGCCCTTTTCATAGATATATACTTTTGCTCCTGCACGAAGTAGCTGTCCAACATAGGAATATGTAGCCCAATAAACAAACATGTGATCTGGCTTGTTAGGGATCATAATACGTACATCGATACCGGACAAAGTCGCAATTTTAATGGCATCTAAGAAGCTTACATCTGGAATAAAATAAGGCGTTTGAATATAAATGTACTTTTGGGCCATATTTATCAGCTTTAAGTAACCAATCTTAATTTGCTCCCAATCGGAGTCAGGTCCGCTTGATACAATTTGTAAACCAACATCACCTTTTTTCGGGATGGCAGGGAAGTAGCGGTCCGAGTAACCCATCTTTTGCTGGGAGCTTGCTTGATTCCAATCTAATAAAAAGCGTGTTTGGAGTGGATGTACGGCACTACCTTCAATACGTAAATGTGTATCTCTCCAATACCCAAACTTTTTTTGTAAGCCTAAATATTCATCCCCAACATTAAAACCTCCGATATAGCCAATACGGCCATCAATGACAACGATTTTTCGGTGATTTCTAAAATTTAAACGGGGATTAAGTAGTGGGAAGATGGAAGGGAAGAAGACTTCTACCTCGCCTCCGGCATTAAGCAATTCTTTGAAATGACGTTTCTTCACATTACGTGAGCCCATCTCATCATAGAGGAGGCGTACTTTGACACCTTGCTGCGCCTTTTTAATTAGTGCTTGAACGATTCGTGTTCCTAAATCATCAAGACGGAAGATATAGTATTGAATATGGATATGGTCCTTAGCCGCTTCAATATCTTTAAGGAGCTGTTCAAATTTATTGGCCCCATCGTCAAAAATATCTAAATGATTGTCCTGCGTTAAAACGGCATTGTTTGTTCTAAGGTGCATGTAAATCATCTCTTGATAATTCTCTGCATTTGAAATACGAAATTCAAATGTTTCATCACGGATGGCATCCATTTGATAGTTGATGAGCGTATCAATACCGATATCTTTACGCCCTTCCCAACGGAATAAATGTTTTTTTCGTAACTGTCTTCCAAGTAGTAGATACAAAATAAACCCAGCTAATGGTATGAAAAATAGTACGAGAATCCATGCCCATGTAGAAGTAGCATCTTTACGTTCTAAAAAAATGATAGTCAGGGCTAATAAAATATTAAAAAATAAAGTTAAAGGAACTAAGTATTCTATATCTGTAAAAATGCTCATTCCTACACCTGCCTTTACTATTGATAATAACATACTTAGTATAGCCTACTTCAAATGAGGAAAGTAGATTTTAAGTGTGAGTTGCATAGAAAAGGATTATCTCTATGATTTACTAGAGATAATCCGAATTGCTTGTTAATCATTCTATCGTAGCCATGATCAATGTTAATCAAAACGCAACGATTTTTTAGAGGCTTTAAAAATAAAAATTAAGCTAATAGAAAGAATAGCGATTACGGCTGATGTATAGTAACCGAGACTTGCATGCATTGTAAATAACCAGGTGAAAAATAGTGGACCTAGTATGCGTCCTAGATTATCCATGGAATAAGATAGTCCAGCTGCTGTACCATATTGCCCGCCAGATTCTTTAGAGGATAGTGAAACAACACATGTTCTCGCAAGTGCGTTTCCAGCTGTAAAGACACATAATGCTAGCCCTGCGATAAATAGGTTAGCGGTTAACGTAAATAAAAGCATCCCCACTGCTGTTACAATTTGTGCCCCAATTAGCCATGTAGTCTCACTGCCGTTTTTAATTCGGCGAACGACACCACCTTGAATCGCAGCATCAACAAAGCCACTAAACATAAATAAATAACCAATTTGTAATGGGGTAATTTGAATTTTTTCGATTTGGAATAGTTGGAATGTAGCTTCAACACCTGCTAACATAAATGTTACTAAAAATGAAAACATAAATAAGTAACGCACACGGTATTGTAGCATTCTCCCAGCACCTTTTGGCACAATAGCACGTTTATTTGAATCTTTTCGTTTTTCAGGTTCTTTTAAGACGAAACTTGCATAAATAAATAATAGTCCAATTAATATAGCTGATGCGATAAACGGTAATTGCAAGCTATAATGCCCTAGCATTCCACCAATTGCTGGGCCAAAAATAAATCCTAGACCAATGGACATACCCATAAAGCCCATATATTTATTACGTGTCTCCTCGCTAGACATATCTGCAATAAATCCTGTTACAGCCGTATATAAAGCTCCAGAAAATAATCCTCCTACAACGCGGGAAACATATAAAATAGCTAAGTTATCAATAAATAATGAAAAAATAACAAAGCTTAGGCTAAAACCAATAAGTCCCGTTAAGATTAGCTGTTTACGACCTACCTTATCTGATAGCATGCCCCAAAATGGTGCAGTGAAAAAGCTAGCTAATGAATAGACGGTCAGTAAACCACCAACATGGAGATTATCCCAATTTTGCTGCACAATAACCTCAGGTAAGACTGGAATAATAATACCGAACCCTAGGTAAACGAGGAATTGAACAGACATTAATAATAAAATTGCCTTTTTCATACAGTTCCCTGCTTTCATACAATATTTCAATATGTATATTCTAACCCCGTTGTTCTTGCTATTACAAGAAAACGGAAGGAGAAACATGGATAGACGGCTTTCTTTTGCTGTGAAATAAAGTAAATGAATAAAATATGGGGGTTTAGGTTAGTTTATAAATGTTTGGTGGTGAACAGGGCAGGGTATAAAAAAATACGATGTCACAAAAAAGAAAAATTTCAAAGCAAAGTTAAATGGTATGATAAACTTGTCAGACATCATACTCATAGAAAAATGAAACTTTTTTGCCAATTAAACGTTATATAAAATCGAGGAAAGATTGAGGTGGAATGTATGAGGAAAGAAGTAGATTTGAAAAAGATTGTTTCGAATTTATCTAAGTTGGGTGTAACAGCCACTGTAACAAAGTCTCGACTAGAACTTTTAAAAGTGCTAACACCACCAACGCAGACACCGCAAGTTCAAGCTTAACTCGTTTACAATAGAAAAAGGGAAGTCTCTGTACTAGAGGCTTCCCTTTTTCTATTTTTATTCATCTTCATCATGTGTAGTAAACATGTACGTCCGATAGTGGAACCTCATACTAAAGACAAGTCCGATAGCTAGAGCATTCCCCATTAATGAACTACCACCATAGCTAATGAATGGAAGTGGAATACCAGTAATCGGTAATAATTGAATTGTCATTCCTATATTCTCGAACACATGGAATGTAATCATAGCGATAATACCAGCACAAACATATGTTGAAAAAGGATCTTTCAATAAAAGAGTAGTTTTTGTTAAATGATAAATTAGTAGGAAGAAAATACAAATAACAATACTTGCCCCAATAAAGCCCCATTCCTCACCGATTACAGTGAAAATGAAATCGGTATGGTTCTCTGCAACATAAACTTCTCGGTTTCGAAAGCCCTTACCGAAAATTTCACCTGATCCAATTGCATTGAGCGATGTAATTAAATGGTAACCATCACTGGAAGAATAGGAGTAGGGATCGAGCCAAGAATAGATTCGAGCGAACTGATACGTTTTAAAACCGAATGTTTTCTCTAAGAAATCTTGCATGTAGAGAGCCATCCATAATAGTGAACCACCTGCTACTACGCCACCTAAAAATGTAGGTAATATTATTTTCCATGAAATACCTGCTACAATAATAAGGGCAGCGGTAATCGCAAAGAATACAAGTGCTGAACCAAGGTCTGGTTGTTTCAAAATAATCGCTAATGGAACGATTAGAGTTAAACCGATTTTTCCTAATAATAAGAAGTCTGTTTTTAATGATTTTAATGAATAGACTTCATGATGCTTACTAATTAATCGTGCCAGTGCTAAGATGTAGAATGTTTTCATAAACTCTGAAGGTTGAATGTTTCCAAGCGGTGTATGGTACCAGCTTTTTGCGCCATTGACCGGTGCACCAATTTGACCTTCTCCTTCAGGCATAAAAATAAGCAGTACCAATAAGGCAATCCCTGCTCCATACATATACCATGACATTTTTTTATATTGATCTGGCTCAAAAAACATTACTATGCCAATAATTACTGCACCAATTACATACCATTGCATTTGTTTTGGAACGTAGTTGATGCCATATTGACCGGATGTTTGGGCAGATGCAATAGCTAACAAACTAATGACTAGAAAAGTGAAAAGAATAAAAGCAAGGGTCCAGTCAAAACGATTTGCGAAATTTCGTTTATTTTCCATAAAATCCACCTAAATTAAAATAGTATCTCAATATGAGTAAATATAATGCGTTTCTTCCATTTTGGTTTATAATGTTGAAAGAATAGTGCAAATTCAAAATCAGAAAGAATGAATGTCTACTGATAAGATTGCAATTTGCTTTGAACGTTGTCAATGGAACTTTTAAGCAAATATTTTAACTCAATGAGTAATCGAAAACCTGTATGCAAATGCATGTTAACATTCCTATTATAACGCAAAAAATACTTTTATGCCTGCGTATATAGTTGTGACGACAATTAACATAAAATGTTTCAAAAAAATCGAGTTTAGTCTTATAATGTAGTGAAGAATGGGGTGATGGTTGTGGCTAAAAAATTAAAGTCAGCTGATGACTTTATGTATCATATTTATGTTCATATGAATGATGTCGATAAATTTGTCATTTTTAGCGGGTTGAAATTCTCGCAATTTGCGGCTTCGCTTGAACCACTGCATCACTTACTTTTATTAAAACATTCCTATGAAGATGGTTCTTTTAATATGCATACACAATTTGAATATGTATTGGATGAAGAGGTACCCCATTTTGTAAAAAAATCGGCTGAGTCCAAGGAATTATGTTGGGTCGATTTTATGGATGAAAAGAGGCTAGACCATCTAACACCAATGGAACAAGGGGAATTGCTTTACATAAGTCATAAAAAAGAACCGATTACATCTGCATTTTTTAACAAATTGCAAAATAGATTCGTCTATTACTCTTCAGATTTAGAAAAAATGACAAAAATTTATTTCCGACATTTAAGTGATTCGGATTTATTGGTGGCAAATGTTTTTAATAGTTTAATTCGTGAAAAGGAACGTAGCACTGGATTTTGGCGTCGAAAAGTAAAATCAAGTATCCCTACCATTTCACCAGAATTCTTACGTTCTTATCGATCCTTTGCTAAAGACGGTGCATTATTATCGTTGTACCGTATTGAAAAACCAAAAGCGGCATATGGGATAGAAGTACGCAACCTGTCAGAATATTCTTTTCCTGATGAAGTATGGGACGATTTAAATACCATTTTGAAAACTGAGCACGATGAATTGATTTATATTATTTAACGAAATATACACTCAAATCTCACCGTCGAAAATTACGGTGGGATTTTTATGTCATTTGTCAAGACGTTTCGTGATAAACTAATAGTACTCAAGAAGTATGTGGAGGGCACAAAAATGAAAAAAAGAATCGGTTTATTATACGGCGGAAAGTCAGCGGAGCATGAGGTATCCTTATCAACAGCTCGTGCAGTCACTGGTGCTTTGAATTTCGAGGAGTATGAAGTATATCCGATTTTCATAACATCTGAAGGAGAATGGCGACGCGGAGATCGTTTAGAAAAGCCTGTAAGTACTATCGAAGAACTACAATTTGGTGATAATACTACAATTTTAGAAAATAATATTACTGATTTTTTAATCGATAAACATGGCAAATCAGTACAGTTCGATGTTATTTTTCCATTGCTACATGGAACAAATGGTGAGGATGGAACCGTGCAAGGTTTACTAGAGGTTCTAAATCTTCCCTATGTAGGAAATGGAGTTTTAGCATCTTCTGCTGGAATGGATAAAGTGGTTATGAAGCAATTATTCGAGATTGCTGGTTTACCACAAGTGCCCTATACGTACTTTATTCGCAGTGAGTGGAAGAATGAACAACAGGCTATCATTGAACGCTGTGAAGAAAGATTGACTTGGCCAATGTTTGTGAAACCTGCAAATTTAGGATCCAGTGTTGGGATTAGCAAAGCAACAAACCGTGATGAATTAAAAAAAGCAATCGAGATTGCCTTACAATACGATCGTAAAATTGTTGTCGAGCAAGGTATTATCGCTCGAGAAATTGAACTTGCCGTCTTAGGAAATGATTATCCGGAAGTTTCAGTACCAGGTGAAATTAAACCTGTTACAGAATTTTATGATTATGATTCTAAGTACAAGGACGGCTCCACAGCACTGATTATTCCAGTTGTGCTACCAGAGGAAACAGAATCAAGCTTAAAAGATCTGGCGAAACGGGCTTTTAAAGCGATTGATGGTAGTGGTTTAGTTCGTGCCGACTTTTTTGTAACAGCTGATCATAGCGTTTACATTAATGAAGTCAATACATTGCCTGGTTTCACGCCAGTAAGTATGTATCCGCTACTGTGGCAACATACAAATGTAAGCTATCCAGAGCTGATCAATCGTTTGATTACGTTAGCCATTGAACGTTTTGAAGAAAAACAACAGCTTCACTATAAAAAAGACTGAGTGGGATTATTGTGAAAAAAACATTAAAACAATTAGCTGCATGGTTAAATGAGGATATGTCGGCTTACGATGATACGGTTGTATCAGGAATTTCCATTGATACAAGAACAATTCAACAGGGGGATTTATTTGTACCATTTCGTGGTGAGCAAACAAATGGACACCGGTTCGTTGCTCAGGCGTTTGAAAAAGGTGCAGGTGCTTCTCTTTGGCAAAAGGATGAACCTAATCCGCCCGAGGGTATACCTTTATTGTTTGTGGATGATCCAGAAATAGCTTTACAGGAAATGGCTCGAGCTTATCGGAATGAACATAAAGCCAAATTTATTGGTATTACTGGCTCTAACGGTAAAACATCAACAAAAGATATTTTAGCGGGTACACTTGCACCGTTCTTTAAAGTTCAAAAAACAATTGGGAATTTTAATAATCAACTAGGTTTACCGATTACCATTTTACAGCTTGATGAAGATACAGAGGTAGCTGTCCTTGAAATGGGAATGAGTGGGTTCGGCGAAATTGAATTTTTAACAAAGCTTGCTCAGCCACATATGACAGTTATTACAAATATCGGTGAGGCCCATATGCAGGACTTGGGGTCCCGGGCAGGTATCGCACAGGCAAAGTTTGAGATTATTCAAGGAATGCAGCCGGACGGCCTATTATTCTATGATGGAGATGAACCATTGCTACACCAATTAGTGGCTAAGGAACAGCATTTAAATGCTGTAGCGTTTGGATTAGAGCCAAATAACCGTTTATATGCAGATCATATTCATGCCAATGCTAATGGCAGTAGCTTTACTACCCACGGTATGATAGAGGGTGACTTCTTTATTTCTGTACTTGGAAAGCATCAAGTGAAAAATACATTGGTTGCCATGTTAATTTCTCATCAGCTAGGTTTAAAAAATGAGCAAATTCGTACATCCTTAGAGCAGGTAGTATTAACAGATATGAGGATGCAACAAGTACAAGGTACAAATGGTGCATTATTTATTAATGATGCTTATAATGCTGCGCCTACCTCTGTAAAAGCGGCTATTCAATTTATCGCTACTTCAACTATTCGACCTGAAAAATGGCTTGTATTAGGGGATATGCTAGAGCTTGGGCCGGATGAACAGCGTTTCCATGAAGGGCTAGCGGAGGATATAGATGAGCAAGAAATCGATTACGTTTGTCTATTTGGACCTCGAATGACTCATCTTTATGAAGTATTAAAAGAGCGCTTTGGAGCAGAGCGATTGTTATATGTCGAAGATGATTATACGGCTATTATTGAAAAATTAAAACTTGCTAATGAATCATCTATTGTTTTACTGAAGGGTTCCCGTGGGATGAAATTAGAGACAATTTTACAAGCTTTTACGTCATAGATTTCATTGAATCGGTGGGATAAATTGCTCACCGATTCATTTTTTTAGAGGTTTCTTTGTTAAACGAGGTGAGGGATTTGTCAATAGGTGTACTATGCATTCATGGGTTTTCAGGTGGTCCCTATGAGATGGAGCCGTTTACAACATACTTACGGACGCATACAGATTGGCTCATTGTAGAACCAACATTATCGGGGCATGGTGAAGCCTTGCATATGGATGGATTTACTGCAAAGCACTGGTTAATGGACGCAGAGCTAGCTATACGGTCATTAGCTAAAAAAGTAGATGAGATTATCGTTGTTGGATTTTCAATGGGGGGCATTATAGCTTTATATTTGGCGAAGCGATATAAGGTAAAAAAGCTAGTATTATTGAGTGCTGCTGCAAAATATATTAGTCCTAAGCAACTGGTTATTGATTTCAAATTGCTTGCGACAGATGCATATCATCATAATTTAACGAATAATGAGCTATTTTTACGTTATCGACATAAGTTTAATAATGTGCCATTAGCTTCAACAATTGAATTTATGAAATTGGTCCGCATCGTGGAACCGTATTATCGGCATATTGAAATTCCTGTCTTTATTGTGCAAGGGAAACAGGATGGAATTGTGCCATTTAACACAGCGCAATTTCTTTATGATGAATTGGCTTCCGCAAATAAAATTTTGTATTTTTCTGATAATGGAAGGCATCACATATGTCTTGAGGAAGATTGCTCCGATTGGTTTCCGCGGGTTTTGCAGTTTTTAATGGACACTTGAAGTAGTCAGATTATTACGACTCATGCGTTATCGTTGCATACGTATTAAAGCCATGTTAGACTAGTGTAAGCAATGGATACATTTTGTGCGAAGACTCTTCATATTTGGTTGAAGAGTACTTTTTTTTGAACACAACGGTTTTATTCTAAAGTGAATAATTACGACAGAATCGAACCGCTCGGTAAAGACCGGGCTTTCCTTTTCATATAAGAGAGCTCTACATGAATGATCATGTAGAGAGAATTTTTAAGTAACGGAAACGTTCCACTATACAGGCTCGAATTTGCCGACAACTTCATCTGAAAATGTAACCATTTGTCAACTTAAAAGGAAAAAAAGGAGATTGAGAAGTTTGACAAATTTTTCAGAATTAAATATTAGCGAATCTACATTACGCTCTGTAAAGCGTATGGGATTTGAAGAAGCAACACCAATCCAAGAAGGTACTATTCGTTTTGCTATTGAAGGCCGTGATGTATTAGGCCAAGCGCAAACGGGTACTGGTAAAACTGCCGCTTTCGGGATTCCACTAATTGAAAAAATCGACCCAAAAAACCCTAATATCCAAGCATTGGTTATTGCTCCAACTCGTGAATTAGCTATTCAAGTATCTGAAGAGCTTTACAAGATTGGCTATGATAAACGTGTGAAATTATTATCAGTTTACGGTGGGCAAGAAATTGGTCGTCAAATCCGTGCACTGAAAAATAAACCTCAAATCATTGTTGGTACGCCAGGACGTATTATTGACCATATTAATCGTCGTACGTTAAAATTAGAAGATGTGCAAACATTAGTACTGGATGAAGCTGATGAAATGTTAAATATGGGCTTTATCGATGATATTAATTCCATCCTAGAAAACGTTCCTTCTGAGCGTCAAACATTACTGTTCTCAGCAACAATGCCGCCAGCAATCCGTAAAATTGCGGAAACATTTATGCGTGATCCAGAAATTGTAAAAATTAAAGCAAAAGAATTAACTGTTGATAATATTGATCAATATTTCGTGAAATCAGCTGAACGTGAAAAATTCGATGTTTTATCTCGTTTATTAAATGTTCACCAACCAGAACTTGCTATTATCTTTGGTCGTACAAAACGTCGCGTAGATGAGCTAGCACAAGCTTTATCTATTCGTGGTTACCTTGCTGAAGGTATTCACGGTGATTTAAGTCAAGCTAAGCGAATTTCTGTATTGCGTCAATTTAAAGAAAATAAAATTGATATCCTTGTTGCGACGGATGTAGCGGCACGTGGTCTTGATATTTCTGGTGTCACACACGTATACAACTTCGATATTCCACAAGACCCTGAATCTTATGTTCACCGTATTGGTCGTACAGGTCGTGCAGGTAAGTCAGGTCTTGCTGTTACGTTTGTAACGCCACGTGAAATGGGTTACTTACGTATTGTGGAAGAAACTACGAAGAAACGTATGACTCCACTTCGTCCGCCGACAACAGATGAAGCATTAGTAGGACAACAACGATTAGCTCTTGATACTCTTGAAGGTCTTATTGCTAATAACAACTTAGGTGATTACCGTACACTTGCTTCAGAAATACTTGAGAATCATGAGGCAATTGATGTTGTTGCAGCTGCTCTTCGCTCATTAACGAAAGAGCCAGATGATACACCAGTAACAATTTCAGAAGAACGTCCATTGCCAATGCGTCGTGAACGCTCTAGCAGTAATCGTGGCGGTGGAGATCGTGGTCGCGGTGGTAATAATCGTAACTACGGTGGACGTCGTGACTCTCGTGGTGGAGATCGCCGTAATAGTAATAGTAACAGTAGTAGTCGTCGTGAAGGTGGTCGTCGTGAAGGAGGCCGTCGTGAAGGTGGACAAGGTCGTTCTCGTTCTCCTCGACGTCACGAAGATTAATTTTCGTAAGTGGATATTTAAACCTTGCAGTCATACTGGCTGTAAGGTTTTTTTTCGTATATAGTTGAAACAAAACGGTCATGAATTCCGTATAACCTACTATAGAAAAGAGGGGGAACGACAATGAGAGCTCAACCGGTGCATCAAATTTCCCGTAAAGGGTTAACCGTATGGCGTTTATATGGTGTCATACAAACAGTGGTGCTATTAATTGCAGCAGGAATCGTAAGCTATGGTACTTATTATTTTGAATGGCCAACGTTTATTTACTTCATAGCTGGGGCAATTGTAGTATTAAGTGCCATATTATCAGTTTTTATTTTTCCTAAAATTAGATGGGAACGATGGCGATATGAAGTACGAGAACATGAAATTGAAGTACAACATGGTTTATTTGTAGTAAAACGGACACTCATACCAATGGTTCGTGTCCAACATGTTGATACGACACAGGGACCGATTTTAAAGAAATATGATTTAGGTAATATCTCCATATCAACGGCAGCAACCGTACATACAATTCCCGCACTTATCATGGACGAAGCAGATTCACTTCGTGCTCGTATCTCTGAGTTAGCAAGGGTGGCGGAAGATGATGTCTAAGGAGATTAATCGTTTACATCCTATATCAGCAGTAATTACGAGCGTCAAAGCATTAAAAAGTATGATATTGCCCATTGCGATCATTATCATAACGAATGGCTTTAACTTTTCACTGAATTTCCGTAGTGATCATTTTTTTGATACCATTTTACTCTTCGGTGTATGGGGAATAGCCGCACTCCTTGCATTGATTGGAGGCATTATTAAATGGCGGACATTTGTCTATTGGTACGAGGATGGAGAACTCCGTATCAAATATGGATTGTTTGTTAAAAAGAAGCGTTATATTCCGTTTGAACGTATTCAAAGTTTGAACTACAATGAGGGAATTTTTCATCGTATTTTTGGATTAGTCAAAGTTCAAGTGGAAACAGCAGGGAGTAAAGGTGGCAAGCCTGAAGTAGAGCTTACTGCAATTCGTAAAGAAGCGGCAGATGTTATTGAACTAGAAATGCGCCGTGCCAAAAATGAAGGTGTAGTAAATCAACAATATGCAGATCAAACGGAGGTCGCAGACGATCCAATTTCAATTTCAGCACCAACTATTTACCATATGTCCATCCGTGACTTACTTGTGTTAGCCACAACTTCTGGTGGGATTGGTGTTGTGTTATCTGGTCTTGCTGCTATCGCCTCTCAGTTCTCAGATATTATTCCTTATGAAACTGTTTTCCATGAGTTGGCTGATTTTGTGAAAGTTGGGGCCTTTTTAATAGCGATATCGGTTATGTTAATTTTAATAGTAGCCTGGGTGGTTTCTGTCCTTATTACCCTTATTAATTACTATGATTATACAGTCCGTATCGAAGAAGATAAGCTGGTCATCACTAAAGGCCTTTTAGAGAAAAAGCGTATAACCTTACCTTTAAACCGAATCCAGGCTATTCGTATTGTTGAAAATCCATTGCGTCAATTAACAGGATTTGCAACGGTTGTTGTGGAGAGTGCTGGAGGTAATGGTGAAGAGGGGAAGGATAAAAAAATCACCTTATTTCCACTCATTAAGAAACAAGATTGTATGCAGACATTAGAGGATCTTTTCCCAGATATGAATTGGAATCCTTCCTTTATTCGATCACCTAAAAAAGCAAGACCTTTCTTTTATCGCATAGATTTTATTTGGCTTGTCCCTATTATTGGTGCGTGTATTTATTTCTTCTACCCGTATGGTTTATTGTCATTGCTATTAATACCATTAACGATACTACTTGGGGTTTGGCAGCATAAAACAGCAGGCTATCAAATTGATGGGAAGCAACTGGCTTTACAATATAGAGTATTCAGTCGAATCACATTGATAGTGGAGAAAAAACGTATACAATCAATGGGAAGTACACAATCGTATTTTCAAAAAAGGAAAAATGTTATGTCTATAAAAGCAACAGTCATGTCCGGTGCATCCGGTACAACAGGTAGTGTTTCAAGTCTGGAACAACGAGATGCTGAAACAATATTATCTTGGTACGAACATTAAATGCAAAGCTAACTCTTTCAATTTTTTGGAAGAATTAGCTTTTTTGCATACAAATATTTGGTAATGAAGTTATAATAAAATAAATTGAACAAAAGGGGTGGGGACTATGTTTAAATATGATATTAATGAAGACGCTTATTTGAAATTATTGGATTTAAGTGATGTTCATGATTTATTTGCATTGACTGATCGTTCAAGGGATACATTACGTGAATGGTTACCTTTTGTAGATGGTGTTCAAACGGTTAACGATACCGAGGCATTTGTAAAAAAGGCTATGCAACAATACGCTGATAACAACGGGATACAGGCAGGAATCTACTATAATGGACAACTCGCGGGTGTCATAGGGTATCATCAAATCAACTGGCAACATAAGTGGACAAGTATTGGCTATTGGTTAGGGAATGAGTTTGTAGGCAAAGGGCTTGTAACAAATTCAATGAAAGCATTAATGGATTACGCCTTTCATTATTTGAAGCTACACCGTATTGAAGTGAGGGTAGCAGTTGGAAATATTCGCAGCCGTACGATTCCAAAAATGTTGGGCTTTCATGAAGAAGGGCGATTAAGGGATGCGGAGTGGCTGTATGATCATCATGTAGACCAAGTGGTTTATGGTATAACGGCAGCTGAATGGAAAAAAATTAAGATGACCAATGAAGCCACGGTTGCCCTGTAAAAGGCGATTCATATAAAGAGGAGCAGTGCCATGGGATTTAACTTATAGCCCATGGTGCTGCTCCTCTCTTAAATTATGGTCTACCCGCCATTTTTTGTTTGCGCCAGCTTAAAATTCTTTTTGGATGTAAATAAATAAGCCCTAGAATGAATCCAGTTACTAGTCCCCCTAAATGTGCAAAAACGTTTACATTCGGTTGAAGAAAAGTCATAATGACACTGATAATGATGATTGGTAAAATAAGCTTACGAAGCATTGGCATTGTTCTACGAGTATAGTACACTAATGCCCCAAAAGCACCAAAAATTCCAAAAATAGCTCCACTTGCACCAAGACTCGCATAACTACTATCATAGAATATGTAGGTTGCCATGTTGCCTACAATACCCGATACTAAATAAATTGTAATAAAACGGGCTTTACCTGCAATTTTTTCAAGCTCTGGTCCAAAGAGATATAAGGAAAACATATTAAAAAACACATGCATAAACCCTGCATGTAAAAACATAGCAGAGAATACACGCCACCACTCACCTTTTTGAACGAGGAAATTCGCTTGAATTCCGTAATTCCACAAAAGAGTTCCTACACCGGGTAAAAGAGACAATACATAAAGAATTAAATTGATTGCTATTAACGTTGACACAACAGGGTAATACTTTGTATATTGCTTAAAATTTTCTGTTCTACTAAACATGGCTCCACCTCAATTTACAATTATTATACATGCCTTGTTGGAAATAGGTAAAGGAGAAGGTCACATGATTAAGGGAATTGGTCTTGATATTGTAGAAATAGACCGTATTGAAAAAGCGATGAAGCGTACAGATAAATTTAAAGACCGCATTTTATCAACAAGGGAAAAAAAAATATTTGATGGCTACTCAGAAACTCGTAAAATAGAATTTTTAGCAGGACGCTTTGCTGCGAAAGAAGCATTTTCAAAAGCGATGGGTACTGGCATTGGCGAACAATGTAAACTTCATGATATGGAGATATTACGAGGAGAGGCTGGAAAACCTGTTATATATTTTAAGGGCGAGCTTGCCAATGGTTTTGTTAGTATTACCCATTCCAAGCAATATGCAGCTGCTCAAGTAATCTTATTAGAATAGGAATGAAGTTGTCTAAAAAGGTTAGCCAGTAAATTTAAATATATTGCCTTTTCTACAAATGACATAACTGACAAATACGGTTCATATATTGTCGTAGTGGATTTGAAAGAAGAAAGGGTGAAAGCGTGGGCAACCGAATAGTTAAATGGCTCGTCTTATTTTGTACGATATTACTTCTGTCGGCATGTGGTACAGCCTCACAGGAAAAAGTGTTGAAGAAAGTGAATGGTAAATGGGGAGAGACAAATGGCTATGAATTAAATGCTACGATGGAGATTAAATCTGGTGGGGAGCCTAGAAATTATAATGTAACAGTATGGCATACTAAACCTGATTTCTATCGAGTAGAAGTTATGGAAAGTGGAAAAGATGTTTCTCAAATGATTGTGCGTAATGCGGATGGCGTATTTGTTGTAACACCAACATTAAACAAAATGTATAAATTCCAAAGTGATTGGCCTAAGAAGAATAGTCAAGCTTATCTAATAGGTGCTCTTGCAGAAGATTTAGCAGAAGATAAAAATCTTGTCATGAAAGAGGAAGAGAAAGCATATATATTTGAAGCAGCTACTAGAAATAGTTATAAAAATAGTATGCCTCATCAGGTGATTACAGTAGATAAGAAAACTTTACTACCAACTTCTGTTGTCATTATGAACGATGTGAAAGAAGAACAAATTCGAATTACATTTAAGAAAATTAAATTAGGTGTGCAGCATGCTGCCAAAGAGTATGCAGTTGAGCAATTTACAGATAAAGATAACACTAAAGGTGAACAAGCTACACCAGCAGAGAAAGATGGTAACGAAGACAAAGAAGATAAAGAAGCAGTTGGTGCAGAAGTAGAATATCAAGAGTTCCAAACTAGCTACCCAGTATTAAATTGGGCACAATTGGCGAATGAAAAAGTCGTTCAAGAAAGTGGTGTGGAACGCGTTATCCTAACGTTTGAAGGAGAAAAGGCCTTTACAGTTATGCAACAGCCAGTGACAAAGGAAAACTCTATGTTACCAGTATCTTCGCCTGGTGATCCAGTTGATTTAGGATTTACAATAGGTGCGATTACAGATACTTCAGTTAGTTGGGAAAAAGATGGTGTTGAATTCTTTGTAGCTTCCAGTAAACTAACGCGTGAAGAAATGATTGAAGTTGCTACATCTATGACGATAGGTAGTATGAAGTAACTTTTCTAGCTACAGCTTTCTAGTTAAGGAAAGCTGTAGCTTATTGACAATATAAAAATTTGTGGTTTAGAAAATGTTAAGTGATTGTCTATAAAGTAAACGTTTCAGGACTAATAAACGTATAATTGTACAAGCTAAATAAATAATATGTATGTAATACATAATGTTTTAATTAAAAATAAAGAGGGTATTCTTATGAAGACACAGCAATATTTTCGACCAACGAAAGCAATGATAAATTTACAAGCAATCCAACAAAACGTCAAAAATTTTAAAAAATTTATACGACCTAATGTTCAAATAATTGCTGTAGTAAAGGCGAATGCATATGGTCATGGAGATGTAGCCGTAGCACAGGCAGCTCTTGAGGCTGGTGCCACAATACTTGCAGTGGCAACGCCTGATGAAGCATTACATATTCGAGCACATTTTGAAGATCCAGACATACTAATATTAGGTGCATCTCCAATTTCCTTTGCCCCTTTCGCAGCTCAACAGCGCATTATGCTCACTGTGTATGGAAGTGAGTGGGTACAGCAAGCGGCACCACTTATAGCCAATGAAGCGCTTCCTTTACAGCTACATATGAAAGTTGATAGTGGTATGGGTAGAATCGGCATTCGCTCTGAGCAGGATTTGTTAGCATTGTATCAAACAATTGAGTCTACTGATAATGTAGAGTTGAACGGAATATTTACGCACTTTGCAACAGCGGATGAGAAAGATACAACTTATTTTGATCAGCAAGTACAATTTTTTGAAAGCTGTTTAGCAGTATTGCCGATAAAGCCGCCACTTGTTCATGCATCTAATACAGCAGCTTCATTAGTAAAGGATTCTAATTTGCAGTATGATGCTGTTAGATATGGGATTTCAATGTATGGCTTATCACCGTCCTCCTATGTAGAGAGTATTCTACCCTTTGCCTTACAACCTGCATTTTCACTCGAAAGTGAACTTGTTCATGTGAAGGAAATAAAAAAAGGTGAATCTGTAGGCTATGGAGCTACATATGTTGCGCCAACAGATATGTGGATTGGAACTCTTCCGATAGGTTACGCAGATGGTGTTATTCGTAAGTTAGGTGGGCAAGAAGTTTTAATTGATGGACAGAGAATGCCCATTGTTGGACGAATTTGTATGGACCAATGTATGGTTGCCCTACCAAAAGCATATGCTATAGGTGAGAAGGTAACACTTATTGGCCAACAAGGACAGAATAGGATTTCTATCGATGAATGGGCAACTAAGCTTGAAACCATTA
The DNA here is from genome assembly GCF_059424475.1 of Lysinibacillus sp. GW247-5R2A. Taxonomy (NCBI): domain Bacteria; kingdom Bacillati; phylum Bacillota; class Bacilli; order Caryophanales; family Bacillaceae; genus Lysinibacillus; species Lysinibacillus sp. GW247-5R2A. Next base: position 8,075 of record NZ_JBWKZL010000008.1, on the reverse strand, counting down.
ACTATGAAATACCATGCATGATCACAGCAAGAGTTCCTAGAATATACTTTTAATGAACACACACACTTATGTCAATATATTTTAGCTTTCAATTTATGCCAGTATGAAGAATTTGGTCAATTAATAAGCACTGGAGATCTTATTTCTTTTCCGAATGATAGATGAATCATAATTGGTAATAAGTTGCAATAATAATTATTCGTCATATACCTTCGACAGCCAACATATTTTTACAATTTGTACTTCAAATTGTCAGATATTTTGTCATTTCATGTCTTTTCAACAATATCTTTCAATGATAGAATGGGAAGTAATGAAAAGTGTATGGTTCCGTTGGAGGTGCTTGCTGTGTACGATAAAAAGTTAAGAGAAGCTACAATTGCTGTTCAAGACAGACTATTTCTACAAACAAAGGAAGTAATTGAAGGTGAATCTTTTGTGCGTTCTTTAGCGCGCAAAAATTTAATGCAGGAGCAACCAAATCAAATACGGGAAGCTATGATTAAAGGATATGTTGAAATGTCTCATATTAATTTAATGATCGCGAGTGAATGCTTGCATGCAGAATATGAAGCACAACATATGGTGGAGCGTCTCGTAAGCGGGGGATGACACTTTGAATGTAAAACGTGGTGACGTTTTTTTTGCGGATTTATCACCGGTAGTAGGCTCTGAACAAGGGGGCACTAGGCCGGTGCTGATTATTCAAAATGATATTGGCAATCGATTTAGTCCGACTGTCATCATCGCGGCTATCACTGCACAGATTCAAAAGGCAAAGTTACCGACACACGTTGAAATCAATGCTGAAAAGTATGGTTTTGAACGTGATTCGGTTATTTTGCTAGAACAAGTGCGGACAATTGATAAGTCAAGATTGACAGATCGTATTACACAACTTGATCATGCTGTGATGGAAAAAGTTGATGGTGCGTTGATGATCAGTTTAGGTCTAGTTAAATTTTGATATACATATGTGTATAGAAAGCATCGAGATAATTGAATCTCGGTGCTTTTTTGTCTATTCAATTCCTTCAGTTATTTCATATACTTTGAAAATCTTATGTCATTCGAACATAGGAAGAATGTTGAAATGTTTGATGGTAGCAAAAAATCTCTTCGTTATTATGCTATGACGTATTTGATAAATAATAAAAAAAGATTTAAGATATACACAAGATTTTCAATAAAAATAGATTATTGAAAAAATTCTTAAAGGTATATGAAAATATACATAGAATATTCCATTTATAAATACTATATAGTTTGTGTGTAATATGTCGAATAAAAATAAAAGGGTATTACTCCGTAAGGAAATGGAGGGACAGCAGTGACAAGTAAGTCTTCGGTTGAAATTATTACAGAATGGGATATTATTGCAGCAAGACAACTGGGGCGTAATGAGGCAAAGGCAATTGGATTTGGCACTGCTGATCAAGCTCGTATAACCACAGCTATTAGTGAATTAGCAAGAAATATTTATTTATATGCCAGTATAGGTATAATTGAAATTGAAAGAATTGAGACAGAAACTGAAAAGAAAATAGTAGTTGTTGCAACTGATCAAGGACCTGGAATTAAGGATATTCGCAAAGTAACAGAGGATGGTTATTCTACATCGGGGGGGCTAGGTGCGGGCCTTCCAGGGGTTAAGCGATTGATGGACAGCTTACACATCCAATCTGTCATTGGAGAGGGTACAACAATAAGGACTGAAAAATGGCTGCGTTAGGACGTGAAGAAATTGAAACAATTAGAAGCTCAGTATAAAAAAATATTGTCAGATTATATGTTGAATCAAACAGAAAAAAATTTATATATTGCTCAAAATTTCACACGTCAATTAATTCAAAAAAGTATAGCCCCTGAGGATGTTGTTAGTATTCATAAAAATGCTGTAGAAGCAATATTTCCTAATCGAATGGGTGAATCGCAGCCAGCATATGATTTTCTTATTGAAGTGATGGTGCATTATGGTATGGCACATCGAGAGCATCAAAGCTTACTACAAAAACAGGCTGAGTATGAATTGGAAATGAGGATTGCAACTAACATTCAAAAGACCTTATTGAAATCATATGTGCCTGAGCTACAAAGTATAGATATAGGAATGATTTCGATTCCTATTCGTAAAATGAATGGTGATTATGTTCATTTTTTTCATGATGGAGAAGAATATTTAAGTGTGGCAGTAACAGATGTTGTAGGAAAGGGAGTACCTGCTGCCTTATGTATGTCTATGGTGAAATACGGACTTGAGACATTGGGTTATGCCTATAAAGATCCTTCGTATGTTTTAGAAGTCATTAATAGGGTAATAGAAAAAGGTGTTGATGATAGTATGTTTGTTTCTATGTTCTATGGCTGCTTAGATATTCGCCAAAACATATTTTCCTATGCTTCTGCAGGACATGAGCCGGCTTTGCATTATAGAGCCAAGCAAGATGAATTTATTCCTTTAGAAGCTAAAGGCTTATTACTGGGTGTGTTGTCTGAAACCAAATATACATTTCATGAAATTGTTTTAGAGGAAGATGATTTGATCATCATGATGACCGATGGAGTAACAGAATTTAGAGGGCAGGAAGACTTAAATTCAAGAGAAATAATTTCAGCACTCATAAAAGAAAATAAGTACTTATCAGCTCAACAATTGTGTTTGCTTCTATATAGAGAGATAGAAAAAATACAGGATTTTAAACTGACAGATGATTTTACTGTAGTTATTTTAAAAAAATAGGTTTACGGTTTAATGAAACAGGGAACAGAAAATAGTCTAACAAATATGGTGGAGGTGTGCTATATGGACGTTACAATACATTTTAAAGAAATTAATCATAAATTATTCGGCTTTGTTGAAGGTGAAATTGATACGTTTACGGCATCAGGATTACGTGAAGAATTGGAAGCTGTAAAGATTACAGAAGGATTGGAAATTGAACTCGATTTATCAAAGGTAAATTACATGGATAGTACTGGACTCGGAATTTTTGTTGCCTTTTATAAAAGAACATTACGTGAGAATGGCAAAGTGAAGCTCGTTGGTTTATCGACTAGATTACAAAGATTGTTTGAAATTACAGGACTGAGTGATTTGATGGATATCGAAACTGATAAAAAGGTGGAATTAAGATAATGAAGGAATTTGACTATATTGAAATTAGAGTTCCTGCTAAACCGCAATTTGTCAGTGTTATTCGGTTAACTGTCTCGGGCTTAGCAAGCAGGATTGGCTTTAATTATGATGATATCGAAGATTTGAAAATTGCTGCAAGTGAGGCTGTCACTAATGTCGTGCATCACGCATATAAAGAAGATGAAGAAGGCGAAATCGTCATCGGCTGTGCGTTATACGACAATAAAATGGAATTGATGATTGCAGACTACGGTAATAGTTTTAATTTTGAGGAGATTAAGACTAAGATTGGACCGTACCATCCTGAGGAAAATATTGCAGGGCTAAGAGAAGGTGGGTTAGGGCTTTATTTAATGGAAACTTTGATGGATGAGGTGATGATCAATAACGATGGTGGCGTAACTGTCTTTATGACAAAGTATGTCACTAGGGAGCAGGTGGAAAAAAATGTCGAAAGAATCACTACATAAATCTTCATCCAAGGAAGATGTATTAAAGTGGATTGAATTGTACCAATCAACAGAGGACGATGAAGCACAAACGAATTTAGTGATTCATTATCGATATCTAGTTGAGTCAATAGCACGTAAGTATTCGAATGGTAAATCTTATTATGATGATATTGTTCAAGTAGGGATGCTGGGTTTATTAGGTGCAATTAGACGTTTTGATCCAAATGTTGGCCGTAGTTTTGAAGCATTTGCTGTACCAACAATTGTTGGGGAAATCAAGCGCTTTTTACGTGATAAAACATGGGATGTTCATGTGCCTAGACGCATAAAGGAAATTGGGCCGAGAATCAAATCAACGGTGGAGGCGCTGACTATTGAATTGCAGCGTTCTCCATCCATTCAAGAAATTGCCGAGCGTTTAGAGGTAGCGGAGGAAGAAGTATTAGAGGCTATGGAAATGAGCCGTAGTTATCAAGCTCTTTCTATGGATCATTCAATAGAGTCAGATTCAGATGGTAGCACTGTAACACTATTCGATATTTTGGGTAGGGAAGACGATGGCTATGAAATGACTGATAAACGAATGATTGTTTCCGAGGCAATGGTTGTTTTGAATGAAAGAGAAAAACAAATCATTCAGCTTACATATTTAGAGCAACTAAGTCAAAAAGAAGCTGGAGAACAATTAGGGATTTCTCAAATGCATGTATCTAGAATACAAAGAAAAGCAATCAAGAAATTACAAGAGGCTATTCTAGCAAGTGGCAGTGTGTCGCTCTAATCCATCAATGGGTGTGCTGTGAATCATACTAAACACCTTTTAAATGTTTGAAAATAGTCTACTCATATTCGTTTGAGTAGACTATTTTTTTGCATTTTTAGTAAAGTGTAATGGTAAAATGAAAAGAAAAAGGTAGTGATGGTGTGGAACAAAAGCAAATGTTACAGCTCATTGCAAAAGATGTAACGGTTAAACCAGGGCAAGTTGATGCTGTTATTAAATTATTAGAAGAAGGAAATACAGTTCCGTTTATTGCGCGTTATCGAAAAGAAGTAACGGGATCTCTGGATGAGGTGCAAATTAAAGCTGTAGAGGATCGTTATCATTACATACAGCAGCTCGAACAACGGAAAGAAGAGGTTATTCGATTAATCCAAGAGCAAGATAAGCTTACACCAGAATTAGAAAAATCTATTCTTTCAGCAACAGTACTACAGCGTGTAGAGGATTTATATAGACCTTACAAGCAAAAGCGTCGTACTAAGGCTACTATTGCAAAAGAAAAGGGCTTAGAACCACTAGCAGATCTTTTAGTAGCTTTTAGTCATGATCCACTAGAGCAACTAGCTATTAAATTCGTCGATAATGATCAAGTAGCTAATACTGAAGACGCGCTAGCAGGAGCGAGAGATATTTTAGCAGAACGCTTTGCTGATGATGCTACTATTCGTGAGAAAATTCGTACGTATTCATTGAAAGATGGCATACTCGTAACGAGTGTGAAAAATGCAGAAATAGATGAGAAAAATGTATTTGAAATGTACTACGAGTATGAGGAGCCTGTTAATCGAATTGTTCCGCATCGTATTTTAGCGATAAATCGTGGAGAAAAAGAAGATGTTTTAAAAGTTTCGATTCATGTTCCGGTGGATCGCGTATTGATGATCATGTGGAAAGAATGGATACCAGCAACGGGAACATCTCCTGCTATTGCTGAAGTGAAGCTAGCTATCGAAGATTCGTACAAGCGTTTAATTCAACCTTCTATAGAAAGAGAAATTCGTAATGAGCTTACTGAAAAGGCAGAAACACAGGCTATTCATATTTTCTCTGCAAACTTACGTAATCTACTATTACAACCACCTATGAAAGGCAAATATGTCTTGGGCGTTGACCCAGCTTATCGTACCGGTTGTAAATTAGCAGTTGTCGATGAAACAGGGAAAATGCTAGAGGTTACCGCTATCTATCCACATCCACCGAAACCAGATGTGGCAAAATCGAAAGCTGTTGTAAAAGCAATCTTAGCAAAATACCCAATAAGTATAATTGCTATTGGTAATGGGACAGCCTCCCGTGAAACAGAACAATTCATTGTTGATGTATTAAACGAGCTAACTACGGACGTAGCCTACGTTATTGTTAATGAAGCGGGAGCATCTGTGTACTCAGCATCGGATATTGCTCGGGCTGAATTCCCTGATTTACAGGTTGAGCAACGAAGTGCCGTGTCTATTGCCCGACGCTTACAAGATCCTTTATCAGAGCTAGTGAAGATTGAACCAAAAGCAGTTGGGGTGGGGCAGTATCAGCATGATGTTTCTCAAAAGAAATTAAATGAATCATTATCATTTATAGTAGAAACAGCAGTTAACCAAGTGGGAGTTGATGTAAACACGGCCTCTTCATCACTTTTACAATACGTTTCTGGTTTATCTAAAACAGTTGCGGAGAATATCGTGAAGGTTCGAGAAGAGAATGGTCAATTCACTACACGTGTGCAATTAAAGAAAATTCCAAGATTGGGTGCGAAAACTTATGAACAAGCCATTGGTTTCTTACGTATCTCAGAGGCGAAAAATCCATTTGATGCTACAGGCATCCACCCTGAAAGCTATCATCTTGCCGAACAGATTTTAGCAGAGGCAAAGATCGATAAAAAAGAACTTGGAACGAAAAAGGCGGAAGAAGCTATTGCTGCTTTGGATATCCAGCAATTAAGTGGAGTATTAGAGATTGGTGTTGTCACGATTCAAGATATTGTAGCTACTTTGATGAAGCCAAGTCGTGATCCACGTGATGCGTTCCCACAGCCATTGCTGAAAACAGATGTATTGAAAATGGAAGATTTAAAAGTTGGTATGGAGCTACAGGGAACTGTGCGAAATGTAGTAGATTTTGGAGCTTTTGTTGATATTGGTGTGAAGCAAGATGGACTTGTCCACATTTCAAAACTTCAAAATAAACGCATTAAACATCCATTAGAAGTTGTGGCGTTAGGAGATATTGTAACCGTTTGGGTAGAACAGATTGATGTTAGTAAAGGGCGGATATCTTTAACAATGCTGCCTCCTAAAAATCAATTAATAGATTGAGTAATAAATTTTTACCACACTGTGCATACTACACAGTGTGGTATTCTTGTTGTTGGGGGTGATCAAGTTGGACAATGAGGAACTGCAACAGCTTGTATGTCGAATTTCTTTGGAAAGTTTTCAAAAGCCATTTATACACCAAGCTTATTTTAATGGAAGATTACGTTCAACGGGCGGGAGATACCTTTTACAAACGCATAATATTGAGATCAATCCAAAAGCCTTTGAATTATATGGTATTAAGGAAATTCAAGGCATTGTACTTCATGAACTATGTCATTACCATTTACATATTGAAGGCAAGGGGTATCAGCATCGGGATAAAGAATTCAGGGAACTATTAAATAAAGTAAAGGCACCTCGTTTCTGTTCAGCGTTACATACTTCTAAATCATCTATAAAAAAACAACGACGATACACCTATACGTGTACTAATTGCCAGCAGTTATATGTAAGAAAGATTAAAATGAATGTTGAAAAGTACTGTTGTAGCAAGTGTTTGGGCAGGCTTAAATTAATAGAGTAAAAAAATATTAAAAAAAGATTGACGTATTGTTTAGTTATCCCTATAATAGTAAAAGTCGACAAGATAACGACGACAACATAACACACATTATTCCGAAGTAGCTCAGTTGGTAGTAGCACCTGACTGTTAATCAGGTTGTCGCAGGTTCGAGTCCTGCCTTCGGAGCCATGGCCCCTTGGTCAAGTGGTTAAGACACCGCCCTTTCACGGCGGTAACACGGGTTCGAATCCCGTAGGGGTCATTTTCATAATTTACTTTGCAAATAATATTGGTCCCGTGGTGTAGCGGTTAACATGCCTGCCTGTCACGCAGGAGATCGCCGGTTCGATCCCGGTCGGGACCGCCACTTATTGGGGTATAGCCAAGCGGTAAGGCAACGGATTTTGATTCCGTCATGCCTAGGTTCGAATCCTAGTACCCCAGCCATTCATTTCTTAATTTGAGCCATTAGCTCAGTTGGTAGAGCATCTGACTTTTAATCAGAGGGTCGAAGGTTCGAGTCCTTCATGGCTCATCTCTTTTAAGAAAAAGGTTGACTTTCTATTGATGTATAGTACAATAAGAAAGTTACTAATTGAATGCGGTCGTGGCGGAACGGCAGACGCGCTAGGTTGAGGGCCTAGTGGGGGCAACCCCATGGAGGTTCAAGTCCTCTCGGCCGCACCAAAGTCAATTACAAAGTTAATTAATTCATATGCGCCCGTAGCTCAATTGGATAGAGCGTCTGACTACGGATCAGAAGGTTGTGGGTTCGACTCCTGCCGGGCGCGCCATATTTTTTGAAAATAATGCGGGTGTAGTTTAATGGTAAAACCTCAGCCTTCCAAGCTGATGTCGTGAGTTCGATTCTCATCACCCGCTCCAA